>CAYOQB010000206.1:0-7525 GCA_964406035.1 uncultured Solibacteraceae bacterium | reverse complement strand
CTGGGCACGGATCGCAAGCCGAAGAAGATTCCGGAGAAGTACCGGGGGTTGTTCCAAGCCGGGGACTGATTGCGACTTAGGCGGGGTTGCGCCAGGCACCGGAGGCGGCGCGCGCCGCTTCCCACACGCACGCGCCGAACCCCACCAGCACGACTGCCGCGGAGATCGCAGGTCCCGCGTACGGGATGCGGATCGCGATGGTGATCAGGAGCAGTCCGAGGATCGTCTGACGCATGGCGCCGGGAATTCTTCCGGCCATGATCAGCCGGGCCACCGGGATCTTCGCCAGGAACGCTCCCGATGCCAGCAAGGCAAGCAGCGCGGCCGCGAGCGGCAACCCGGCGAGTGAGATCGCCAGCATCAGGGCGGCCACGGGAATGAGGACCACGGCGGCCAGTCCGGCGGCGGCGCTGCGCCAGGAGAGCTTGGCGGCGTCGGTGCAGCGGGCGAGCGTCGCCGGGGAGATCCGCCACCAGAGCCAGGCGATCAGCAGCGTGCCGGCGAACTGGGCGGCTGCCCAGATGTAGAAGAATGGCTCGGCATATTCGCTGGTCTCTACCGTGACTTCATTGGGGCCGCTGACGACCGCTTGCGGCGACCTTCGCAGGCCAGAGGTTGAGGCAAGCTCGGCGCGCAGTCCGCCCTCCAGGCGGGCCGCGGGTTCCAGGATCAGTTGCGCGGCGCTCACGCTGAATTCGCCCTTCACCCCGCCCGCCGCGGTGATGGCATCGGCTCCGGCGAGCACCGCGCGATCCACCTCGCCCGCCAGCCGGATGCGGTCCGATCCGGCGATCACGCCGCCTTGCACCCGGCTGCCGCGATCCAGGAGTACGCTGCCGGCGGCGGCGATGATGTCGCCTTCCACCACCGCGCCTTCGCGAAGCTCGATCCGCTCGGCAAGCGCGATCAGGGACCCGGTGACGCGACCACGCACTTCGATGCGCCGCGCGAAGCCGAGCAGGTTGCCCTGCACCGTGCCCGAGATGGTCACCGTGTCGCCCAGCGCGAGCAGCGAATCGGTGATGGTCTCGGTTGCCGCGACCTCCACGGCTTCCCCGCCGCGCCGCGTCAGGGCCTGAGAGGGGATCGCCAGGGAAAGCAGCAGCAGAACCGCCAGGCCCCGGCGCGCGAATCTGGCCGAGAGCAGCAGGGCGGCGGCGAGCAGCATCATGAGCAGCCCCTCCGCGCGCACCCAGGCGGCGGCGCGGACGGCAGCGGACGCGGCGAGCGCGCCCGGGTCCACCAAGCGAACGAACTCCGGAAGCACGTCCGGCCACAGCGACCAGCCGGCGCGGACCGCCGCCGCGGCCGCGATCACCGAACCGAGTTGGGCCAGTCGCGGCCAGGGTGACGGCTCGGCGGTGAGCGCCGCGGCGAGCAACGCGTTCTCCCGCGCAAGCGCCGCTGTGAGCTCACGGCATGCCGGGCACGCCCCCACGTGATCGCCAGTCTCGGCAAGCTCGCCGGCCGCGAACATCTCCAGATCCTCGATCGTGGGACAGTTCATCTCGATTGGTTCCTTTCGTGCCCGGCAAGCTGGCCCCGCAGGATTCGCTTGGCGCGGAAGATCAGGGCCGCTACCTCACGCTTCTCCATGCCCAACTCCGCGGCGATTTCCTGATAGCTGAGATCCGCGTAGTAGCGCAGCGTCAACGGCAGGCGCAAGCGGTCGGGCAGCGTTGCCACATGGCGCCGCAACTCCTCGCCGCGCTCCGCCATCAGCGCGAGCGTCAGCGCGTCCGGGGCCTGGTCGCGCACGGGAAACTCGCCGGGGGGCTGATCCGTGAAGATCCTTTGCTCGCGCGATCTGCGCCGCAGGCGGTCCAGGCACAGGTTGGCGGTGATCGCCAGCAGCCACTTTTCGAGAGATGCCGATGCCTGGAAGCTGTCGCGGGATTTCGCGGCCCGCACGAACACTTCCGCCGCCGCGTCCTCGGCGGACGCCTCGGAGCCCAGGAGGTGGCGGGCCAGACCACGCACGCGGCGGTAGGCGCGGCGGTACAGCTCGGCGAAACAGTTGGGATCGCCCGCCGCGAATCCGTCCGCCAGCAGGCGTTCGCTTTCGGCGGTGCTGCCGGCGTCCGGTTTCCTCGCCGCGCGGGCCAAGAGGTCCCAGCCTCCCGCGTCTTCCATAATTGGTTGTACGAACGCGCAAGGGGAAACTTTCGAGCGGAGTGAAGTTTTTTGGAGTTCCGCGGGCGGCGGAGCTGGGGTGGGCTTCCCGGAAGCAGGTTATAATCGCCGGATGCGCTCCGAGGAGCGGGTGCGGGGTTGCAGAAGGAATTCCGCTCCGCAAGGTCACATTCCGCCCACGGGGGTTCCGATTTGACGCCTTACCTGACGCGCTCGTTCGATCACGCCGGTTATTACGAAACGCGGGCCCTGCTGATGCTGGTGGGGCTCGCGGTTTCGCTGTACTTCTGGATCCGCCGCGGGGATGCCAATTATCTGGTGATGTTCCTGAGCGGGGTGTTTTTCCAGGGGTTGATGGAGTACCGGCTCATTACCGGCGGGCTGCGGGGTCCGGACTATTCGCTGTCGGTGTTCGGGCTGCAACTGCCGGGCCGGGTGAGCTGGATTTTCCAGGGCTTCGCCGAGGGGGGCATCCTGGCGATGATGGGCTACATGTACCTGGACGCCTTTGAACTGAACCTGGAGGATCGCAGCCGACGCAAGCTGTGGGCTGGGTTGTGCCTGCTGATCGTGGCGCTGGCGACGCTGGTCGGTTTCCTGGCGCAGGGCCAGCCGGTGAGCTCGGCGCGTCCGATGTTCTCGCCGGAGTCGATGTTCTTCGGCATCGCGTGGATTGTGGTTGCCCTGGTCCTTTTATGGTTCAAGGGCGGCAACGGCTTTCGCCTGTTCGGTTACTGGTACGCGGGGCTGGCGATCTACGTGTTGCTGACGTTCGAGCCGCTGCACCTGCTGGGGGCGCGCTACGTCTCGTTTCGGGATGCGTCCGGGGCGTTCGTTCCGGCGGCGGGCTGGGATGGGTGGCGGTGGATCTTCTGGTCACACTTCTACGAGGTGGCTGGAACGAAGATTTACTACTTCATCGCGCCGTTTGTGTTCGGGCTGTTGCGGGTGTCGCGACGCTGGGACGGTTAGCCGGCGGCCTTCTCGCGACGCTCGGCTTCCTCGGTCCACAGCACCAGCAGATACCAGCCGAGCAACGCCAGAACGGGGATGTGGGGTCCTTCCACGGGCACGCTGACCCGCGCGCCGCTGCGGAAGACTCCCAACTGCTGGAAGAAGCGGATCACCGGTTCGCGATCCGCGCCGACAAACCCCCATTCCGATTTCCAGAAATTGGTGGGCTTCCAGACGAGGCGCGTGCCGTCCTCGAAGTCCACGGTGCCGCCGCCGGTCCAGTTGGCGCGGAAGCGGGCGAGTCCCCTGCCTTCGTGATCCGTCACGACGACGCGGGGTTGCAGGATTCCGGAACGGACCAGCTTGTAGACGCAGCCGTCGAACTCGCCGCTGGCGAGTCCGCCGAACACCTTTTCGAAGTTGAGGGAGGCCAGGGCGCGGTTGCCTGCCGCCAGCTCGAAGTTCCGCTTGAAGGCGGACTTCTGGCGCCAACTGAGGGCGTCGCGGCGTGAGGTTTCCTGGATCAGCGACATGTCGGCCGTGGCGCCGGCGCGGGGCGCGTCAGCGCTCGAAGTACCCTTGCGCGAGCTCCGGCTTCTGCTCGATCGCCTTCTTCCAGCAGGTGCGCGCTTCCTCGATCTGACCGGCGGCCTTCAGCGCGTGGCCCAGGTTCAGCAGGGCTTCGGCGAAGTTGGGCCGTTCGGCCAGGGCTTCCTGGTACAGGCGGATGGCATCCTGATGCTGGCCGGACTTCTGCAGCAGCAGGCCGGTGTTGTAGAAGAGCTCGGGGGTGCGTTCGCCCGCCTCGATGAGGCGCGCCTGCAGGTCCAGGGCTTTCTCCAGGTCTTCCTTTTCGACGGCGAGGGCGGCCAGGCCGCGCAGCGCGTCGATGGAATGGGCATCCTGCTCGAGCACCGCCTCGAAGGACTTGGCGGCGTTCTCCTGATCGCCGATGTGCCACAGCGCCAGGCCGAGGTTCAATTGAGCCTCCGGCCAGGGCGAGCGTTTCCGGACGCAATGCTGGAACGACTCGGCGGCGCCGCGATGCTCGCCGCGCTGCAGCCGCAGGTATCCCAGGCGGAACCAGGCGTCTTCCCAGTCCGGCGTGCGGGTGAGCAGCTTCACGTACAGGCGCTCGGCTTCTTCTTTTTCGCCCTGCTGTTCCAGCACGCTGGCGAGGTTATAAAGGACGTCGGCGAGATCGGGCGCGATCTTCAGGGCGCGCTCATAGCTCTCGCGCGCGGCTTTCAGGTTGCCCATCTCCTGTTCCACGATGCCCAGGTTGACATGCGCCTGCTTGGCGTCGGGGCGGATGCGCACGGCTTCCTGATAGGCGTGCCGCGCCTGATCCAGGCGGCCGCACTTCTGGTGAGCCACGCCGACGTTGAACCAGCGTTCGAAATGATCCGGGGTGAACTCGACCAGCTTGGCGCAGAAGCGGGACGCCGCTTCCCAGTCCTGCGAGCCGAAGGCGCAGGTGGCCAGCCCCTCCAGCGCGGTTTGCGAGAACGGACGGAGTTGCAGCAGGCGCTCGGCGTACTGCCGGATGACGTCGGGCTCCTTGCGGGCCATGCCGATGGTCACCAGGTTCACCAGGCACTCTTCGCTCTCCGGGTTCTGTTCGAGGATCCGGCTGTAGATGGAGGTGGCTTCGTCGAACTTCCAGAGCAGTTGCAGAGCCACCGCCTTGCCGAACTGCGCGGTCTCATGCTCGCTCTGCTTGGCGAGCACGCGATCGAAGTGCTCGATGGCCGGTTCCGGCTTTTCCTGGTGCAGCAGGCAGATGCCCAGGCCCAATTGTGCTTCGAGACGGCTCGGGTCGGCCTTCAGGGAAGATTGGAAGGCGTCGGCGGCGTCCTGCCAGCGGGCCAGCTTCTCGTAGCAGATGCCCAGATTGAAGTTGGCGGTGGGATGCCCCGGCTGCAGCGTCAGCAGCTTGGCGTAGCTGCGGATGGCGTCTTCGTACTGTTCGAGCTCGAACTGGATGTGGCCCTTGGCCGAATACACCTCGGGAGTCTCCTCGCCCGCTTCGAGGGAGGCGTTTAACTCCTTGAGCGCTTCCTCGCGCTTTCCCTCCAGATGCAGGGAAACCGCCTTGGCCAGGCTGGGTGGGACCGCCCGTCCCGCCTTGGCGCGGATTTCGGTTGCCGTTCCTGGTGCTTCCGAGCCTTTTTTACGTGAATTCATGGTCTCCAACTCCCGTTCGCAGTCTGGATGTTATAAGGCGCCAGATAAGCACAGAGCCTTCCGAGCGCGTCGTACTGATGCGATACCTGGATCCAGCGGACGCGGGCCTCTTCACCCTTGCCGCAGAAAAATCCAACTCCTCCGGTCTTCAATCGGCTGTCAGACCAGAAATCGACCAAAGTGCCCTGAATCGTTACAGCGAAATTTTCTCCGCGTGCATCCAGCCGCACCCGGTACAACATGTCCTGCCGGGCTGTAATCGGCAATACAGTCACGTGAGCGGGTTCGGCCTTGCCGTTGATCACCGCGTAGCGGGTCAGCCCGATGGTCGGCATGGGACCCGGCCTCAGCACCGTAAGCTTCAGAACGTAAAAGTTTTCCAGGTCCGCGGCGCGGTACACGAAACCCAGCGCCTTGCGGTCGATCATGCCCAGGAACTGCGCCTGATAATCCTGCAGGTTCATGGACGGCTTATAGATGGCCAGCGGACCGGGCTGGACAAAGCCGGCCGCGTCATAAGTCCAGGAGTTGTGGGCGTCGCCGCGGCTGGTCCAGTGGTCGAGCCCGGTGCGGAAGTCGTCGGAGTACTCGACGCCGGCGCGGTTCAGGATGTTCTTTTGCACCGCGCCCCACGGCTCGGTGATGGCCTGGGGAACCTTCAGGTCCGCCAGGTTGGGCGCCGACACCGCGACCTTGGGCAGGCTGGGCTTGATCGCCAGCAGCAGAAGGACCGGCAGCGCCAGGGTCATTACTTTCAGGTCGCGCGGCGCGTTCGCCCAGAAGCGGACAAAGGGCAGCGCGCGGCGTTCCGGGGCGAGCTTCAGGATCGACTTCGAGGGCTTCGGCGCGGCGCCCGGTCGGGTCGCCACCTGCACCCGGGCGATCTGCACTTCCACCGGCTCGACGAACAGGCGCGGCCGGGTCCAGACGAACGGGAAGGTCTCGGGCAGTAAGGCGCCCGCCAGCAGGGGCACTTCGCCCGCGGGTGTCAGCGCCGGCCGAGGGGGCCAGACCCAGCCGGCGGCGCCGGGCGAGAGAACGCCCTCCGCCCGCTCGGGCGCGACAAACTCGCGGATCAGCGTGCGCGGCGCGGGAATCACCGGAACCGATCGCCGGATCTCCGTCGTTTGCTCAATCGCCTGGCCGCGAACGAAGCTCGACGAGGGCGGATACACAGCGCCCGCGAAAGCTTCGGCCTGCAACTCCCCGATCGCCGGTTGGATCGCCCGGGCATGGGCGGATCGCCCGCCGAAAGCGATCGACGCCGCGTGCATCGGACTGCCTTCAAAGGCGACCGTCCGGGAAGGCGTGCGCGGCCGGTTCACCGGTGCGGGCAGCGGCGCCACCCCAGGCGACCAGGTTCCGTGGACCAGCGTGGTGCTTTCCAGCGGGAGTCGTTCCAGCCGGGCGATGCCGACCTGGGCCACCGGAGAGGCGGTCGCGGCCGGCTTCCAGGGCTCGCCGTGCGGGTCCGTCTGGACCGAAGATGCGCGCCGCGGAACGGAGGGCATTGCCGCGCCGGCTCCCGGCGCGATCCGCACCGTCCATGCGCACCAGGGCAGCAGGTCCAGCAGGCTGCCGATGTCCACCGGCCGGCTGCTCATGCCCGCCCACTCGGGGGCGATCTCGCGGTCCCGCGGCGCCAGGCCGGAAAACGAAACTGCTTCGGAGGACAACCGGGCCCAATTCCAGCCGCCGCCGGGCGTCAGGCAATGCAGCGGGGCAAAGCGACGGCTCCAATGGCCGGCCAGAGGTCGCGTGTTGGGGAACGGGATATCCAGGTATTCGGGCAGTTGCGCCCCGGAGAAGCCCAGCAGGGTGACCCTTCCGTTGCCGGCGCCGACAGCCATTTGGACCAAGCCCGCCGGACCGGGGGAGCGCTCCTCCCAACCGCCGGCACGCAGCGGCCGGAGCGGTTCCGCCGGGGATGCGGCGGGCAGCGGGTCGGATTGCCAGTCGCTGTGCTCGGAAACATGGCCCCAAAGCGAGAGCAGACTCTCGATCATCGGCTCGGGGGAAGCCAGCTCCGGGGTCCACTGCAGCGGCGGGACGACCTGCGGGTCGGCGACTGCTGTGGCCGCATCCAAGGTCTCGCGTCCGCTGCGCAGGCGATCCACGGCCATCCGCTCCTGCTCCGCCGTGTAGATGCGACGATGGGTGTCCGAACAGAACTGCCCATCCTTGATCTTGCGGAAAAGCGGAATGCGGCCGTTGCAATGAAGACAGCGGATATCTTCGGCCCGCGGCATCG
>CAYOQB010000205.1:0-7573 GCA_964406035.1 uncultured Solibacteraceae bacterium | reverse complement strand
GCGAGCACCTGGAACCCCTTCGAGAAGCGGCGCTCCGCGCGAATCATCATGGCGTGGTAGTTCGACCACTCCGCCGACGGATTGATGAAGATGCTGGAGAAGGTCGAGAACGGGCGGCGGGCCTGCACCGACAGGTTCTCGCCGGGGTTGTTCAACCGCGCCTGATTCATATCCTCCCGGCTCTGCAGCTTGGTTCCCTTGTTGCCGGTGTAGCCGATCTCCAGCACGGTTTCAAACGGCAGCTTCTGCTGGATGTTGAAATTCCACTGCTGCAGGTACGGGCTGTTGCGATCCACATCCACGGTGTTCAGCGACGGCGCGCCGCCCAGGGAGGTGACGGTTTGGGGGCTGTCCCATAGGGTGTTCATCAGGCGCGGCCGCTGCCCGGCCGCGACGTTGGTGAGGGTCTGCTCGATCACCGCGCCGGGATTGTTGGACACGGTGATGGTGTAGTTGCCTTGATTCTGCGCGTAGAAGATGCCATAGCCGCCGCGGAGCACGGTGCCGGGCAGCATCTGGTAGGCGAAGCCGAAGCGCGGCGCCCAATCGGCGAAGTCCGGAGTCACCACGCCGGGACGCACATCGCCGACCCTCAGCCAGGGCGCGACAATGTTGGTTCCGAACGTGCTCGGCGGATTGGCGACGCGAGCTCCGCCGCCCGGGATGGTCGGATCGAACACGCCTTCCCCGCCGCCGAGCTCGCGCAGCGGCTGGGTGTATTCGTAGCGGACGCCCAAGTTGAAGGTGAGCTTGGAAGTGACCTTGAAGTCATCCTGGAAGAACGCGGCGTACGCGGTCTGGCGGAAATCGCCCGCGCGGTACAGCGATCGCACCAGGCCCTGGGTGTACGCTCCCAGCAGGTAATCCGCGAAGGCGTGCCCGGTGTATCGGGCCTGAAACGTCAGCCGGCCGTTGGTCTGGTTGGTGGTGACCTGGGGATTACGGTTGTGGCGGATGTCGCCGCCGAAGGTCATGGAGTGGCGTCCGCGCACCACCGACATGGTGTCGCTGAGCGTATACAGGTTGGTGTAGTTGCGGAAGGTCTGTTCGGTATGGCCCATGTTGCTGAGCCCGGCGATGGTGAAGCGCGGCAGATTGTAATCCTGCTCTTCCACCTGCAGGTTGGCGAAGCCCAGCTCCGCGGCGAGATTGGTCGGCGCGGGAATCACGTTCGCGCCCGCGAACGCGCGGTTGAAGCCGAGCTTGAAGGTGTTCACGGTGGCGGGACCGAAGATGTGCGTCTCCTGGAACACCGCGTTGTGCGCGTTCAAGGGCAGGAAGGCGCCCTGGAAGGGCTGCAGTCCCGGCTCGGTCAGGTCCCAGTTGGACTTGGAGTAGCGGACGAAGAAGCTGTCGTTTTGCGAGATCGTGTAATCGCCGCGGACATGGAACTGGTCGAAGTCGTCGCTGGTTTTGGGCGTCCCCACCAGGTTCAGGACCGTGCCCGGCAGGTTCGGCGCGGGGATGAACGCATTCATGCGCCGCGCGATCGGATTGATGCGATCCGGCGGAATGCGGTTGCCGGCGAACGGCTGGTTGTTGTTGAAGGGATCGCGAATCACCGTCGAAAGCCCGGAGAAATCGCCGTCGAGCCACGCCCGCTGCGGCACGGTGGCGAAATCGGTGTTCGACCGCCGCTGCCGCCGGGACTCCCAGTTGAAGAAGAAGAACGCCCGGTTGCGGATCACCGGCCCGCCGATGGACGCGCCGAACTGGTTCAGGCGGAAGTCCGGCTTGCGGTCCTCGTCGAAGAAGTTGCGCGCGTCGAAGATGTTGTTGCGCAGAAAATGATACGCCGCGCCGTGAAACTCATTCGATCCGGAGCGGATGGAGACGTTGATGATGCCGGGGCTGGAGCCGTACTCGGCCGAGAACTGGCTGCGCTGGATCTTGAATTCGCGGATGGCGTCCACGGAGGGCAGGATGGAGATCTCGCCGAAGCGCGCGCCGCGGGCTTCCACGCCGTCGATCAGGAAGCTGTTGAAGCTGGCGCGGGCGCCGGCGATGTGCACGGTGATTTCATTGCGGCCGTACCGCGCCGATTGCGCCGTTCCGCCTGTCGCGGCGATCGCGCCCGCCGAGAGCGTCGCCAGTTGCAGGAAGTTGCGCCCGTTCAACGGCAGCTCCGTCACCGACTTCTGCTCGATCACCTGCCCCAGGGTGGCGTTATCGGTTTGCAGGGCGGCGGTGGAGGCTTCCACGGTGACGCGCTCGCTCACTTCGCCGACGTCCAGGACCACGTCATAGCGCAAGGTCTGGTCGATCAGCAGGCCGATATTCGAAATCTCGGCCGATTTGAAGCCGGCGTTCGAGGCCGCGAGCTTGTACTCGCCCGGCGGCAGCGACGCGAACAGAAAGCGTCCCGCTTCGTCCGAAGGGGCCTGGCGCACCGCGCCGGTTTGCAGATTGGTTAGCGTCACGGACGCGCGCGGGATGGCCGCGCCGGACCGATCCACCACGCTGCCCGCGATCGTGCCCGAAACCACCTGAGACCATGCGGCGCAAGCCGTCAGCAGAGTTGCCAGGACTACCGCGCGAAGTCTGATCATTCGTAGACCCTCCTTTTGGGGAACCCAGATGGTCTACATCAAAACAGAATCGCCGCGCGAACGTTGTCAACCGGCACTGTACAGCCGGCGCTTACGGAGCGCGTGTTTCCAGAAACTGGCCCACCTCGCGCGAGATCTGGTCGCGCTCGCACTTGAACGCGGCGTGCCCGCAGGGGCTGTCGAGCGTCATGATGCGGTCGCCGCGAGACTTGGCGAACAGCAGCGGCGCCTCCGGCGAGATCGCCTGGTCGGTCTGCGCCACCACCGCGAGCATCTTTACCTTGGACGCTTTCGCGGCGCGATCCAGGGACCGGCCGAAGCTCAGCGTCACGTCATGTCCGGTGATCGCCTCGAACTGCCGCAGCGCGTCCAGCGGATCGATGTCGATGCTGGTCCCGCCGGCGTTGAAAATCTGTCCCAGTTGTTCCCGCGCCGCCGGGCTCATGCCGGGGATGCGCCGCCACGGGACCCGCTGTAGCAGGTCCAGAATCGAACGCGGATCGCGAGGCAGGGGCAATCCCGCGCCTCCCGCGCCGTCGCGGCCCATGCCCCGCACAAACGTGGTCCACAGCGCGATGTCTTTCTCCGACATGCGCGGCGTGCCGACGATGGGCACCGCCTTCTCGAAATAATCGGGGTAACTGGCCGCCCACTGGTACACCTGCATCGCCGACATGGAGATCCCGATGACCGCGTATCCCTTGCGGATGCCGAGCTTGTCGAGCAGCGCGTGCTGCACGCGCACGGTGTCGCGCATGCTGATTCGCGGGAACGCCTGCGCCTTCTGCTTTTCGCTGTTGGAGGGCGAGGTGGACACGCCGTTGGCGATGTTATCCATCGCGATCACGTAGAACCGGGAATCGTCGACGAAGCGGCCGGGGCCGATGTACGTCACCAGATCCGCGCTCTTGCCGTTGAACCAGCTCGGGAACAGGACCACGTTCGACTTGTCTTCGTTCAGCTTGCCGAAGACGCGGTAGCCCACCTTCAGATCCAGCAGGCGCTGTCCGCTGTCCAGGACAAAGTCGCCCAACGAAGCAAACAGCAGCGTTGCAAAAAGAAACAAGCGAATCCTCCAACTGGCCTTTGGACGCATGATAGCGAATCGCGATTCCGCTATCCTGGGACATTCCATGCCCCCGCGCGCTCCCTACCTGATTCTGGCCGCGGCTCTGCTGGCGCTTTACTTCCCGGTGTTTCGGGTGTGGTTCCTGGGCGATGACTTTGCCTGGCTGAGCCTGCGGCTGCAGCCTCTTAGCTACGCCCTGTTCCGGCCGTTCGCTCAAGGCACCGTCCGCGTGTTCAGCGAGAGGCTCCCGTTTCTCGTCTTCGGCGAGTGGTTCGGGCTGAATCCCCTGCCCTTCCGGGTGCTGTCGCTGGTTACGTTCGCCGCGAATCTGATGCTGGCGGCGCGCGTTGGACAAATGCTCAGCGGGAGCCGGGCGGCGGGGTTCGCCGCCGCCGGGCTGTGGCTGATCAACGCCCGCATCCTGGTCTCGGTCTCGTGGGCGGCGGCTTACAACCAGCAGTTGTACAGCTTGTGCCTGCTGGCGGCGTTCTACTGCCTGCTTCGCTATCTGGAAACCGGACGGCGGCGGTATGAGGTCGCCCAATGGGCCTTTTACCTGGCCGGATTCGGCGCGCTGGAAGTGACCGTGATGTATCCGGCGATCGCCGCGGCGTACTGCTGGCTGATGCGTCCCAAGGAGTTACGCCGCGTGCTGCCGCTGTTTGTCCCGGCGATTGCGTTCGCCGCCGTTCATCTGTGGCTGATCGCGAAGCCTGCCTCAGCCACCTACGCGATGAGCTTCGATGCCGGCCTGATCTCCCGCCTGTGGCGGTACCTGGTCTGGACGCTTGGACCGGAAGGGCTGGCGGAGAACGTCAGCCCCGCCTGGGGACTGCCGGAGATCGCCATTCGCATCGCAAGCGGCCTGGGCCTGGGGGCGGCTCTGCTGATCAGGCCCACCCGCGAGAACTGGTTCGCGGCGGCGTGGTTTGTGCTGCTGCTGGCGCCGGTGCTGCCGCTCGCCGGGCATGTGACCGATTACTACCTGACGCTGCCGTCGCTCGGCTTATGTTGGATCGCTGGTTCGGCGCTGGCGGAGCGTTCGCGGATTCGCACCGTTGCTTTCGCCGCGATCGCGGCGGCGTACGCGGTCGGGCACATCACCGAGGTGCGCACCGGCCTGCGGTGGTATGCGCAGCGTACCGCCGCCATGCGGGATTTGCTGCTCGCGACCCGCGAGGCGCACCGCAAATCGCCCGATGCGGCGATTCTGCTGGCGGGCGTGGATCGCGAACTGTTTGAAAGTGGGTTCCAGGATGAGCCGTTCCGGCTGTTCGGCCTCAACCGCGTGTTCCTCGCGCCGGGGACGGAGAACGCGGTCCGCGTGCGCGAGGAGATCGGATCGCTGGGGCGCTGGCGCATCGCGCCGGAGGAAGCCGCGCGATTGCTCGGCGGGGGCGAGGCCGTGGTGCTGGTGAATGAGGGCGGCGTCTGGGACGAGGAAACCGCGCGGTACCGCACCATCGCCGGCGGACGTTCCGGAGGCTGGCGGATCCAACTCGGCGATCCCGCCAGCGAACGCTGGGTTCGCGACGGCTGGCATGCTCCCGAAAGTGGCTTCCGCTGGATCGCGAGGCGGGCATCCATGCAGTTGCCGTTCGCGCCGCGCGGGTTGACCATCGAAGGCTATGCTCCCGCCCTTGTGGTCCCGGTAACGCTGCGCCTGACGCTCGGCCGGACCGCCGCCGGGACCATCGCGATCCGGCAGGAGGGCATGTTCCGCTGGTCCGGAGAAGTGCCTGCCAGCGGAACGGAACTGCAACTGGAGGTGGACCGCACCCGCCGCGCGCCCGGCGATCCCCGCGACCTCGGCGTGATCGTCCAATCCGTCGAACTACGGTGAGCGGAAGCGGAACAGATCGTAAATGGGCCGCCCGTGCGGATCGGCGATCACTTGTTCCACTACCCGCACCTTGCCCTCCGCCGCCGCCAGCCGGTTCAATTGCTCCCCCGCGCCGGTGAAAACTTCATCGCCGGGATTATGGTGGTGGACGAACAGCGCTTTCGGATCGGAGAACAGCCGCCGCAGCTCGTCGCGTTCGCGATCCGTCAACTCCTCCCGCCGGGTCCAATCCGGCGTCAGGCGGAGATCCAGCCGCCCGTCGTGCAGCAGTCGCACCGGATTGACGATGCCCCAATCGACCGAGTAAATCCGGTCCTGCGAGCCGGCGAGCCTGTCGGATAAGGTGAAGATGGCGCGCGACCAGTTGGTGGAAGCGCCGTTGCGCTCCAGTTGCAGGTGGTACTGATTCAGCACCAGCACGTTCTTGATGCACAGGGCTGCCACCAGCAGAGTCAGGATGCCGCGCGGCAGCCGCTCGGTGGAAGCGGCAAATGCAGCGGCGATGAAGAACAGGGGCGCCGGCCAGAGCAGCATAACGTGGTGCGCGGAGCCGCCGGCGCCGCGGGTGGAAGCCATCAGCACCCAGGCGACAGTCATAAACACCAGCGCGGCCAACAAGACGCGGCGCGAGGCGGTGCGCCACCATACCGGGATCAGGGCCAGCGCCGCCAGGAAGGCGTAGGGAATCCAGGTGAACCGCTGCTCTCCCGCCAGATCTCGCACAGCGGCCCCGGCCCGGCCCAACGTCGTCACCGCGGGGCGCGCATGATCCTCCCATTCCTCGTGGACCAGGAATCCGAACATGGAAGTGCCGCTGGTGGTCAGTTTCAGGTGCTCGAACTTCTGTCCATATTCAGAGGTGGTGATGGACAAATTGGCGCGCGCGGTGGCGCCGCCGCGGCGGATGTTATAGAGGACCAGCGGCAGCGCACCCAGCAGAAAGGCGATCGCCGCGATCCGCGCATTGCGGGAATTCAGGCGGTAGCGGACGTCGCCCGGATAGACCACCAGCAGCGCGGCGGCGAGGCCCGCCAGATTCCACACCAACAGCGCCTTGTCCCATAACCCGAATCCCATCAACGCAAAAGCGATCGCCAGGGCCCGCCGTGACTCGGTTTGAACAAAGCGCGTGAGCGCCAGAACCGCGCCCAGCAGGCAGAGATGCTGCACCGCCACCGGACCCCAGTCGTAAACATTGGTCAACAGATACACCGGATCGGTGGCGAGCAGGAAGGCGGCGGCCACGGCTGCCCTCCGTCCCGCCAGGGAGTTGGTCACGTGAAAGAAAAGAAAGACACTTGCAGTCCCAAAAAGTACCACCGGGAGGCGCAGCGACCACACCGAGGGCGGGAACAGGGCGAAAATTCCGGCGTACAGCCAGGTTTTGAGCGCACCCAGGTAGCTCATCAGCATCAGAGGGTAGTCGCGCTGAAAAATCCGAATGCGGTGGAACGCCGTACCTGGGTCATACAGGGGAGCCGCGAAGAGGGCCTCGTCCTCGTAGATCCCCGCCCCCTCGACGAAGGGAATAGACAACAGAATGAAGAGGATACAGGCGAGAGCGAGACTACCGCGGGTCATGCGAGCTGTTTTCCGGAGATTTTTCGCGATCCAGGAAGACCAGTATAGCGGGTTGCGAAGTTGAAACCTCGGCCGGGCGGATTCGTCAAAACGTGCATTCCCGTAATGGAAACGGGTCGTGGAGCCGATTAGATTGCGAGCGCCCGGTAGGGTAGCGGATTTGGAAGATGGATTGCTTGACAGGTGTGCTATGATCTTCACTCGGGAGCAAGCGACTTGGCCAACAGCCGGCGGCAGCCGGCCGACGCTCTCCCTTGCGGTGCCAACGGCGCCATCACTGCACGCTCAACCCGGCGGCAGCGTCTCCGGAACTCAGTCGCGGCAGGTTCGTCTGTTCGCGAAAACAGAATCCGAGAAGAGTGTTTGGAATGGGCTTCCCTGCTCGGCAACGAGCGGAATGGAGTTGCCTGAACCTTTTTCCCAGTTTAAGCGTCTATAGCGATACTGAACAACAAAACAAAAAAAAGATAGAGGAGACCGAAAATGACGAAGACCGAATTGAACAAGTACCGGGCGATCCTGGAAGCGAAG
>CAYOQB010000204.1:0-7805 GCA_964406035.1 uncultured Solibacteraceae bacterium | reverse complement strand
TGTTTTCAGGAACATGCGTCAATGGGGCATGACCATCCCAAAGCATCACCCCAACAGAATGCTGCGGATCTCGCGGACAATTCTCTCCCTGACTCTGACGCTGTCCGCCACCTCGCCCATGGCCGCCCAAGGCCCCGGCGGTCCTGGACCCGGACCCGGCGGCCCTCCCGGCCGCATCACCGCGCTTCGCGACGTCCCCGTCCCCCAGCCCGTGGGCGCGGACAAGTACATTCAGGACCAGGGCGCGTTGATCGCGCTCGGCAAGGCCCTGTTCTGGGACATGCAGGCCGGCAGCGACGGACGCACCGCCTGCGCCACCTGCCACTTCCACGCGGGAGCGGACCACCGTCGCCAAAACCAGCTCGCCAGCCCCGCCAATCGCACCTCGCAAATCGAGTTGAACCGCGTGCTCACTTCCGGCGATTTCCCCTTCCATCAACTGGCCAACCCTCTAAACAACCGCTCCGAAGTGCTGCGCGACACGCGCCAGGTGGCCGGCTCGGCGGGCGTGTTCGAACGCGTGTTCCGTGACATCCTGCCGCAAAGCGAAGTTGAGGACGGGGCTTCCGGCTCTGGTTCCTCGGCGACCCTGGCCGGCGTCAAGCTCCGCCAGGTGACCGCGCGCAACACCCCTTCCGTCATCAACGCCGTCTTCAACGTCCGCAACTTCTGGGATGGGCGCGCCAGCAGCACATTTACCGGCGCCACCCCCTTCGGCGATTCCGACCCCAATGCCAATGCTCTCGTCCTGGTTGACGGCGAACTGCGGCGCGAAGCCGTGCACATCACCAACGCGAGCCTGGCTTCGCAAGCCGTCGGCCCCGCATTGAACGCGGTGGAGATGTCCTATAGCGGCCGCCAGTGGCCCAAGCTCGCCAAGAAGATGCTCGCACTCACCGCTCTCGGCCGGCAGGAAGTCTCGCCCGACGACAGTGTGCTCGGATTCATGGCCAACACCGAAGGCAAGGGTCTGCGCGGGGAGTACTCGTATGCGTTCCTGATCCAGACCGCTTTCCGGCCTGAATACTGGAGTTCCCCCACGCTGCTCGACGCCGACGGCAAGCCGCTGCCCGAGTCCGGCACCGCGGGCGAGACCGAACGCTACACGCAAATGGAGCTGAACTTCGCGTTGTTCTGGGGACTGGCGATTCAGGCCTACGAAGCGACCCTGGTCTCCGATGACACCCGCGTCGACCGCTTCCTCGCGGGCGACCGGCAGGCGCTGTCCGCGCAGGAGGCTCGCGGACTTCAGGTGTTCGTAGCCGGCGGCTCGCAATGCCTCGGCTGCCATCAGGGCGCCGAGACCACCGCCGCGTCCTTCACCAACGTGTTCCGCGCGGGCGCGAATCCTAACAACCCCGGCACTCACGGATTCTTCCGCACCGGCGTCACCCCCCTCGAGGACGATATCGGACTCGGCGGGCGCGACGACTTCGGGCAGCTTTTGTTCGCCCTGGGCCGTCCTGGCAACGCCAACGGAACCTTCAAGTCTCCCGGGCTGCGCAACGTCGAGTTCACCGGGCCCTACTTCCACGACGGCGGGCAGGCCACGCTGGAACAGGTGATCGACTTCTACGCCCGCAACGGCGACTTCCCGCAGGGAGGCAACCTGGGACCCGGCATCGGACGCATCAACCTGAACGACCCCGACGCTCGCGCCGCCCTGGTCGCGTTCCTGAAGGCGCTAACCGATGACCGCGTCAGGTTCGAGCGCGCTCCCTTCGACCACCCCAGCATTTGCGTGCCGGACGGTCATGCGGAAACGTCTCCGGGCGTGGCGCAGGTGAGCGAATCGGATTCGCGCTTCGCGCTCAGCGCCGAAGACAAGTGGTCGCTGGTGCCCGCGATCGGCCGGGGAGGCAATGCTGCGCCCCTGCAGACCTTCGAGGAGTTGCTGCGCGGCATCGGAAGCGACGGCTCGAGGGCGCATGCAATGAACCAGGCGTGTACTCCGTAGAACCGGGTCACGACCGATTCGCAACTCGATCTCGAATGATCGCAGCAACTTGGGTCCCGCGCCTCGCGGGACCCTTTCTCCGTCGTGCTACAACCATGTTCGAAGCGCGACGGGCTGGCCAGCCTGCTTCTTAAGCCGGGATCGATCCCGCACTGAAAATCCGTGAACAAGGCCGCCCCTGAGACTCAGAGGCGGCCGGCACGTTTCGCCGGCTAAGGCCGACGTGTGCCTTCTCATAACGCTTTCCCCAGATTCGCGCGCAATCCCAGCACAAAGGAGCGGCCGGCCGCCGGCGATGCCGCCGGCGCCGGAAGAAAGTACAGGCGGTTGGCGATGTTCTCGACAGCTCCGAACACCGTCCAACGCGACGCCGCATCCAGGCGGGCTCCGGCTCGCAGCGCGTGCCGGGCGAACGGATCGAACGAACGAAGAAGCTGGTAGGTGGTATTCACCGGCCGGACCAGATCGTTGGGGTCCACCCTCCGGATGCGGCTTTGCCACAGCACTTCGTACTCCGCCCACCAGCGGCCGGCGCCGCTGGCCGCGCGCAGCGCCGCCACGCCCTGATGATCCGGCATGGATCCGAACGGCACGTCCTCGCGGCTGCCTCGCAGCTCCAGCGGGTCGCCGCCGCGACCGTAGAAGCGCTCCACCACCGCCAGCCGGTTCACGTCCGCCCTCAAGTTCCGGGCGCGAATGGTGCTGAACGTCAGCGACGGAGAAACGGTCAGCGAGAGCATGCGAAACGAGCTGTCCACGCTCAGCTCCAGACCCTGAATGCGCGCTTGGGCCGCATTGACGCTCTGCGTGGCGGAAATCAGGTGCGTTCCCGACGCATTGCACGGCGCCACGGGAGAAGGAAGCAGGCCCGCGACCGGATCGGGGCGTCCGCACACCGGCGTGGTGACCGCGGTGATGGCGTCGCGCAGCGTGTTCACGAAGTAACCCGCGCCGGCGCGCACCCGGCGTCCATCCCACCGGACGCCGCCTTCGAACTCGCGCCCGCGCTCCGGCTGCAGGCGGGTATTCGGCAGCGAAATCGTGGACACCGTGGGCGATGCTCCGAAGCTGCGGAACAGGTACAGCGACGTGGATTCCGGAACCCGAAAGCTGGTCCCAAAGCGGAAGTACGGAATCAGCCCGGCGCGGGTCGGAATCACCAGACCCGCATTCCACGTGGCGACCAGATTCGCGGTGCGCAGTCCCGTTCCGCCCGGCGCCAGGGCGCCCGCCTCCCGCAAGCCTTCCACCTGCACCGGACCCGGATTCGCCTGCAAGGCAGGCAGAGCGGAGTTCAGCACCGCCAGAGTGTTCCCGGAGGGGAATCCCTCACCCGGCCTCGCCCAAGTGGTCCAGCGGTCCAGGCGGAACCCGCCGGTCCAGCGCAACCACGGCAACATGCTCCATTCCACGCGATGGAACCACCCGGCGTTCTGATAGTCCGTGTCGGCGGTGCTGCGCACGTCGCGGAATCGCGCGATCACCGCGCCGCCGAGATCGAAGGAGTCCTGCGAGAAACGCGTGCGCACCTCATCCCGCCAGTAGTTTCCGCCGGTGGTCCAGATGATGTTGCCGCGCGGAACAAGGACGGCGAGAACATCAGCGCCGCGATTCTGGTTCCCGCTGAACGTGCTCACCTCGCTATTCTTCAGGAATTGCGACACCCGGCCGGTGAAGGACGTTCCTCCCGCCCCGGTGACGAAGCTCGACCCGGGAACAATCGTGTAACCCTGACTCTCGTCGGTTGCCTCGCGAAGCTGCTGGAAGTAACCGAGCGAGAGCCGGCCGAACCAGGCCCGCTTTCCTTGCACCTCATGGCGCAGCGAGAGGCGATCGAAATTGGACGGCGTGGTCACGCCGCCCGCCGTGTAAAACGGCGGTCCCGTGAACGGGACTCCGAGATCGCGTGAGCGGTTCAGGCTCCCGCGCACCCGGAGTGTCTGGGCGTCCGCAAGCCGCAGCAGCAGGTCCGCGCCGAACACCCCGATCGAACCGCCGCTGCTGTTCACTTCCGCGCCGGGTTCCAGCGCGTAGACTGCGTAGCCGGGGGCGATGTTCTGGCGTATCGAAGAGGCAATCTCCTGAGCAAAGGTCCCAAGCTCGACCGCGCCGGCGAGCGTGGTTCCGCCTCCGCCGGCTCGAAGATTGCCGGCCCTGGCGCCCAGCAGATCCACGCGCAGGCCCAGCCGGGGACGGGAGTAGAACGCCGACAAGCCGCCTCGGCCAAAGCGGTTCCCGGTGTGCCCCTCGCCGCTCAGGTGGAACGCGAGCGACTGCCCCGCGCTCGCCGGTTGCGGCGGCCGGGTGATCAGGTTCAGCGTGCCGCCAATGGCGTCGGACCCGTACAGGCTGGACGCCGATCCCGAAACCACTTCCACGGCCTCGATCTGCCCCAGTTCCAGGACGCTGGGGCTGAGCCCCGCGCCCTCCGTGGTGAAGCGGGCATTGTTCAGCCGTTCTCCATCCACCGTGATCAGCACTCGCGTGGCCCGCAGCCCGCGGATCACCGGCTGGTTGCGCAGCGGATTCACGTCGTTCACCCGGACGTTGGGCGCGCGTTCGGCCGCTTGAACAATGCTTTGCGGCATGCGCGCCTGAATGTCGGGCAGCGTGGCCACGGTCACCCTCTCGGGGAGTTCTAGGGGCAGGCGCTCGCTTCGCGATGCCGCCACCGAGATCTCCTGTCGCAGCGCTCCGGGCGAAAGAACCAGCACGATGTCCCGCAGTCCGTCCTCGCCCAGGACGTACTCGCGGCTCAGCTCCGAGAATCCGGGCGCCGAGGCCAGCAGTCGCACCGGACCGGGAGGCAAGGGTCCCAATTGGAACTCTCCGGCGGCGCCGCACCGGGTCTCCAGCGTCCGCTGGGATGCGACATGGGTCGCGCGCACCAGCGCCCCCGCCACCGCGCCGGACGAGGTGTCGGCCACGCGGCCCGCGATCCCCTGCGCCCCGGCGACGCCCGCGGCGAGCAGAAGAATCGCCGCGATGCAGGCCGCCCTACGCCGAGGATGCGGTGTCATAGAGCGTGCTCTGTCCGATGGTGAAGTAGAACGTGGAACCCGCGCCCGGTTGCGACTCGAGCCAGATTCTTCCGCCGTGCCGCTCCACGATCCGGCGCACGATGGTGAGGCCCGCTCCCACGCCGCCGCCATAGGAATCGCGGCCATGCAGACGCCGGAAAATCTGGAAGATGGATACCGCGTTCTCGGGCGCGATGCCAATCCCGTTGTCGCGAACGTGAAACACCGTTTCTCCTGCTACCTGCTCCGCGCCCACCTCGATCCGCTTGCGCCGGGAATCGTTGTACTTGATCCCGTTCGAGATCAGGTTCATGACCACCTGCGTGAGCAGCCGCCGGTCTCCCTCCACGCCCGGAAGCGGCTCGCGGACCACCACCTCCGCTCCGGTGTCTTCAATCTGCGCGGAGATCAATTGCAACGCGTCCCGCAACACCGCGTGCATGGAAACCCGGCTTGTCTCCAAGGGCTGGCTGCCCAGCCGCGCGTAGTCGAGCAGGGACGTCATCAGGCCGTCCATGCGCCCGCCCATGTCGGCGACCCTGGAAATCAGGTCCCGCGCCTTGGCCCCCTCGTCCCGCGTCAGGCAGCGGATGGCCAGATCCGCGAAGGAGCGGATTCCCCGCAAGGGCTCGCGCAGATCGTGCGCCACCACGTAGTTGAAGGCCTCCAGCTCGGCGTTGATCTTTTCCAGGTTCTGGTTCGCCGCATCCAGCTCGACGGCGCGTTGCTGCAATTCCGCTTCCGCCTTCTGCCGGGCGTGCTCCTCGCGCTGCTTCTCGATTAGGTCTGCCGCCTGCCGGGCCAGCAGGTCCAGCAGCCGCGATTCGCGTTCATTGGGCGCCGCCGGACGGTCGTAGCAGGTCACGAGAACGCCCGCGATGCCGCCGGTGTTGCTGATCATCGGGGTGCATTGCAGCGCCGCCGCCGCTTCCTGCTGCTCCGGATCGGCGATCAGCACCCGCGCCCTGCTTGCGATCGCCCGTCGCGCGGGCGAATCCGACCCGGCGTTCTCCGTCTCCGGCAGCACGCCGGCCGTGAAGCCCTGCTGCGCCGCCACCCGCAGCACGCCGTCCGCTTCCAGCAACTGGATCGCACCGCGCGCGGCGCGCGTGGTTTCCAGCCCGGCGGCCAGGATCTCGCTCAGGAACCCGCCCAGGTCCCGCAGGTGCATCAACCGGGCAGCCAGCTCATGCAGGCGGCGGACCTGCTTCGTTTCCTCCAGAAAGCCCGCCACCTCGTCCAGTTCGTCCAGGCCGAACTCCCGCGGCGGTTCCGGATCGGATCGCGTGATCAGCGCGTTCACCGAATCCGCGAAGCGCCCTCCTAACGCCACACCCAAGACCGCCGACAACAGCACTCCGGTCATCACCACCCAGAACGCCGTCAGCCCCGCCAGACGAAACTCGGCCGGGGTGCGGTCGCCGAATAAGTTTTGAACAAGAAGAAACGCCGCGGCCAGGCAGGTGAACCAGGTCACCGTTCCGAACGCGGCGGCGAAGCGCACGCGCAGCGTCAACAGGCGTGCTTGCCGCATTCCCTGCTCCATCGCGGGAAGAAAAGCAGTCACCACCAGGCGGTACAGGGTGGCGGCGCTGTCGATCAAGGCTCCCGGCGCGGTCCAGACGGCGATCGCCAGCAGGTGCATCCCGGAAACCGCGCCCACCGACAGATGAGCCGCGCGGCGCTGCGCCGGGTTTCTCTCTCCGACGTTGGTGAACGCCGCGGCCGCGCCGGCGATCACATAGAAGGTCGCGATCGCCTTCGCGGACAGCCCTAGCGGTTCGATTCCTGGCAGCGTCGCTCCGAACAGCAGTTCCTGCGCGCCGATCAGCAGCGGGGTCAAACCGAGAACGAACCCGAGCAGCCGGATCCGAACTCCGGCCACTGTGGCATCCTCGCCGCCCAGCAGCAACCCGGCGGCAAGCAGGCCGTGCGCCGCCGCGACTCCATAGGCGCCCTGCCCGGCGAATTGGACTACGGTCCAGGCGATCGCGGCCGAGGATGCTCCATACGCCACCCTCCGCCAGACAACCCCCGCCGCAACCACCGAGGTCCACAGCAACCCCATGCCGCAGGCGACGAAGAGCCAGCCGCGCAGGTCCGACGCCGCGTGGATCCGCGCCACCGAATACTGGCGCAGCAGAACATACTGGGTGCCCAAGATCAGCAGATAGACGGCGAGATACAGCGCGAATTGCGGAACCGGCGTTCCGTTTCGCGACGGTGGCGGACCATCTCGCACCAATACCGGAGTTGCCATGCTACTGCAGCGAAAGGACTAGCCATTTCCGTGCCGCCGCGCGGCCGGCCGCTCTACCGGCTTGCCCAGCGGTACCCGTACAAAGCGTTTTTATTCTAGCTGATCCGCGAAGCGGGCTATTGCGACAGGTGCTGCGCGAACCACTCCAGTTGCCGCCCCACCAGGTCGATCTGATGATTCGGCTCCGTGATCCCATGCCCCTCGCGGGGGTAGCGCAGAAACACCGTTTTGACGCCGACTCCTTTCAGTGCACGGTAATACTGCTCCGCCTGGGCGATCGGCACGCGCCGATCCTGTTCGCCGTGCGTGATCAGAATGGGCGTTTTCACTTTCGACACATAGGTCATGGGTGAGAATTTGCGGTACGTTTCGGTGGAAACCCACGGTTGCCCGCCGAAACCGTATTCCATCAGTCCGGGGATGTCGCTTTGTCCGTGGAAGCTGTACCAGTCGCTGATGCCGGCGTGCCCAATGGCCGCCTTGAAGCGGTTGGTCTGGGTGATGGTCCAGAACGTCATGAAGCCGCCATAGCTGCCGCCCATCACCAGCAGCTTGCCGGGATCGGCGA
>CAYOQB010000203.1:0-7837 GCA_964406035.1 uncultured Solibacteraceae bacterium | reverse complement strand
GGGGGGACTCTGCTAAAATGGTCGTTTGTCAGGCTCCGGGCTTCGTGCGACGGTAGGCTGTGAACCCCGCCAGGTCCGGAAGGAAGCAACGGTAACGGTTCGACCCGTGCGCCGCGGATCACCCGGGGTCTGGCAATTCGTTACTGCCCCACCAGACGCACGGTCCTTCGGCCCGCGGCCATCAAAGCGACTTCCACGTTAGCGGTTCGCCGCACCCAGGTAAGTGAAGTTTCACCGGGTCCGACGCCGGTGGCGAAACTGCGATCGCCATCGCGGATTTCAAGCCGCGCGCTGGCCTGCGGTTTCCAGCGCATCACCAGTTGATCGCCGGGTCCGTTGTGGATCGCCAGGCCGAGCGGATCGCGGTCCGGGATCGCGGCCCCCGCGGCCAAAGCCAGCGCCAGCAGGCCCATGGTCCACATCGCGGGCGCGGACGGCAGCGCCGCCGGCCGCGGCGCCTCGATCACCTCCGCGAAGCGGAACACGGGCGAGGCTCGCAGGTCAGCGCCCTTGCGTATATACCAGACTCCGCGCCATTCGCCCCCCGCGTTCGAAGCAGCCAGGGCAACCCTGCCCGGACGCGCGAAGCAGCGATCGAAATAAGCCCGGCCCGCCGCGCTCAGCCGCAGGTTGCCGTCGATCTCCCATAAGCCGATGCTGTGCCCCGAGGAGCGCAACACGCCAGTGCCGGCCTCCAGGCACTCGATCTCTTCGGCCGATCGCGGCACGGCGCCTTCCACGCTGGTGACGCCGTTCACCGTGCCGTAGAGGATGCCAAAGCGGCTCTCCAGCGACGCCGCGCAGACATCCTGCAGCGCCTCCGGCAGGCAGCGGACACCAGACCCGGCTGAATTGGCCACGTATAGTAGTGCGTTCCGGCCCGGTGATTTCTCATCGGGAAATCGCCTTAGGCTGACTGAAAGTCAGTGCGAGGAGTATTGCGCCTGCGGAGGCTTCAGCCGGACTTCGATCGTCTTCTCGGCTTCGTTCACGTCGAAGTGGTCGCCGAAGGTCTGAAAACCCTTGGCGATCACCTGCACCAGCACTTTACCCCGCGGAATCTCGGGAATGCGGGCGATCCCTTCCTGATTGGTGCGGAGCTCCCAGGAGGTGCGGGTCTTCTTGCCGAGCTTGACCACGGAGCGGCCCTCGCTGAAGCGCACGATCACGCTGGCGCGTTCCACCGGCTTGCCGGAAAGCGACTTGACCTCGATCGCCAGCTTGGTCATGTCGTCGTCGAACGCGGGAAGCGGGACGGCCGCCGCCAAAATCAGGACAGGAAGCAGTCGGTAGAACATCACGCTTATAGTTTACCGGGCTTCGGCAGCTCGCAGGCGCCGCCCTTCATCAGGCGGTGGCGGTTGCGGGCGATCCAGGCGTAACCGCGCTCGCCCAGGGGGGTGAACAGCGGCGACAGCAGGAAAGCGAACAACAGCGCGAACCAGGGCGAAATCCACAGCGCGGCGGCGATGGCCATCCAGGTGATCGGTACGCGGAGCGCGATGCGCTTGACGGCATGGAACCCGGAAACGCGCCTGCCGCCGGAAATCATCTGCATCGCCCGATCCGCCTGCGCGGGATCGATACCCGCGGCTCGCGCTTCGCTGCTGGCCGAGGGCACCCAACGCATCAGGCCGAGCCAGTCCAGGCGCTCGGCCAGGCGCTTGGACCGGGTGCAGAACCCGCAGTCGTGATCGTAGAAGACGGTGGCCGCCACGCTCATAGGATGCTCACAGCCGCCGGTTTGCCGCAACACTTTTCGGTACGCTATTGAGATTGTGGCTACCGCGAAAAAAGCATCCGCGCCAAAGGCGGAATCTCGCTACCCCTCGCTGCCGGACGCCGAGGAGCACCTCAGCCGGGTTCGCCGGCTGTGCCTGGCCTTCCCGGGAGCCGAGGAGAAACTGTCGCACGGCGCGAGCACGTTCTTCACGCCGAAGAAGGTGTTCGCGATGTTCGCCGACAACGTCCATGGCGACGGCTATCTCGGGCTCTGGCTGCCGGCGAGCCCGGGCGTGCAGGAGACCTTGCTGGCGGCGTCGCCGCACGCCTACTTCTTCCCTCCATACGTCGGCGTCAAGGGGTGGATCGGCGCGCGGCTCGACCGGATGGGCGACGAGGAACTGGGCGAGCGGATCAGTGAGGCGTGGCGCCTGATGACCGCGAAGAAGCCGCGCAAGCGGTGATCCCGCGAACTTCCAGGCCTACCGTCTACAATGGAGGTCTGTGTCCACGGAACCGCAGATCCTCGCCGCGCCGCCGGTTGTGCGCGCGCGCGCCGGATTGCAAGGCCTGACGCTGTACTCCATCGCGCACTTCTTCATCGATCTCTATTCGAGCGCGCTGGGAGCGTTTCAGCCGCTGCTGGTTCAGAACCTGGGGCTGACGCTGACGCAGGCCGGCTTCCTGGGGGCGATGATGACCTTCTCCGGGTCCTTCACCCAGCCGCTATACGGCTACCTGTCGGATCGCTTCCACTCGCGGATGTTCTCCGTGCTCGCGCCCGCGGTGGCGGGCATCTTCATTTCCGCCATCGGTCTGGCAACCAACTTCTGGACCGCCATGCTGATGGTGTTCCTCGGCGGCGCGGGCATCTCTTCCTTCCATCCGCAGGCATCCGTGCGAGCGACGCTGGGGATCGAGGGCAACCGCGGCCACTGGATGGCGGCGTTCATCAGCGCCGGCACGCTGGGTCTGGCATTCGGGCCGACGTATTTCTCCACTCTGGTGGACAAGCTGGGAATGTCGCGAAGCTGGGTGGGCGCGATTCCGGGCGTGATCGCCACCCTGCTGCTGCTGTTCTTTCTGCCGGAAGCAAGGGAGAGCGCGCGGCCTAAGGCCCGGTTCGACTGGCGGCCGCTGCACGCTGTCTGGCAGCCTCTCACGGTTCTGTACCTTCTGGTGTTTTTCCGATCCGCGGTGCAGGTGACCTTCGGCCAGTTTTTAATCCTGTACCTGAGCCGCGAGCGCGGATTCTCCCTGATCCAGGCCAGCTTCACGCTTTCCCTGTATCTGGCCGCCGGCGCGTTCGGCGGATTCCTCGGCGGATTCCTGTCGCAGCGCTTCGGCGCGCGGCGCGTAATCATTTTTTCCTTCGCCGGCAGCCTCCCGTTTCTGTGGATGTTCTTCTTCGGTCCGGACTGGCTGGCGACCTCCTCGCTGATCGCCGGCGGGCTGATCCTGCTGTTCACCATCCCGGTGAACCTGCTGCTCGCCCAGGAGCTGGTTCCCTCGCAGGCGGGTACGGTCTCAGCCCTGATGATGGGCTTTGCCTGGGGCATGGCGGGCCTGGTGTTCATCCCCACCACCGGCTGGCTAGCCGATCGCTATTCCCTGCACCTGGCGCTGAGCGCCCTGACCATCTGGCCGGTGGCCGGTTTCCTGCTCAGTTTCAAGATTCCGAAATGAAGGCGGTCTGTCTACTCAGCGGCGGCCTGGACTCGTCCACCTGCCTGGCGATCGCGCGCGCCGAGGGCCTTGAGGTTTACGCGCTCACCGTGGACTACGGGCAGCGGCATCGGGCGGAGCTTGCGGCCGCGCGGCGCGTGGCCGCGGCGCTCGGCGCGCGCGAGCACCAGGTGATTTCGCTGGACCTGCGCGCCTTCGGCGGCTCGGCACTTACCGCCGCAATCGAAGTTCCCAAGGACCGCGATGAGCCGAGCATGGCCGGCGAGATCCCGATCACCTACGTTCCCGCGCGAAACACCGTCATGCTCTCCCTGGCGCTTGCCTGGGCGGAAGTGCTTGAGGCTTCCGACATCTTTCTCGGCGTGAATGCCGTCGATTACTCGGGCTACCCCGATTGCCGGCCGGAGTTCCTGCAGGCGTTCGCGGCCATGGCGAATCTCGCCACCAAGGCGGGCGTCGAGGGCCGCATGAAGCTGAACATCCGCGCGCCGCTGCTGCATCTTTCCAAGGCGGATATCGTGCGCCGCGCCAGCGAACTCGGGCTCGATTTCGCGCTCACGCACAGTTGCTATGATCCTGAGGATGGCGGCCGCGCCTGCGGCCGCTGCGACAGTTGCCTGCTGCGGAGAAAGGGATTCCAGGAAGCCGGCATCGTGGACCCCCTGGAGCGAATCCGATGATCTTGTCCAAAAGTGGTTCCCAGCGTGAGATCCTGCCCATGCAGATCTCCGAAATCTTCTATTCCATCCAGGGCGAGGGCATCCTGGCCGGCGTTCCCAGCCTGTTTATCCGGACCAGCGGCTGCAACCTCCGCTGCACCTGGTGCGACACGCCGTACACGTCCTGGAATCCGGAAGGCACACCGATGCAGTTGGGCGCGATCCTGGCGCGTGCGCGCCGCGACTGGCCCAACCACGTAGTCATCACCGGCGGCGAGCCCATGATCGCCCAGCAGATCGTACGGCTCACCAAACAACTGCGCGAGGTTCTGTCCGGCGTCCACATCACCATCGAAACCGCCGGCACCGTGTTCGAGCCGGTGGAATGCGACCTGATGAGCATCAGCCCCAAGCTGGCCAACTCGGTTCCCGTCCATCGCGACGGCGGCATCTTCGCCAAGATGCACGAGGAGAAGCGCCGCGATCCCAAAGTGCTCAAGAAGCTGATCCGCGAATACGACTACCAGCTCAAGTTCGTGATCTCCACGCGCGAGGACGTGGACGAAGCCATGGGCCTCGCACGCGAGATCAAGGCCGATCCCGGCAAGGTGATCCTGATGCCCGAAGGCACGCACTTTGAAACCCTTCGCGAGCGCTCCAAGTGGCTGGCCGAGGTCTGCAAGGACAAGAAGGTCCGCCTGGGACCCCGCCTGCACATCGACATCTGGGGCAACGAGCGGGGCAAGTAATCAGCGCCGGGTGAGTTGTCCGGAAGCGTTCTTGCGCAGGTCGTACAGGTAAATCGATCCGCCGATACGGCCGATCGGCTGCAACGCCCGCAGCTCCTGGTACGCGCCCGGCGGAACGTACAATCCGTGCAGCAGCGTGACGCTCACCGCCGCCACGCAGTTGGAATCGCGCAGCGTTTCGAACTTGGGCAGCTCCCGCCACACCATGCCGTAGTACCAGAGATTGACCGAGCCGAAGTAGGCCACGCACATCAGGTTGAGATTCTGCTGCTCCTGATAGGCGGCGAGGCGTTTGCCATCCTGACCCCAATCGATATTCGAGTCGAGGATATACTTCGGACCCGCGCCGATGCCCCCCGCCGCGACGTTGAAAAACGAAAGATAGCTGGGAAAGGCGCTCGCCGATTCCGCCGCCAGCGCCAGCAGCAATACCGCCGCCACCCACGCCTGCCGCCGCTCGAGGAAGCGCGGCGGATACTTCACGAACAGGATCGCGATGCCGCACTGCGCCAGAACGATCGCCGGCAGCAGGTGCCGCAGTCCGATGTTCAGGCCGGAGCCCATGCTGACGCCCAGAAAAACCGCGGCCGGGAGGATCACGCCGAACGCCCGCGCCGGGATGTCGCGGCGGCGCAAGAAAAAAATCCCGGCGCTCAGCAGCAACAGCACCAGAACCGCCACCGGGGACTTCACCGCGATCGCCACCGGGAAGTAGTACCACCAGCCTTCCTTCGAAATCTCACCCAGCAGATACAACGCTTGCCGGCCGCCGCCATAGTAATCCATCTGGTTCATGAAGCCGCGCAAATAGGCATAAAACGGCAGCCGGTATTCGCGCGCCAGCCGGATGTACTCCTGGCCGATCGCGGTGCGCTGGAAGGGGCCGATGTCCCACACCGGCGTGGTGTACGGTCCGTAGGGCTGGGCGCCATTCCAGACCCGCACGGTGGCGACGAATTCCGGAGCATAGGCGACCCCGATCATCAGGAAGCCGCAAAGCACAACCACGGCCATCGCCTTGGCCAGGCTCGCCAGCGCGAGCTTCTTCCCCGCAAAGCGGAACGCGAAGAACAGCAGGATCAGCACCGGGCCCAGGATCAACGCCGAGTACTTGATGGTGATCGCCGCCGCGAAGCAGAATCCCGCGCCCCACAGGCGCCGCCCGCCGCCCTCCAGCCAGTAGTCCGTCCACAAGGCGCACGTCAGAAAGAAGAAGAACGCGGCCACGATGTCGTTGGTGATGTAATGGCCAATCGAGATCACCAGCGGATCCAGGACGTAGATCGTCAGCGCGAACAGCGCGGCCTTGGCTCCGAAGTGCTTCCGCAGCCACCAGGCGAGCGCCGCGCCCAACAGCACGCTGAACAGAATCGCCACCGATCGGCCCGCCATCAGCAGTTCATCCACCGTGTAGCGGTTGTACATCAGGAATCGCGTGCCGAACTCAAAGTCCTGCACCTTGGCCCAGGACGGATGGTACGTGGGAAGGATCGGATCCAGCAGCAGCAGCGGCAGCGAATGCAGCAGCGTCCCCAGCGCCGGGTGATCCGGGTTCAACCGGTAGTCGCCGGTCTTCCAATAGCTGTAGCCGGCGGCCAGATGCGTTCCTTCATCCCAGGTCTGGCTGTCGCCGGTGGCGACGATCGCCTGCGTGCCCGCCAGCAAGGCGAGCATAAGGATGCAGATCCACCGGAACCAGCGATCGGCGAGGGGCATTGGCAAAAAGAGAACTACTAGAATACGTCGAGATCCCGGCCGCAGGCCACTTTGCCGCTGTAACCCTGCTGCAACTCCGCGATCAGGTCCGCTTCGGAGGTTCCCCAGAACAGCTGGTGATACAGCACCAGCAGCTTCGGCCGGGCCTTGCCCGCCAAGTCCGCCAGTTCTTTCGAGGAGGTGTGATACCGCGAGTGGTAACGCTGCCATTCCGGCGGGCGGCGCGCGAATCCGGCGCTGGAGTAAACCTCGTGCAGCAGGATGTCGCAGCCATTGCAGGCCTCAGCCAGCGCGGGCGACGGAGCGGCATCGCCCGACACCACGATCACCCTATCGCGGGTCGCGAAGCGATAGCCGTACGCTTCCTTCCAGGCGCCATGGTTCACTGCGATCGCGCTGATCTCCACTCGCTCGTCGCGATACACCACGCCGGGACGGATTTCGTGGGCAATGGCGCGATAGCCGGTGCGATTGGAAGGCTCCCCGCCGCCCAGCCGGATCTTGCGGTCCTCCGCCCACGCGTTTTCAATGTTCCGGACCAGCGCGCGCGTGCCCTTGGGTCCATGGATGTGAATGGGCTCGGTCCGCTCCAGTGTCCATGGCGTGAACATCACGTCCGGCAGCCCGAGGGTGTGATCGGAATGGAGGTGCGACAGGAATACGCGCTTCAGACTCGGCGGCGACAGCGCGGGAATACCTTTAGCCGCCGCGGCGGCGGCGCGACGCACGACTCCCGGCCCGGCGTCCACCAGGTAGGAGGCGCCATCCACTACGATCGCCACCGCCGGACCGGAGCGCTCCGGGTCCGCGTTCGGCGTCCCGGTGCCCAGCAGGACCAGCCGGGTGTCGGCGAAACTGTTGCAAACGAGGAGGAAAGCCGTCAGGCGCGGAAGCAGCATCGCTGCCTAGCGTAGCATCCGTTGGCGGCTCTGATATGCTAAGGAATTGGGCGCGAACGCCCATTCTCCCAATCTTCCGCAGAGGTTTGCATGTCAGGTCATTCCAAATGGGCGACCATCAAGCACAAGAAAGCCGCCCTGGACTCCAAGCGCGGGAAACTGTTCACGCGCCTGATTAAGGAAATTATGATCGCCGCCCGCAGCAACGGCGATCCCGACGGCAACCCCCGTCTGCGCACCGCGATCACCGCCGCCAAGGCCGTGTCCATGCCCAATGAGAACATCCAGCGGGCCATCAAGCGCGGCACCGGCGAACTGGAAGGCGGGCAGATCGACGAAATCACCTTCGAGGGCTACGGTCCCGGCGGCGCCGCCGTGATCGTGCAGGTGGCCACCGACAACCGCA
>CAYOQB010000202.1:0-7941 GCA_964406035.1 uncultured Solibacteraceae bacterium | reverse complement strand
CGCCGAAGAGCCCGATCACGGACATCCTGGACGCGATCACGAAGAAGAAGCCGCCCCAGAAGAAGCCGTAGTTACAGCGGCGAGAGCCTGCGCGCGACAATGTCGCGCTTCGCCGCCGCCATCCTTTGCAACAGCGGGACCCCAAACTGCGGGTTCAGCCGGAGGCACTCCTCGAAGTCCTTTTGCGCCTCGGCGTCCTCGCCCAGATACAGCCGCGCGAGGCCGCGGTTGCCGTACGCTTCGGCGCAATCCGGCTTCAGCTCGATGGCGCGGGAGGAATCGTCGCGCGTGCCCCGGAAGTCGCCCGCGACGTAGCGCGCCGCGCCCCGGTTGTACCAGGCGTCCGCCGCCTCGGGCTGCAGCTCGATCAGCCGGGCGTAGTCCTGAATGGAGCCGGCGATATCGCCGATTTCCTTGCGCACGTTGCCGCGATTGTTGAGCGCGAGCGTGTGATCCCGGTTAAGGAAAATGGCGCGATCGAAATCGTCGCGGGCGTCCAGCAGGCGGCGCTGCGTCAGCCGCACGGTGCCTCGCGCCGCGTAGGAGTCGGCGTGACGGGGATCCATTTCAATGGCGCGGCTGAGGTCCAGATCCGCGCCGGCCAGGTCGCCCAGGCTCTGTTTCGCGACGCCGCGGTTGTAGTACGCGGTAACGTTCAGATCGTCCACCACCGCGATGCGGGGGTTGGGCAGCAAGCCAGAGCCGCCGCGAACCGCGAAGCCGGAGTTCTTCTCGATGGCCCTGCTGAACTCCTCAATCGCCTTCGCAAAGTCTCGCTTTTGGAATTTTTCGATCCCTCTTTGAAAATGACGAACCGCCGCGTCGCGGTCCTGCGCGGCCGCGCCGCTTGTCGTCGCGAGCATCCCAATTATCAAAGCCAGCCGCCGCATTCAGCACCTCCGAGTGTTGCTACAGAGAGATACTGATCCTGCGGGTTTCTGTTAATCCGCCCTGCCCCGCGAAAAGGCCGCTTCACAAAGTAGCCGTCAGGATCGAAGCGCATCCGGCACCACGGAAACCCTTCCCGGTACAATCAGGGCTCTAGTCATGAACCCGCTTCGTTCCTTCACCATCACGCAAGGCCGCGATCGCGCGCCGGCGCGCGCCATGCTCAAGGCCATCGGCTTCACCGACGAGGATCTCCGCAAGCCCGTCATTGGTATCGCCAATACGTGGATCGAAACCATGCCGTGCAATTACAACCTGCGCGAGCTGGCCTCTCGCGTGAAGGAAGGGATCCGCGAGGCCGGCGGCACGCCCATGGAGTTCAACACCGTGGCGATCTCCGACGGCGTCACCATGGGCACCGAGGGCATGAAAGCCTCGCTGGTGTCGCGCGACCTGATCGCCGATTCCATCGAGCTGTGCGCCCGAGGTTACTTTTTCGATGGCCTGGTTGCCTTGGTGGCTTGCGACAAGACCATCCCCGGCGCGGCCATGGCGCTGCTGCGAATGAACGTTCCAGGGCTGGTGCTGTATGGAGGGTCGATTCTGCCCGGCCGCTATCAGGGGCGGGACCTGACCGTCCAGGACGTGTTTGAGGCGGTGGGCGCGAACGCGGCCGGCCGCATCAGCGACCAGGAACTGCTGGAGATCGAAAACGCGGCGTGTCCGGGCGCGGGCGCCTGCGGCGGGCAGTTCACCGCCAACACCATGGCGACGGTGATGGAGCTGATCGGTCTGTCGCCCCTGAACACCGCCGCCGTGCCCCAGGTCGACCCGCGCAAGGACGATGTCGCGCGTTTGTGCGGCCGCATCATTCTTGACGCTGTGAAACACCAGCGCCTGCCGCGGGCGATCGCCACACGCGCGGCCTTCGAGAACGCGATCGCTTCCGTGGCCGCCAGCGGGGGATCGACCAATGCCGTGCTCCATTTGCTGGCGATGGCCCGGGAAGCAGGCGTCCCGCTGACCATCGACGACTTCCAGGCGATCAGCGAGCGCACCCCGCTGCTGGTGGATTTGAAACCCGCCGGAAGATTCGTAGCCGTGGATGTCGACAAAGCCGGCGGCATCGGCGTGGTGGCGCGGCGCCTGGTGGAAGGCGGTTTCGCCGACGGATCGGCGCTGACGGTCACCGGCCGCACGCTGGCCGAAGAAGCCGCGGACGTGCGGGAGACGCCGGGCCAGGAGGTGATCCGTCCCCTCGGCAACCCCCTGAAGACCAGCGGCGGGCTGGCGATCCTGAAAGGCAACCTCGCGCCGGAGGGTTGCGTGCTCAAGGTCACGGGGATCGAGCGCAAGGCGCAGCGCGGACCCGCCCGCGTGTTCGATTGCGAGGAGGACGCCATGCAGGCGGTGACCCGAGGCGCGATCGGGGCGGGGGACATCGTGGTGATCCGCTACGAAGGCCCGCGCGGCGGTCCCGGCATGCGGGAGATGCTGGGCGTCACAGGCGCGATTGTCGGCGCGGGTTTGTCCGATACGGTCGCGCTGATCACCGACGGCCGGTTCTCCGGCGCCACGCGCGGATTCATGGTGGGGCACGTCGCGCCGGAAGCCGCCAACGGCGGTCCCATCGCCGCCGTGCGCGACGGCGACACCATTCTGCTGGACATCGAGAATCGCCGCATTGAACTGGAAGTTGCGCCGGAGGAAATCGCGGCTCGGCTCCAGGAATGGAAAGCGCCGCCTGCCAAATACGCAAGCGGCGTTTTTTCCAAGTACGTCAGGCTGGTGGGCTCGGCCAGCGAAGGCGCGGTTGTCGGATAACCCGCGTCTTCAAAAGAGACCTGGCCTAGAACACGAAACGCGCGCTGAACTGCGCCCGGCGGGCATTAGTCCCGTCCGGGAAGCCCCCGGAGAAGCGGCCGTTGCCGAGTCCGGCGGTCGGAGTCAGGATCAGGTTCGAAGCCGTGTACGCCTGGTTGAACACGCCGCTGTTGGATTGCGTGTTGGTCGCGTTAAACACTTCGAAATTGAGATAGACGCTGCGGCGCTCGCCCAGCGGAACGATCTTCGACACCCGCAGGTCGGCGCGGTACACCTGATCGATATCCAGGGAGGACAGCGGCCAGAACGGCACCCGGAAAGAACCGCCGAAGCCGTTCAGCGTCGTCGGGAACGCCGAGCCCGCGAAGTTATTGCTAACGAAGATCGTCGCCGTGTCCGGCTGTGCGCTGGCCAGGGTCACGATGCCCGAAAGCTGCCAGTTGTCCACCACGTATTTCTCAAACCACGTGCTCCGATCGGTGAGCTTCGGCGTGGCGATGAAGTTGGTGATGAAGCGGTGGCGCTGGTCCATGGCTCCGGAGCCCTTCTCGAAGGCATAGTCGCCGTTGAAAACGGTCCGCGGGCCGCCGGAGAAGAATACCGAATTGCTGGAGCCCGAAGTGCCTTCCGAGCCCAGAGTGTTGATGGCGTGGCCCCAGGTGTAATTCGCGTTCACCTGCATCCACGCCGAGAAGCGATGGCGGAACTGCACCGCCATGGCGTTGTACCAGCTCTGGCCGCCGTTGTCGACCACGTTGATGCGCCGGTAGCGCGGATCCACGCGGTTGGCCAGCCGGTAAGTGGGCGTCGTATACGTCCCCACCGTCTGCCCCGCCGTATCGCGAATCTGGTAGGTCACCGGCGCGCCCAACGCGCCGATATTGTTGTCGCGAATGGTGGGCGTGTGCAGCCCGCGAGTCCAGATGTAGGAAACGGTCAGCGAGGTGTTCTTCGCGAGCTGCTGCTCGACGGCGAAGGTGCCCTGCTGCGTGTACGGATTCCGCAGGTCGTCGGCCGCCATGGTCAGATCGATGACGCCGGAGGGAATCGCGAAGCCGGCCGGCAGCGCGTTCGGGAACACCGGTGCGCCGGCTTCGCCCGGCAGCATCTGGATGGAGCCCTGGGTCCGGCCGTTCTGCAGCAGCAGCGTGCTGATCAAACCTCCAGAGAGGCGGCCGTAGAAGATTCCATAGCCGCCGCGGAACACAGTCTTGTTGTTGAACGCCGAATAGGCAAAGCCGAAGCGCGGCGCCCAGTTGCGGCCGAACTCCGGAATCCTCGCCGTTGCCGGGTAGTCCGGATTGCTGACGGAAGGCTGCGGCAGGTTGTAAAACTCGTACCGGACCCCGTAGTTCAGCGTCAGGTTGCGGCTGACGCGCCACTGATCCTGCACATAGAACTGATAGTCGCTGATGGTGAAGTCCACCACCGGATTGCCCAGTCCCTGCTGGAACGTCTGCCAGCGGCGCGCGCCGGTGGTGTTGCCGGTCAGGTCCAGGGCGAAATTGGTCACGTTCGCGTACCGATAGCTGCCGAAGCGATTGCCGAGACTATCCACGTAATCCTGGGTACGGGTAGTGTCGAACCCAAACTTGTAGGAGTGTTTGCCGCGGGTATAGGAGAAGTTGTCGGCGAACTGGAATCGATTCTCGCTGGGATTGATGCGCGGCAGGAAGCCGGCGGAGCCCAGGTTCGACGCGGCGCCCACCTGCAGCACGATGAGGCCGAAGGACGGGGTGGCGATCGCGGAGGAAAAGTCGTCCGCCTGGCGATCCTTGAACCAGCCGAAGCGGAACTCGTTGACGGTGCTGTTGGTCGGGATCGCCGTCCAGGAAAAGCGTCCATAGCGGGCGCGCACCGTGGCGTCGCCGTTGTTGCCGAGAGCGCCGCCGTTGTTCAGCGCCGCGGCCGATTGGATGCCGCTCGGCGAGATGAAGCGCAGCGAATTGCCGGAGAAGCTGAAGCTGTTGCGGTCCGTGGGCCGCCAGTCGATCTTCAGGAAGAACAACTCGGAGTTCGCCTGCCGGGCGACGATCGGGTTGTCGCGGAATCGGGCCAGCACCTGGTTGGCCGCCTCGCACTGCGCAGCCGTCGCGGGAGCGCCGCAGCCAATGAAGTTGCCTGCGCCGTCGATAACCCCCGGGGCCACAATCGAAGACGACACCGGATTGTCGCGGCGCACAATCTCGGTGTTGAAGAAGTAGAACAGCTTGTCTTTCTTGATCGGGCCGCCGATCGAACCGCCGAACTGATTGCGCTTCTCCGGAGGGTTGATCGCCGCGAAGCGGTCCCGCGCATTGAAGTCCTGATTACGGAAAAACCAGTAGGCAGTCCCGTGAAGTTCGTTGCTGCCGGAACGGGTGACTGTGTTCACCACGCCGCCCGAGGCGCGTCCGAACTCGGCTGTATAGCCCGAGTTCAACACCTGGAACTCCTGCACCGCGTCCTGCGAAATCTGCGTGGGGATGCGGCTGCGTCCCGCGTTTTCGACAAAGAAGCCGTTGGTGGTGTCGTTGCCGTCCACCAGGAAGGCGTTGCCCGCGTTCTGGCCGCGGAAGCTGAGGTTGCCGAAAGTACCGTCGTTGGTGACGCCCGGCGTCAGCAGGACAAACGAGTCGACGCGCCGCCCGTTGATCGGGAGTTCGTCGATCTGCCGGCGTCCGACCACTTCCGACACTTCGGTCTTGGTGTTGTCCACCAGTGGCACGGCCGACACCACTTCCACGGCGGTAGTCGTGTTGGCCAGCGCCATCTTGACCAGCAGATCCACCTGCTGGCCCACCGCCACCTCGATGTCCTTCTGGACGAAGTCGGCGAAACCCGGCGCGGTGACCTTCACCTCATAACCGCCGGACGGAACCAGGGCCGGCGCCGAAAACAGCCCCGCGGACGTCGTCTCCAACGCGCGGTTAATGCCCCGTTGCGGGTTGGTAACAGTGACCTTGGCGCCCGCGATGATGGCGCCGCTCGGGTCCACTACCGAGCCAGAGATGCTCCCCATGCCGGCGGCCTGGCCGAAGCAGACGGAGGCCGACAGACTGATCGCGAATGAGATTGCAAGTGCTTTTAACTTCATGACGATGACTCCCCAAACTGTTGAGGCTACCAGCCTGAAATTACATTTTTGTTACAATTCCGCCAGGGGTTCCCATTCCCGCGCGTTTTTGGGTAACCTAGTCTCACTTTGTCCTCCGTAACCAGCCATGCCGGCACGGCCCAGTTCAACACCGCGGGAGAGCTCCTGATTCACGACGGCGACGGGCGTACCCGCCGCGTGCAACTGGACCGCGATCGCTACGAACTGGGGCGATCCAGCGTCAACTTTCTCTGCTATCCGGACGACTCCGGCCTTTCCCGGCACCACCTGGCGATCTACCGCAGTCCCAACGGCTGGATGGTGGAGGATCTGGGCAGCAAGAACGGGACGCTGGTGAACGGGATTCGCGTCGATTCCGCGCGGCGGTTCGCCCCAGGCGACCGCATTTCGGCGGGCCATCTGACCATCGAATTCGGACAGGCGCCCACCGCCCGGCAGACCGTCGTCTTCGTGGAGAGCGCGGCCGCTGAAGTGGCGGCGCCGATGGACGCCACCGTGGTCCAGCGGCTGACCGACGTCCTGGGCGCGGAAGATTCCAAGGACCTGAACAAGACCTACGCCATGCAGGGCAGCCCGCAAATGCGAGCCCTGATCCAGGCGGGCCGGGAACTGGTCCGCAACCGCACCCTGGAAGAGCTGTTCAAGGTGATTCTGGATCTCGCGGTGGAAGCGGTGATGGCGGGACGCGGCGTGGTGATGACGCTCGAAGGCGAAGAGCTCGTGGTAAAGGCGGCGCGGGGCGACGGTTTCCGGATCAGTTCCGTGGTGCGGGATCGGGTGCTGACCGAAAAGGCATCGCTGCTGGTCCGCGACACGCAGCTCGACCAGGCGCTGAAGAACCGGGAGAGCATCGTGGCGAGCCGGGTCCGCAGCATGATGGCTGTCCCGCTGCAGACGAACGAACAGGTGATCGGCCTGATTTACCTGGACTCGCCCCACCTGATCCGCGAGTTCACGCGCGAGGATCTGAATCTGCTGACGGTGATGGCCAACGTCGCCGCCATCCGCATTGAGCATGCGCGCCTGGTGGAAGTGGAACGCCAGGACATGATCATTCAGAAGGAGCTGGGCCAGGCGGCCGAGATCCAGCGCGGACTGCTGCCCAAGACCGCGCCCAACGTGGCGGGCGTAAACCTCGCCGGGTTCAACGTTCCCAGCCGCGCGGTGGGCGGCGACTACTACGACTTCTTCACCTATCCGGATGGCCGCGTGGGCCTGATTGTCGCCGACGTAGCGGGCAAGGGCTTGCCGGCGGCGCTGTTGATGACCAGCCTGCGGGCGCGGTGTCACGTGTTGTTCGAGGAAGCGTCGGACCTGATGAACAAGGTGACGCGGCTGAACAAAGCGATCTGCGCCGACACCCCGGACAACCGCTTCATCACCTTCTTCATCGCGGTTCTCGATCCGGCTACAGGCGCGCTGACTTACGTGAACGCGGGTCACAATCCGCCCTTGCTCGTCCGGGCCGCGGGCGGCGTGGACCAGTTGGACCAGGGGGGTCCCGTGCTGGGTATTCTGCCCATCGCCCGTTACCGCGAGGTGAACGTGCAAGTGGAGCCGGGCGATTCCATCGTGTTCTACAGCGACGGCGTGACGGAAGCGGCCAGCCCGGAGGGCGAGGAGTTCGGCGAGGATCGCCTCGGCGCTTTCGTCGCCGGCCGGCCCAACCTGGAAGTCGCCGAGTTGATCACCGAGATCAGCTCCGCCGTGAACACGTTCACCAAGGGCGCGCCGCTGGCGGATGACCTCACGCTGCTGATCGCGCGCCGCGGGGTATAGCAAAGTCAGGCGATAGTGGGAACCGCGAGTGTAAACGAGCGGCAAACGTTGTGGCGGCAAACTTGAGTGTTTCACCCGCGGGCAAACGTCTGCCGCTCGCTTACGCATCGCGGCTCCCACTTCGATGCAGACTAGTAGGCCTTTCTGCATGGCCTGGAGTATCATCACCCAAAGGACCACACAGTGACCCGACTTGCCACCGCATTCCTTCTGATCGCTTCGCTGCTCCCGGCCCAGCAGTTCACCGGATTCGATGAGTTCGCCGCGCAGGCGATGAAGGACTGGAGCGTGCCCGGCACCGCCATCGCCGTGGTGAAGGACGGCAAGGTGATTCTGTCCAAGGGCTACGGCCT
>CAYOQB010000201.1:0-7995 GCA_964406035.1 uncultured Solibacteraceae bacterium | reverse complement strand
ATCGACCAGCAGCAGGAAGGTGTCGCCAGCCCGTACTTCATGATCCACTCGCGAGCTGAGCTGACCGATGCCGTGGCGGCCGCGCGCTCCGCCGTCGCCGGCTACGACCCCCAGGCGATCATCGACTTCCTGCCGCACCAACGCCGGATCGGCGAGAGCATGGTGCGGGAGCGGCTGATGGCGGCGCTCACCGGATTCTTCGGCTTTCTTGCCGTGACGCTCGCCGTGATGGGCCTCTATGGTGTGATCAGCTTCTGGGTGACGAAGCGCCGGACGGAGATCGGCATCCGCGTGGCGCTGGGCGCCACTCGCCGTCAGGTAGTCACGCATGTGGTCCGCGAGACTGCGTTGCTGGCGGGCGCCGGCCTGGTGTTGGGGCTCGGTCTCGCGGTGCTGGTAGGCCGGGCGGCGCAATCGCAATTGTTCGGAGTGGAGCCCGACGATCCAATGACGCTCGCGGCAGCGGTGTTCCTGCTGGGCGCGGCTTCGCTGGCGGCGGGATACCTGCCGGCGCGGCAGGCGGCGAAGGTGGATCCGGCGATTACGCTGCGTCAGGAGTGACGGTCTAGTCCGGCGAGTTGGCGTCCAGGAACGCGCGCAGACGGTGGCTCCGGCTGGGATGCCGCAGTTTGCGCAGCGCCTTGGCTTCGATCTGGCGGATGCGTTCCCGCGTTACCGCGAAATGCTGGCCGACTTCTTCCAGGGTGTGCTCGGAGCCATCCTGCAGGCCGAAGCGCATTTTGATGATCTTTTCCTCGCGCGGCGACAGCGTTTTCAGAACTTCGGCGGTTTGCTCGCGCAGGTTCAGGTTAATCACCGCTTCCGACGGAGAAACCACGCGGCGATCGATGATGAAGTCGCCCAGATGGGACTCTTCCTCTTCGCCCACCGGAGTCTCCAGCGAGATCGGCTCCTGCGCGATGCGCAGCACCTTGCGGACCTTGGATGCCGGCAGTTCCATCTTGACGGCCAGCTCCTCGGAGGTGGGCTCCCGTCCGAGCTCTTGCTGCAGCAGCCGCTGCGTGCGCACCAGCTTGTTGATCGTCTCGATCATGTGCACGGGAATGCGGATGGTGCGCGCCTGATCGGCGATGGCGCGGGTGATCGCCTGCCGCACCCACCAGGTGGCGTAGGTGGAGAACTTATAGCCGCGCAGGTAATCGAACTTGTCCACCGCCTTCATCAGGCCGATGTTGCCTTCCTGGATCAGATCCAGGAACTGCAGCCCGCGGTTGGTGTAGCGCTTGGCGATGGAGACCACCAGGCGCAGGTTGGCTTCGATCAACTGCTTCTTGGCGACTTCCGCGTCGTACTCGCCGCGCTCCACGATCTGCAGGGAGCGGCGAAGCTCGGCCGCGCTGGCGCCGGAGTTTTCCTCGATCTGGGTCAGGCTTTGGGTGGCGGAGCGCAGTTCCTTGCGCAGCGCGTTCTGTACCGTTCCGGACGCGCCGTTGTGGGCTTCGATTTTGCGCTGGATCTTCACGATCTCGCGCTCGATGGGCTTCAGGTCCTCGACGGCGGAACGCAGCGTGGCCGACAGCCGCCGCCGCGTCAGGGAGCTGAACTGCAGCGCCCGGATCTGGCGCGAGATCAGCACCATGGTCCGCGCCAGGCTCCACCGCAGATTGCGATGCTGCTTGGGCTTCATCTGCCGGGAGATGGCCTGCAGCTTCTGGCGGCACTGCTGCGCTTTCTTGTAATTCTTTTCGATTTCCTCGATGCCCTGGATCACCCGCGCGCTCTCTTCCATCAGCGCTTCGTCGGTCATGATCGGATCGGAAATGGCGACGACATCGCGCACCTGCAGCGGATCCTGCCGCAGCAAGTCGGAGATCTCGATCACCTCGCGGATGGTCAGCGGGGAGCGGGAAAGAGCCCGGTTCACCGCCCGCTGGCCGCGTTCGATGCGCTTGGCCAGCTCGATTTCGCCCTCGCGCGTCAGCAGCGGAACCGTGCCCATCTCGCGCAGATACATCCGCACCGGGTCGTTGGTCTTTTCGCTGCCGTCGGGGCCCAGATCGATTTCCCCGAATTCTTCCCCTTCTTCCGCCTTTTTGTCGAATTCGATCTTCGGCTCTTCCAGGATTTCGACGCCCGCGGTGTCGAGATCGCTCAGCAGCTCATCCAGTTCACGGCCGCCCTGAAACCCCTCGGTGAGGATCTCATTCACCTCATCGTAGAGGACAAAGCCCTTTTCCTTACCGGTATCCATGAGTTGCTTCAGCCGGCCGAATTTTTCATCGAGTGCCACTGGACCCCATTTCCGACGCGGCGCCAGAGCCCCGATGCCGCCAGAACACCCTCAGTGTACAACAGCCCCGCCGTCAGCTTCCGAGCCCGCGCGAGCTTCTTCTTACTTCAAGCGGCTCAACTCCGACATACATGCCAGAGCCTCTTCCGTGCGTCCCTCGCGCTCGGCGGCCTTCAACCGCGAACGTAACTCCGCCTTGCGCCTCTCCCGGTCCTGTATCGCCAGTTCCCGGAGGCACGCTTGCGCCTGTGTGAGGGTGTGACTCTCTTCCCCTAACTCATCGGCGGAGACGATTTCCTGCAATAGAGCGCGCGCCCCTTCCTCCAGCCGCGATTCCACCCCCAGATACTCCACCCGTTCGCCCGCCTCCCACATCGCCGCCATGGCCTCAAACACCGGCCGCATCACGAACTGGCCGAAACCGGGCGTCCCGCGCAGCACCGGCAGCACTTCCTGGCGCGCTTCGGCCGACTCCAGCAGCGCCATCAGCAGCATCTTTTCGAGCGGCGGCACCGCCGCCGCCAGCGCCTTGCCGGGAGTTTCCACGCTCCGCCCCCGGCGCTCCGACGCCGCCTTCCGGAACTGCTCCAGCACCACGCCCTTTTCCACCCCCAGATAATCCGCCACATCCTCGGCGATCGCCGCCCGCTCCAGCTTGTCCGAGACCTTCTGAATCGCCGGCAGCAGGAACTGGAAACCCTGAATCCGCCCCTCCGCCGACCGCATATCGAACTTCAGCCGCGTCCGGTCCGCCAGCCAGTGAAAATAGCCTCCGGCCTCCCCCAGCTTCCGCCGATATGCCTCCGCGCCGTTTTGTTTCACGAACTCGTCCGGGTCCAGACCGCCCTCCAGCGACAGCACCCGCACCTTCATGTGCTCCTCCAGCAGAATCTGGATTGAGCGCTCGGTGGCGTTCGCGCCCGCCGTATCCGGATCGAAGTTCACGATCACCCGCCCGGAATGACGCCGCAGCGTGCGCACCTGCGCCGGCGTCAGCGCCGTGCCGCAGCTCGCCACCACCTCCTCCACACCCGCCGCCGCCACGCCGATCACGTCCATGTAGCCTTCCACCAGCACGCTGCGGTCCTGCTTGCGGATCGCGTCCTTGGCGCGGTGCAGGTTGTACAGCACGGCCTGCTTTTTATAAATCGCCGTCTCGGGCGAGTTCAGGTACTTGGGTTCATCGCCGTCGCGCAGCGCGCGCCCGGCGAACGCGATGATCTTGCCCGATTCATTGTGAATGGGGAACATCAGGCGGCCGCGAAAGTTGTCGTAGTAGCCCCCGGACTCGCGGCGGCGCACCAGGCCGCTGCCCTCCAGCGCCTCCCGCGGGAAGTTCTCGGCCTCGAACCGCCGCACCAGCGCCTGTCCCGAGGCATCCGAGTAGCCGATGCCGAAACGCTCGGCCACGCCTTGGGTTACGCCACGCTTCGCCAGATAATTGCGCGCGTCCGCGCCCCCCGCCGCGTACAACCCCGCGCGGAACGCCTCCTGCGCCAGCTCATGCATGCGGTACAGCGCAGCGCGCAGCCGCGTGTCCTCGTCCGTGGTGTCGGTGCGCTTGGGGATGGGAATCCCGTACTGCTCGGCGAGCTGCTTCAGCGCCTCCCAAAACGTGAGCCCCTCCACCTCCATCACGAACTTGAACACGTCGCCGCCCGCGCCGCATCCGAAACACTTGTAGAACCCTTTGGGGTTCACGCCGAACGAAGGTGTCTTTTCCGAGTGGAACGGACACAAGCCCACCCATCGCGTGCCCGCTTTCTTCAACTGGACATACTGGCCGACCGTGCGCACGATGTCGACCTGCGATTTCACCTGCTCGGCAAATTCCATTCCGTCACTTTTTGCGGGCCAGCGTAATGCCGTCAGCCATGGGAATCACGCAAAGATCAATTCGAGCATCCTCGCGCAGCGCCTGATTGAAAGCGCGCATGGCGGTCGCGTTGGCGTTCGTGGTCTCGGGATCGGCCGCCTCGCCCATCAGAAACACATTGTCCACCACAATCAGGCCGCCGGGCCGGAGCAGCTCCAGCAGGCGTTCGTAGTAGGCGGGGTAGCCCGGCTTGTCCGCGTCCACAAACGCGAGGTCGAACCCGCCGAAGTTGCCCTCGCTCAGCAGCCCGTCGAGCGTTTCGAGCGCCGGACCCAGCCGCGGAAGGATCTTGTGCTCTACCCCCGCCTGCTTCCAGTAGCCTGCGGCCGTGTTCAGATACTCCCCGCTCACATCGCACGCAAGCAGCCGCCCGTCCTCGGGTAGAGCCAGCGCCATCGCCGTCGAGCTGTAGCCGGTGAACACGCCGATCTCGATCACGTTCCGCGCGCCAGTAAGCCGGATCAGGAACTGCAGCAGCGCGCCCTGCGCCGGCGGAATCTGCATGATGGCCAGGGGGTGCTGTTCGGTGTCGCGGCGGATGGCCGCCAGCACCGGATGCTCGGCCGGCGAGATCGCGGCCAGGTACGCGGCGATGTTCGCCGGCAGAAGGTAATCCTTGCTCGCCATTCCCGTTAGTTTAGGGCAAGCGGCCTCGCCGGGGTGGCGGCGAGAGGCGCATTCCGCAGGGCTGTCAGCCGGACGCGGCGAGACACAGTGCACCAAGGTGGTGCACGCTGGGATTGTGAGGTTATGGCGAATTGGCAAGGATCAACAACGGACATGAGCCGAGTTAGGGTGAATCAGCGTGCGCCAAAGCGAAGAAGCCTGATGTTCGTCCAGAAGGTTCCGACCTCATAGCAGTGAGAGAAGAGCGGGCGGATTTCGCTGCTGGACTTCCGCTAGAGGGCACGACCCTTTGCGGCTTGTCCCTTGAACAAGAATGTCTTCGGGAACGATCCGTGGCCGCAAATCTTGAATGATCCGAACTCTTTGAACCAGTCGCCCTCCGGCACCTGTGGATTCGTTTCAACCCAGATGCGAAGTCGATTGAGGTCGGAAACGCTGATTGCGCGATCACGCATCCACTCAGCCAGATGTTGCCGGACCTTCTCGGGCAAGTTTTCCCAGCGCGCGATCCGCGGCATTAGCCGCCGAAAACCATTCGGCCAAGTTCATCGCCGAGTTGGTTAGCGATCTCCGCATCCTTCTCGTTGCGGAAGCGCTCAGCCAGCGCGAAAAACTCCTGCCGCTTTCGTTCGTCTGCATCGATTCCGTTCTCGATCAGTTCCAACAACATGCGGTTCTTACTTAGTTTGCGGCTTTTGGCCATGCTACCCACCTGCTTTGCAAGCTTGGGAGGCAGACTAACGCTCTGGCGGACCGTCCTAACATCCGTCTTCATAACATCAGTATGCACCAAAGCGGTGTAAACTGCCGCTCCCTTCGTGGCGAAGACCCCGACGCTGTTGCACTCGCGGTCGGCGGAAGGTTGCTGGTTACCTTATCCTCAAGCGGCAGCCGATCACACTCGCGCCAAACGCAGCTCTTTCGACTCCTCGAGAACCTGGATCGCCATCTCACGGCTTACAGAAGGAAACCCTTCCAGGAAGTCGTCCAGGGAGTCCCCGTGCTCCAGGTACTCAAACAGCGTCTCGACAGGCACCCGCGTGCCGCGGAATACAGGCGTTCCGTGCATCACTTCAGCATCACGCGTTATGGCGTCTTGCATACCTATATCATCGCGCACGCAGCCCAGGCCTGGCGCTAGAACTCCACCCGATCCTTCTTCGCCTCCACCTTCCGGTACTCGAGCCTCGGAACCTTCTTCAGATCCTCCAGCGCGCGGAACGGGCCGTTCTCCTCGCGATACTTCACGATCGCCTCCGCCTCCTCCGGGAACAGCGCGAAGAAGCTGGTCAGCAGCCGGTAACCCGCCTTATTCAGGTTCACCTTGTCCGGCAGGGACACGCCGTAGGCTCTCGCCAGATAGTCGACCACCATGCGGAAGTCGGCGTCGCTGCCCTTAGCGCCCATGCCGCGCATGTTCTCCACCGTCTGCTCCCAGGCCGCGCGGGTGCGGGGACGGCGCACCAGGTTGTACAAGCCGTGGCAGGGCGCGCACACCCGCTCCACCACATCCTTACCATCGCCCGGCGCGAGCTCCTGCGCGGGCAGCACCGCGGCGCACGCCAGCGGCAGAGCCATCATCCGAAAACGCATCATCCCAGTCATTCCCCGGCATTGATAGCATATCTGTCAAAGGAACCAACATGCTGCTTCGCCGAACTTTCCTGATCCTTCTTTCCAGCGCGCTTTTGCTTCCCGCCGCGGGGAGCAAGAAACTCACCATCACTGACGCCCTGGGGATCCGCGTGGTCCAGGCGCCGCGCATCTCGCCCGACGGCAATTGGGTGGTCTGGACGCAGACGGAATGGGATCAGAAGAATAACCGCCAGGTCTCGCACCTGTGGGTCGCACGCTCCGGCGGCAACGCCGCGGCGGCGAAGCTGACCAATTCGGAGAAGGGAGAGACGGTTCCGCAGTGGTCGCCCGACAGCACCCGAATCGCGTTCCTCAGCGATCGCGGCGGCGCGGATTCGAAAGCCGGCAACCAGGTCTGGATGATCCGTCCGGACGGCGGCGAAGCGGACCGCCTGACCAGCGAGGACACTCCTGTCAGCGAGTTCACCTGGTCCTCGGACGGCAAGCAGATCGCGTTTGTCACTCGCGACACGCCCGCCGACAAGGCCGATCGCGAGAAGCGCAAGAAGGACAAGTTCGACGCCATCGTGGTCGATTCCGACTACACCTATGCGCACCTGTGGACGCTGGATGTGGCGACGAAGGCCAAGAAGCGGCTGACCCAGGGCTCGTATTCGGTGTCCACGCCGCGCTATTCGCCGGACTCGCGGCAGATTGCCTTCGTGTACTCGACCATGGGATCGCAGGAAAGCTCGTTCTTCGACCTGAATGCCGATCGCAACACGGACATCCACGTGATCGGCGTGGAGGGCGGCGCGCCGCGTAAGCTGACCACCAGCACCGGCTCCGACACCAGCCCCGCCTGGTCGCCAGATGGAGCCTGGATCGCTTACGTGCACCAGCCGGACCCGAAGGTCTGGGCGGGGAAGAGCGACATCCTGGTGATCGCCGCGGCGGGCGGCTCGCCGAAGAATCTGACCGCGGAGTTCCGGGATTCCGCCGGCGCCGGTGTGAAGTGGTCGCCCGACGGCAAGAACTTGTACTGGCATTCGCAGGAAGGCCTGTTTCATCACATCTTCCGGGTGCCCGCGTCCGGCGGCAAGATCGCGCACATCACGGAAGGCAATCGCATGCACAACGACTTTGACCTGGCGCGCGACGGGAACAAAGCGGTCGTGCTGGCCGACCCCGGCAATGCCCCGGCCGATGTCTGGAGCCTGGACCTGAACGGCAGCGGCGGCGGTCGCAACCGCATCAGCAACGCCAATCCGCAGATGGACGAATTCGCGATCGCCAAAGCGGAACCCGTGCGCTGGAAGGGTCCGGACGATTTCGATGTCGAGGGTCTGCTGACCTATCCGTTGGATTACACGCCGGGCAAGAAGGTGCCGCTGATTTTGAACATTCACGGCGGACCGTACGGCGCGCATAGCGGCCGTTTCGATTCGCGGGCGCAGATCTTCGCCGCCAACGGCTACGCGGTTCTCGCGCCGAACCCGCGCGGCTCCACCGGCTACGGCATGAAGTTCGAGCAGGCCAACGTGTCGGACTGGGGCGGCAAGGATTTCGGCGATCTGATGGCGGGCGTCGATTCGCTGGTGGCCAGGGGCATCGCCGATCCCGGCAAGCTGCTGGTGATGGGCGGCAGCTATGGCGGCTTCATGAC
>CAYOQB010000200.1:0-8179 GCA_964406035.1 uncultured Solibacteraceae bacterium | reverse complement strand
GCACCGGCTCGCGGACCTCGGCAATACGGTCGTCGTCATCGAGCACAACCTGGACGTCATCAAGACCGCCGACTGGGTCATCGACATGGGGCCGGACGCGGGCGTCCGCGGCGGTCGGGTCGTGGCGGCCGGAACGCCCGAGGAGGTGGTGCGGCAGTTCGACGCCGGCGCGCTCACGCACACCGGCCGCATCCTTAAGGGCGTCCTCGCGGCCGGCCCGCACGAGGAGCGCGTGAAGTTCGACCCGGCGGCCGCGCTCAAGGCCCGGCTCGGCGACATGGACATCACCGAGGTCGGGAAGAACCAGAAGCTCCCGTGGGAGGCCGACGGGCCGAAGTGGCACACACGCGACCGCGTCACCACCACCGGCAAGCCGATTCTCGCCAATGATACCCACCTGGACTTCGCGTTTCCCTCCACCTGGTACATGGTTCACCTGAAAGCTCCCGGCCTGAACGTCACGGGCTTTTCGCTGCCCGGCGTCCCCTGCGTGATCATCGGGCACAACGACCGGATCGGCTGGGGCATGACCAACCTGATGACCGACGTTCAAGACCTGTATCTGGAGCGTTTGGACCCGAGGACCGGCCGCTATCAGTATCAGGGCCAACTGGAACAGGCCCGTGCCGAAACTGACGTGCTGGCGGTGAAGGGCGAATCGCCGCGGACCCTGATCACCTGGATCACGCGGCATGGTCCGGTGGTGGCGAACGAATCCAATCGCTCTTTCGCCCTGCGCTGGGCGGCCGCGGAACCCGGCTACGCGTTTCCGTTCCTCGATCTGAATCGCGCCCGGGACTGGAAGGAGTTTCGCGCCGCGGCCGCACGGTTCCCGGGACCCGGCCAGAACTTCGTTTACGCCGATGTCGACGGGAACATTGGCTACCAGGCCACCGGACGACTTCCGTTGCGCCGCAATTTCACCGGCGACACCGCTGTCGACGGCGCTTCCGGCCAGTTCGAATGGGAAGGCGTGATTCCGTTCGAGGACCTGCCGAGCCTGTACAACCCGCCGTCCCACAGGATTGTGACGGCGAATCAGAATCTGTTTCCCAAGGATTATCCGCATCCGGTGAACGGCAGCTTCGAGCCGCCCTACCGCGCACAGCAGATCAACGCGCGCCTGCGCAGCCAGGACAAGTGGTCCGCGCCCGAAATGCTGGGAATTCAGAAGGACGTGTATTCGCCCTTCCTGCACTGGCTTTCCCAGGCGATCGTGAAAGCGTACGGCGATCGGCAGAACGCGGATCGAAAAGTGAGTGAAGCCGTGGAGGTTCTGCGCGATTGGAACGGCCAGGCGGAAAAAGGAACCGCCGCGCCGATGGTGGCGTACCTGACGCAATTGAAGGTGCAGGAGGCCATGGCGGAGCGCGCCGCGCCCGGCAAGGGCAAGCTGTACCGCTTTCTGCTGGCTCCTGCCGTCGTGGAAAAGCTGTTCACGGAGCGCCCGGAGGGCTGGTTCCTGAATTTCGATCAGGTGCTGGTGCAGGCTTTGATTGACGGAGTGAACGAGGGCGCCAAGCTGCAGGGATCGAGCCCGAAGCGCTGGGATTGGGGACAATACAATGCGCTGCAATTGGGCCAGCCGGTGCTCAGCCAGTTGCCGCTGGTGTCGCGCTACTTCCAGATCCGCGCGCCGATGAGCGGATCGTCCACTACCGTGAAGCAGACCACGCGCCGCCTGGGACCTTCGCAGCGGATGGTGCTGGACTTCGCCAATCTCGATCAGTCGCTGGCGAACATCACCATCGGGCAGAGCGGGCACCGGCTGTCTTCTCACTATAAGGATCAGTGGGAAGCATACTGGTCCGGATCGAGCTTTCCGATGCAGTTCAATCGGATCGACGCGAAAAGCACGCTGGTTTTCGAAGCCGCTAAGTAACGTAGATTACAAATACGATCCTGATAACCGTTGCATCGTAAGAAACACTTGATTCCCTCCGCCAAGCGACTTTATGATGCAAAGAGCTGGCGTGTTTCCAGCCCGAAGCAGTGGGACGGAGGTTCTCATGACCACTCGTCGAGTCCTTGTTCTTGCCGGAACCATAGCCGCGGCGGCATTGTTGTTCTTTCAGGGGACCCGGCAATCAGCCGTTGTGGTACGGCCATTGATTGCCGTGTTCACCGGGGTGGATTTCCAGCGCTCCGCCGATGGCGTCGTCGTTTCGCACAACACGCTGGCGATGCGTGCGGACGGTAGCACCGCAACCGTATGGGCCGAGCCATCCGGCGCGGCCCGGCGCCGCGTGGACCGCATCGAAGGCGCCTCTGAAAGCTTCATTGAAGCTGCTCAAGCGAAGATGACGGCCGTCCTGAATGCCCGCGAGATCGCTGCCCGCAAAGCCATGCTGACCGCGCCCCCCGCCGATTGCGTCCGCGGAGGTTACGAGCGTCTGCTGCGCCGCGAGACATTGTTGGGCGAGGAGACACATGTGGTGCAAGCGAGCATAAGAAAGGGCGAGCGCCTCATCACTCAATGGCGGCTGCGCGCGAACGGCTGCAGCACAATTCAATCCATGTGGGAGGACCGGCAGGCCGATGGTTCCTACCGCAAGTCCTTTGAGAATCGCCTGGTGTTTCTGTCGCGCAGTGAGCCCGATGCGCGCCTCTTCGCGCGGGAAGAGCGATTCCGGGAAATGGCTCCTTCCCAGATCTTCCAGGAACTGGAACGGCAGCGGAGCGTAGCCATGACAACGTTGCCCGAAGGGCTGGCAGAAAAGGACGCCGAGTACTTCCGGCGACGGCCTGCACCGGCGACGCCGTAGGCTTAGCGTTCGCAGGGCGGGCGTCGACTACTCGGTAGCGGCCCGCTTCGCGATCAGGTCCTGAATTATCGACACCACTTCGCTGAGCGGCTTCGAGCCGAGATCCCCATGCTTGCGATGCCGCACCGAGACCGCTTCGGCCTCTGCCTCGCGATCGCCCACCACGAGCATGTACGGAACCTTCTGCAACTGCGCCTCGCGGATCTTCAGGTTCACCTTCTCCTTCCGATCGTCGAGATAGACCCGCACTCCCGCGTCCTTCAGGCGAGCCTCCACCTTCTTCGCATACTCGTTGTGCCGGTCGGTAATCGGCATCACCACCGCCTGAACCGGCGCGAGCCAGACCGGAAACGCTCCCGCATAATGCTCGATCAGAATGCCGAAGAACCGTTCGATCGACCCATACAGCGCGCGATGCACCATTAGCGGCTGGTGCCTTCGTCCATCCTCCGCGACATACTCCAGGCCGAACCGGCGCGGCAGCGTGAAATCGAACTGAACGGTAGAAAGCTGCCACTTGCGTCCCAGCGCGTCCACCAGCTTCATGTCGATCTTGGGCCCGTAGAACGCCGCTTCATCGGCCATCACCGGCGCGTTCAATCCCAGCCGCTCCACCGCTTTCTTCAGCGCGCCTTCTGCCAGATCCCACTGCTCCGCCGAGCCGTCGTACTTGCCGCTGGCGCCGCCGTCCCAGGTGGATAACTCGGCCTCATAACTCTCAAAGCCGTACGCCTTCAGCGTGTCGATGGCGAATTCGAGGCACGCCACCACTTCATCCTCGATCTGCTCCGGGGTGCAGAACACGTGGGCGTCATCCTGCGTGAATCCGCGAACCCGCAGCAGCCCGTGCATCACACCGGATCGTTCATAGCGGTACACCGTGCCGAGCTCGCCCAAACGAACCGGGAGATCGCGATAGCTGCGCAGCTTATCGGCGTAGATCAGGATGTGGCCGGGGCAGTTCATCGGCTTCAACTGATACTCGGCGTCGTCCAGTTCCATCCGCTTGAACATGTTCTCGGCGTAGTAATTCAGATGCCCCGAGGTGCGCCAGAGATCGGCCCGCATCACGTGCGGCGTGTAGACCAGCGAATAGCCGCGCTTCAGGTACTGCTCCCGCATCCAGTCTTCGATGGTCTTGCGGATGATGCCGCCCTTGGGATGGAAGAAAATCAGTCCCGGCCCGGCCAGCTCCTGAATCGAGAACAGGTCCAGCTCCTGGCCGAGCTTGCGATGGTCGCGCTTCTTGGCTTCCTCCAACTGATGCAGGTACGCTTCCAGCTCCTTGGCGCTGAAGAAGGCGGTCCCGTAAATGCGCTGCAGCTTCTGGTTCTTTTCGTCGCCCTTCCAGTAGGCGCCGGAGATCGACAGCAGCTTGAACGCCTTGATCCGCTTGCTGGTGGGGACGTGGGGTCCGCGGCAGAAGTCGATGAAGTGCGGGCCTAGTGTGTATTCGCTGAACACGTCGTCCGCCTTCTCGGTAATCAGCTGAACCTTCATCGGCTGGTCCTTATACAGCTCCAGCCCGCGCTGCTTTTCCATCATCTGGCGCTCATACGGCAGGTCGCGAGCCTGGATCTCCCACATGCGCTTTTCGATCGCTTCCAGGTCCTCCGGCGTGAAGGGTTCGTCCCGTTGGAAGTCGTAGAAGAATCCGGTGTCGGTCGGCGGGCCGATGCCGAGCTTGGTTTCCGGGAACAGCTCCAGCACCGCCGCTGCCAGCAGGTGAGCCGTCGAGTGGCGGTACACCTCCAGAGCCTCGGGGTTCTTTGAAGTCAGGATCTGCAGGGAAGCGTCGGTCTCCAGCGGGCGGGTCAGATCATACAATTGGCCGTTTACCCGCGCCACTACGGCGTCGTCAGCCAGCCGGCTGCTGATTTCTTTGGCGATGTCGATCGGTCGTGTGCCGCCCGGCACTTGCTTTACGCTCCCGTCCGGAAGCGTCACCTGAATGCTCATTTCAGTTCAGCGTACCAATAAGGGGCGGCCCGGCCCAAGTCGGCGGCCGGGATTAAGGATTTGTAAGCAAACCGGCCCGAAGTGCCCGGACTGTCATATAATTCCGCCATAGGAGGTGCTTGGCCGTGATCCTACGATCCGTCCTTGCCGGAGCCTTGTTCGCGTCGTTCGCCCTGGCGGCGAATACCACCGGCTCCAAGGTGACTTTCCACAAGGATGTCGCCCCGATTTTCCAGAAGAAATGCCAGGCATGCCATCGTCCGGGTGAAATTGGCCCGATGTCGCTGCTGACCTACAAAGACGCCCGCCCCTGGGCCAAGTCCATCAAGCAGGCGGTGGCTACCCGCAAGATGCCGCCCTGGTTCGCGGATCCCAACCACGGCAAGTTCGCCAACGATCCGTCGCTGTCGCCGGAAGAGCTGAACACGTTGATTTCCTGGGTGGATGCCGGCGCGCCCGAAGGCAGCGCCAAAGATAGTCCGAAACCCTTGGAATGGGTGGAAGGCTGGGGCATCGGCAAGCCGGACGTCACCTTCACCGTACCCCGCTACAAGATTCCGCCGTCCGGGACCATCGACTACCAGTACGTCGTGATCCCGACCAACTTCAAGGAAGACACCTGGATTCAGATGGCGGAAGCGCGGCCGGGCAACCGCAGCGTCACGCACCACATCGTGGTCTACGTCCGCGAGCCGGGCTCCTACTACATGTCCGACGCCAAGCCGGGCGAATTCTTCCAGCCGCCCAAGCGCGAAGCTCGCCGTCCCACCACCAAGGAAGAGATGGAGGCGATGCGCAAGGAAATGGCCAAGCGGCTGCCCACGGAAATCCTGGTGGGATACGCTCCCGGCACCGATCCCATCCGGCTGAACCCCGGCACCGCCAAGCTGGTGAAGGCGGGCTCCGACTTGGTGGTTCAGATGCACTACACGCCCAACGGCAAGGAAGCGGAAGATGTCAGCCAGATCGGGTTTAAGCTCGCCAAGGGTCCGGTGACGGAGCGCATCTACATCATGAGCGCCCCCAACCTGGGGTTTGCGATCCCTCCGGGCGACCCCAATCACGAGGTGCGGTCCAGTGTCACGCTGCACGCCGACGCCAAGCTCGTCGACTTCAATCCGCATATGCATCTGCGGGGCAAGGACTTCGAGTACACCATCACTTATCCTGACGGGCGCAAGGAAGTCGCCTTGAAGGTGAAGTACGACTTCGACTGGCAGCTCTACTACCGGCCGAAGGAACCGATCCTGCTGCCCGCCGGAACGCGCATCGATTGCGTCGCGCACTTCGACAACTCCGCCAACAACCCCAAGAATCCGGACCCTAAGGCTACTGTCCGCTTTGGGGAACAGAGCTGGGAAGAGATGATGATCGGCTGGTTCGATGTCGCCATCCCGGCGTCGCTCGACCCGCGCGATTTGATGCGTCCGAAGAAAGCCGCCGGCGCCGAGGAATAAACCGCGAAACCCGCGAAACTTGAAAAGCCTGGAGGCTCAGTCTCCAGGCTTTCTGCCTTTTTGGACCCTGAGTCGCATTCCCGCCCGCGGAATCCCCGGTTATAATGTCCCGATGCGCCGGAGCTTCATACAGCCGGCGCGGCTCTGGAGGATATACCATGCTGTCTGGTTTCAAAGACTTCGTGATGCGCGGCAACGTGATCGACCTTGCCGTCGGCGTCATCATCGGCGCCGCGTTTGGCGGCATTGTCGATTCCATGGTCAAGGACCTGATCACCCCCGTAATTGGGATGATCGGGGGTCAGCCGGATTTCTCCGCCTACAAGATCGGCGCGATCAATATCGGCAACTTCCTCAACGCGATCATCGCTTTCCTGATGAAGGCGGCGGGTTTGTACTTCCTGATCGTCCTGCCCTTCAACCGCTTCGCGGCGAGAATGGCCACCGCGCCACCCCCGCCCGCTCCGCCGAGCCAGAGCGAGGTGCTGCTGGCCGATATCCGCGATTTGCTGCGCAAGGACGCCTCCGCGGCTAAGGCCTGAATCCAAGGGCGGCCGGCCGCAACCGAACGGAGCGACCGGCTGCGCCGGTCTATGTCTTGAGCCTTCCGAAGCTCCAACCCTTCAGTTCGCCCGACCCATACTGAATCTGCATCGGCGCTCCATCGGGCAGTGCGGCGTACTCTTCCTCGGTCAGCAGGAAGAACACGGTGTTCGTCTCCCCGCTGCGCGGATAGCGGCTGACGCCGAATTCGCGATCGCCGATACGGAGCGTCAGTAGTTCCCCTTGCGGCAGAAACAAGCGGTTGCTCGAGAACTCCAACTCCACGCCCGATACGTTGCCGAGCTCCGGTACGCTCGTCTGCCGCCGCGCCGCCTTCACCCGGTTGTTCTCCGGCTCGCTTGTGCCCGCGTCGATTGAGTCCTGAGTGGAAAGCAGCGGGGCCGCCATGCTCGATATCACCGGAGTCGGAACGCGGGAAAGCCGGATGTTGGCCAGGAAGATGTCGTCCCGCCGGGTCTGATCGAAAACGAACCGAACACCCCTGAGCGCCGCGGGGCTGCCGAAGTCCGAAAGCGGAATCCGGACGGTCTGCAGGATCGGGTGGTACAGGTTGCTGACGAACCGCGTCATCCCGCCCACGGGGCCCGTCAGGTTGATGTACTTCGAAAGCGGCTGGGCCTGCGTCAGATTGCCCGCGCCGTCCACCAGCCTGATCTGGAAGTCGGCGTCCGCGGGGAACCCTAGGTTCGACTGCTGGCACAGCAGATCGTCCGGGTTCTTGCACTGCCGGGATACGCGAAACTCGATCGTTTCATACCCGGAAAGATGGAACGCCCCGCCACCTGCCCAGTTCGCCTGATAGAACGTGTCCGCGCCGGGCCCGTTCCAGGACACGCGGGCGGTGCGCTGCACGGCCGAGTGATTCGCGATCCGGCCGTAGGTCACCGCGACATTGCTGGCCGTATTCTCCGGATTGGCGCCGGCGAAATCCTCGAAAACCTCGGTGACGGCGGGACTCGGCGAGTCCGAGTACCCGCGGTCGATCCGGGTTACCTGTCGCAGCGGAGCCGGAAAAGCATAGCTAGGGTGAAACATCTGGGCGAACTGCGGATCTGCGGACGGTCCGACATAAGCCCGGAAGAACGCGAGCATCGCGTAAAATCCCGTGATCCGCTGCTCCGGCGATCCGATGAGCTGCCCGAAGAGCTTGGGGTGGCCCATGCAGCCGGGCGAATCGCTGGTCTGCCATTCCGTGTTGTAGAAGTTGTGATTGGCGCCCCAGACGGTAAAAGTCGCCTTGGAGGGCTCGCCCGCGGCGCGGGCCGCCAGCATGCGGTCAAACGGACGCACGCCCTGCAGATTGGCTACGTCGCCGTCGCACATCGGCAGCAGGACTGTCCAGGGAATCCCGGTGGCGTCCAGGATGCGGCCCGTCTGGCCGTCCACCGGCCCGATTTCGAAGATGCCTTTGAAGGTCACCGGCGTCCCGATCGC
>CAYOQB010000199.1:5558-8447 GCA_964406035.1 uncultured Solibacteraceae bacterium | reverse complement strand
CGGCGGCGGTAACTCACCCGCCACAGTGGCTCCGGAGGGCGCGGAAAAGTCTCCGGAAACCAGAGCCTTAGCCACCGGATCGAAACTATTGCAGGAAGCGCCGCCGCTGCGCCGCTTCGACGTCTATGTGGTCGGCTTCCACCCCATGAAGCACGACCCCTCCAAGCAGATGGAAGCGCACCATTACTGCCATCAGACCAATGAGGATTTTGCCCAATGCGCGCTCTTTGACGGCAATACCGAACATGCCAACTTCAACGGCATCGAGTACATCATCTCGGAAAAATTGTTCGAATCCTTACCCGCCGAAGAGCGCAAGTATTGGCATCCGCACAACTACGAAATCCTCTCCGGGCAGTTGACGGCCCCCGGACTCCCTCAGGCCGCCGAGCACGAGCTGATGAAGAAGAAAATGAACAGCTACGGCAAAACCTGGCACGTCTGGATGACCGGTCAGGGCGACAAGATGCCGCTCGGCGATGCCCACCTGGCATGGTCCTTCAATCGCGACGGCGAACTGCGGCCGGAGTTGCTCCAGGAATGGGAGCGGCGCAGCGGCGTGAACACCGCTGATAAGCGAAACTCCCGGCAGGACCTTCGCGAACTAGCCCGGCCCCAGTCCGGCGTCAACGAATTGCGCGGCAAGTTCGGCCGCGAGACCCGCGACATCCCCGGCGTCGCGGCCAAGTGAAACTCCCTGCTAGATTCGTAGGGAATGGATCAGGATCAGCTTCGCCAGGTGTTTGAGCAGGTCCGCGAAGGCCGGCTCGAAATTGAGCAGGCCATGGAACGGCTCCGGCACCTGCCTTTCGAGGACCTCGGCTTCGCCAAGGTGGACCACCACCGCGCGCTCCGCCACGGCATGCCGGAGGTGATCTTTGGCCTCGGCAAGCAGCCCGCACAGGTGGAGGCGATCGCCCAGCGCCTCCTCGACAATTCCAGCAACCTGCTGATCACGCGCACCACCGCCGAAGTCGCGGACCTCATCCGCCGACTTGCGCCCGAAACCGAATACTTCGCTGCCTCCGGCACCGTCCGCGTCTGGCGGGACCGCAGCGTTCGCGGCCGGGGCTGCATTGCCGTGGTCTGCGCCGGAACCAGCGACCTCCCCGTCGCCGAGGAGGCCTACGTCACCTGCGAGGTCATGGGAAACCAGGTGGACCTCATCAGCGACGTCGGCGTCGCCGGCATCCATCGCCTGATGCAGAATCGCGAGCGGCTGCTCTCCGCTAAGGTCTGCGTGGTCTGCGCCGGGATGGAGGGCGCGCTGCCCAGCGCCGTCGGCGGCCTGGTCTCCTGCCCTGTCGTTGCCGTGCCTACCAGCATCGGCTACGGCGCCAGCTTCCACGGCCTCGCGGCGCTGCTCGGCATGCTCAATTCCTGCGCCTCCAACGTCAGCGTGGTGAACATCGACAACGGATTCGGCGGAGGCTATGTCGCCAGCTTGATCAACCGGGCCTAGAGCATGCGCGTGCTCCACTTCAGCGATATCCACCTGGGCGTGCCCTTCGGCGAAGTCCCCTGGGGCGACTGGCCGGGCAAACGACTGATCGGCGCGGCCCACCTGCTGATGGGCCGCCGCCGGACCTTCAGCCGCGTCAAGCAGAAGATGCTGGAACTCGATCGCTTCCGGGTGGAGAACAACGTCGACTTGATCCTCTGCACGGGCGATTTCACCGCCCTCGGCACCGATCCGGAACTCGCCGACGCTAGGCTCGCCGTGCACCCCCTGATGGCCGCGCCCCTCGGCTTCATCGCCATCCCCGGCAACCACGACGTCTACATGCCCGACGGCGTGCGCGACCGCCGCTTCGAGCGCCACTTCGGCGACACTCTGGCCTCGGACCTGCACGAGTACAAGGTGGATACCCACTGGCCCGTCGTCCGTCTCATCGGCGATGATGCAGCCGTCGTCGCCGTGAACAGCGCCCGCCCCAACCCGAATCCCTGGAAGGCGAGCGGGCGAATTCCCGTATCGCAACTCGACGCTCTGACGCGCGTGCTCGATGACCCACGCCTGCGCGATCGTTTCCTTTTCGTCCTCACCCACTACGCCCCCCGCCTCAAGGACGGATCTCCGGACCGCTATACCCACGGCCTTCGCAACGCCGACGAGTTCCTCACCGTTTGCCGCGGAATCGCGCGAGGCGCGATCCTCTTCGGACATGTCCACGAATGCTACTCGGTGCGCCTGCCCGAGACCCCCGCGCCCTTGTTCTGCGCCGGTAGCGCGACCCAGGACTTCGTCGAAGGCTTCTGGTGTTTCGATGTCAACGGCGATCGCGCCAGCGCTTCGCGCGGCCGCTGGGATGGCGCCCACTACGTGCTCGACGAACGCGACGTCTATCGCTGGCCCGGCCCGGCCGACTGATCCCGCCCGGCCGCCACGCGCAACAGTTCGGCGATCGAGGCCGCGCTGAACGGCGGAGGAGCATGCGGACGCTGCGCCGGCGTCCCCACAGGAGTCAACACGCGAAGTGCGCCCGGCAATACCTCGATGGTCAGCGGCGTGTCGAACTCCACCGCCTCCCCGTCCACCCCTGCCAGCACTCTCCCGCGGTTCGATTCCACCACCAGCCGCGTAGCGTCCCAGCGCATCCAGTCCGGACCCGGCTGCGCCAGCAACAGCGAATCCGCCAGCCGCTCCAGCGTGTCCGGATCGCCGGATTCCAGCGCCAGGATGTCCAGAAATCCGTCGTCCAGGCGGGAGCGTTCCCCGAAGTCGTGCAGGCCCAGAAAATCGTACCGATTGTTGCCCGCCAGCAGGACAAAAGCTCCCTCCACCACCCGCCCGTCCGGAGCCCGGAACCGCAGGTCGAAGTTGTTGCGCTCGCCCGCCGCGAAACTCGCGAACACCCGCCGGACCGCCTCCACGCGATTCTCGCGATA
>CAYOQB010000199.1:0-5458 GCA_964406035.1 uncultured Solibacteraceae bacterium | reverse complement strand
CCGCCGCGAAACTCGCGAACACCCGCCGGACCGCCTCCACGCGATTCTCGCGATAATCGGGCTGATGCACGATCTCGGCGTAAATCCCGAACGATGCGTTGTTCAGAAACACCCGCTCTCCCGCCCGGCAGGCGTCGATCCGTCGCTCCTCGCCGTGGAAGGACGCCAGCGCGGCGATCGGATCGTCGCGGTCCAATCCGAGATCCCGCGCGAAGTGATTCAGCGTCCCTATCGGGATGCACACGAAGCGCAGCCCGTGCCGCATCGCCGCCGCCGCGACCACCCCCAGTGACCCGTCGCCCGACGCGATCCCCACCGTGTCATACCCGCCCGTGCAAGCCCGCTCCGCGATCGCCGCCAGGTCGCCGCCGCCAGGCAGTACAAACGTGTCGATCCCCAGGGTTCGCGCGGCTGCTTCCAGGGTGGCGGGGTCCGTCCTGCCGCCTCCCGAATGAGGGTTGATCAGCAGGATCGCCGTGTTCGCGGGACCCGGCGCCGGCACCACCGTTAGCGCCTGCAGCGATCCGCCGCCCCGCGTGGACCTCACCCACCACACCGCGATCAGAAAAATCGCCGACGTCAGCAGCAGGGCCAAATGCCGCGCGATCGTCCCCGGACCCTCGATCAGCCACTGCGCCGCCAGCCCCACTGCCGCCAGAATGCCCACCACCACCGCCGCCCACCGCTTCGCCGGACGCCCGATCAGCGCCCAGAAAGCCGCTTTCCCCAGCAGCAGCATCGTCGCCAGCAGCAGGATCAGCTCTTCGGTGCGGAATACCGCCAGATCGATTAATTGTAGAAACAGGACCGCCTGCGCCAGAAGCGCCACCGCCGCCGCGATCCTTCGTCCCGCTGGGTGACGACTCGGCATCGCCCGCGGGCTAGGGATTCTGGGCGGCGCGCGCCAGCACCAGATCGGCGGTGACGGGATGATTCTTGGTGATCACCGGCGCCGGAGCCTGGCTCTGGAACCACACCCGCCCGTCAACGGTGATTTGCGCCCGCACCACGTAGTCGTGCTCGGCCACGATCTCGCGCGGATGATAGGACAAAGAGTAGGAGTATGGCGGCTGCTTGCCCGCCGCTTCGATCACGTCCCGCGCGATCTCCGCCGCGCCGCCCTCCGCCGAGGTATCCACCAGCCGCACATCCACCAGCGCGTTGGGCGGAAGTGCGATGCGCTCCCGGTAGCTCACCGAGCCCGACACATGGATCAGCTTCGGCGGCGGCGACTCCATCTTCACGCCGCGGGCGCATCCGGCCAGGATCGCCAAGGCCAGCAGCATCCCCGTGGTGACGCGATTCATGCCCTTCACTATACGCGAGAATGGCCGCGAATTGCGCGCAAATACCCCAGCGCGATACCAACCTGCCCCAGATAATAAGTGGACCAGACAATCCAGTCGCGATACGGAACCGGCCCGCGGAAGCGGTTCAGCCCCAGCACCGCGTCCGAGAACAGGAACAGAATCGCCCCCGCCGCCAGCCAGGGTTCCGGCAGCCGGGTGCGGATTGCCGCCAGCACCATCGCGGTGATCGCGGCGATATAAAGCGCCACCGGGATCGCCTGGTCGCCCAGCCCCCGCCACAGCAGCATCACGAAAGCGGCGCTGAACGCAACCACTGCCAGCATCCGGATCCGCTCTCGCGCCGGCGCCGGACCGCCCGGCCACAGCCGCCGGAACGCGGCGATGTAGATCAGGTGCCCGACCAGAAACGCACCCAGGCCGAATACGAAAAGACTGGGCTGCAGGTCCAGCAGCACATCGCCCAGGCTGCCGAACGCCAGCCCCGCGCCCAGCAGCGGCGCCCCGGAAACAAACGCCAGCACCGCCAGCGGCGCGACACTCAAGCCCTTCAACACCACGCTTCCCGGAAACGGATGCCACGGAATCGTGACGAAGTACGCGAGGCTCGCGCAAACCGACAGCCCCAACAGCATTCGCGGCGGCATGGCAACTCAGTCTATCCCAGTCACGCGCCAATTCGAACTCGATTTGCCGTCCCCGCAATCACTTGCGCGGGACCCCGCCCGGGATGCTCCGCTCCTTCGTGCTACAAACATGTCCGAAGCGCGACGGGCTGGCCAGCCTGCTTCTTAAGTCGGGATCGGTCCCGCACCGAAAACTCGTTCGCAAAGGCCGCCCCCGGCACCCGGGGGCGGCGCGTACGGCTCTCCCGCAGGGCCGTAGTGTGTCTGCTCCACGCCGCCCCATGCTGAAGATCCTTTACGTTCCCCTCATACAAGCCCGGTGATACCATAACTGCACGGACCCTTTCCTAGGAGATTCCATGCCTGAATACAAGCTAACCGTCAACGGCAAGCCGATGACCGTCGACGTCAGTCCGAACACCCCGATTCTGTGGGTGCTTCGCGACTCCCTGAACATGACCGGCACCAAGTTCGGCTGCGGCATGGCCCAGTGCGGAGCCTGCACCGTGCACCTGAACGGACAACCCATCCGCAGTTGCGTCACGCCCGTGACCGCGGCGGTAGGCAAGAAGGTCACAACGATTGAAGGCCTGTCAGCGGCGTCGAATCACCCGGTGCAGCAGGCCTGGATCGCCGAACAGGTTCCCCAATGCGGTTACTGCCAGTCCGGCATGATCATGACCGCCTCCGCGCTGCTCGCCAAGAAGGCGAACCCCAGCGAGGCCGACATCGATCAGGCGCTCAGCGGACATATCTGCCGCTGCGGCACCTATCCGCGAATCAGGAAAGCCATTCTCCGCGCCGCCAAGACCGGCGCGGCTTCCACGGGAGGCGCCGAATGAGCCGCATCACGAACGTAGATCGCCGCGATTTTCTGAAGATCGTGCCCGGCGCGGGCGCGGGATTGTACCTCGGCTTCGCTCTGGGATCGAAAACCGCGCGTGCCGCTGACGCGCCGTTCCAGCCGAACGCATGGCTCGGCGTGGGCGCCGACGGCGTCACCACGCTGGTATTCGCCAAGAGTGAAATGGGCCAGGGCGTGATGACCGCCCTGCCGATGATCCTCGCCGACGAGATGGAAGCCGACTGGACCAAGGTCAAAGTGGTCCAGGGCGACGCCGACAACAAGAAGTACGGCAGCCAGTCCACCGGCGGCTCCGACAGCGTCAAGGGAAGCTGGCGCAACCTCCGCCGCGCCGGCGCTGCCGCGCGCGAAATGATGGTGCTGGCCGCCGCCGAAAAGTGGGCCGTTCCCGCCGCGGAATGCCGCGCTGAAAATGGCAGCGTCGTTCACAGCAGCGGCAAGAAGCTCACTTACGGCGAACTCGCCGAAGCCGCCGCCAAGCAGAAAGCGCCCGCCGAGCCCAAGCTCAAAGACGCCAAGGATTTCCGCTACATCGGCAAGAAGATGCCGCGAGTGGACATCCCCTCCAAGGTGAACGGCTCGGCGAAGTTCGGCATGGACTTCCGCATCGACGGCATGGTTACTGCCGTCGTCGCCCGCTGTCCCGTGCCGGGCGGCAAGGTCAAGAGTTTCGACGCCTCCAAGGCCAAAGCCATGCGCGGCGTTGTCGATGTCGTTCAGATCTCCGACTCCAAAATCGCGGTGGTCGCCGACGGCTACTGGAACGCCATGGAAGCGCGTAAGGCGCTGACCGTCGTTTGGGACGAAGGCGATGTCGCCAAGCTGACCCAGGACGGCATCTGGAACACCTTCCGCGAGCTGGCCAAGAAGGAAGCGGTTGTCAATCGCAACGACGGAAGCGTCGATCAGGCAATGGGGGCCGCCGCGAAAAAGGTGGAGGCGGAGTACACCGTGCCCTACGAAGCGCACGCTCCCATGGAACCCGGCAATTGCACCGCCTGGGTCCGCAACGGCGAGGCGGAACTGTGGGCGCCCACCCAGGTGGCGAACACCGTGCACGCCAACGTCGCCAAGATGCTCGCGATTCCGCCCGAGAAGGTGAAGGTCCACATCACTCTGCTCGGCGGCGGATTCGGACGCCGCCTGCTCGACGACTACGCCCAGGAAGCGGTGCTCGCCTCGCAGAAGACCGGCAAGCCTGTAAAGGTGATCTGGTCCCGCGAGGACGACATGCAGCACTCCCACTACCGTCCGGCCAGCCTGCATAAGATGTCCGGCGCGGTGGACGCGAGCGGAAACATCACCGCCTGGAGCCACACCATGGTGTGCCCCTCCATCTTCGCGTCGCTCGGATTCCCGGTCCGCAACGGGAACGATCCGCAGGTCTCCCGCCAGATGGTGAACCTGTACAACATCCCGAACGTCAAGCTCGCCTACGTGCAGGCCAACAACGGCATCCCGGTAAGCTGGTGGCGCAGCGTGTACCACTCGCAGACCAACTTCGTCGAGGAATGCTTCTTCGATGAGTTGTGCGCCGCGGCCGGCAAGGACCCGTATGAAACCCGGATCGCCCTGCTGGACCGCACGGAAGTGAAAACCGCCGGCGACACCTTCGACGCCCGCCGTCTGAAGGCCGTCCTGCAGAGCGCGGCTACCCGCGCCGGCTGGGGCAAGCCCCTGGCCAAGGGCCGCTTCCGCGGCATCGCCTGCTGCACCGCCTTTGGATCCTACACCGCGATGGTCGCCGAGGTTTCGGTGGACGCCAACGGCTATAAGGTCCACAAGGTCACCGGCGCGATGGACGTCGGCCAGTCCGTCAACCCCGACACGCTCGCCGCGCAGTTCGAATCGAGCGTGGTGTTCGCGATGAGCGCGATGAAGAACGAGGTCACCATCCAGAACGGGCGCGTGGTGCAGAGCAATTTCCACGACTACCCGATGGTGCGTATCAATGAGGTGCCCGCGTTCGACATCGAGATCATCAAGTCCGACGCAGCTCCGGGCGGCGCGGGCGAGCCGGTGGTCCCGATTGTGGCTCCTGCCATCGCCAATGCGGTCTTCGCGGCTACCGGCAAGCGGGTCCGCTCCATGCCGGTGGATCTCAAGAAGGCGTAACAGCTACTGCCGAAAGGAAAAGGGCGGCGTTTTTGCGAACGCCGCCCTTTGTGTATTCTGTTCCGCTCAGGCCGCTTCGAGTGCGAACTCGCACACCACGCAGCGATCCGCGCCCGGATTCTCCGCCAGGTGTTCCGCGGTGATGTCCTGACCGCAGTCGGCGCACCGGCGCTCGCCGGCAGCAGCGGCCTGCCGCTTCAAGATCTCCCGTATTCGAACCGGATTGCGTTGCATAACAACCTTCACTATCTATTACGCGCGATCTTCGCCCCAGTTTGGTCAAACAGTTGTCAATTTCCGGTGAAATCGTTAACGGCTGCCCAAAACTTTGATTCTGCTGGAGATGCGGCCTCCCTATTCATCAGATCGCCCGAACGGGCCGGAAACATTACGGCGCTGACGCCCTTCGTTTCGGCAACAAGGCCTCGAACCCAGCGGCGAGCTGATCCTGCCAGTTCACCGTCGAATGGGCGCCGGGGAACTCCCCGAGCGTCACCGGGTACCCCTTGGCCCTCAGGACGTTGCGAAGGTGACGTCCGGTGGAG
>CAYOQB010000198.1:0-8467 GCA_964406035.1 uncultured Solibacteraceae bacterium | reverse complement strand
GCAGACGACCGTGCCCGCTTCGCCTCGGGAACCCGACGCTTTGTACACGCCTTCCTCCGGCATGGAGGAGCGCGGCGGCTATTCGGGGCACGTTTCAGAGTCCAGCGTCTATACCAGCGCGGTGCTGATGAACCCGATCGCGGCGGCCGCCATCGCCTTTGCGAGCGGTGTTTTGCTGTCGGCCTGGATGCGGCGGGACTTTTGATCCAAACAAAAACGGGACCCGTTTCCGGGTCCCGCTCTTCAGCCTCTCAGCCGATGATTACGCCGAACGCTTCCGGCGAATCAGACCTAACAGAACCAGGCTGCCGCCGAACAGAGCGAAGGTGGACGGCTCCGGAACCGGAACGTCACCACCGCTCGAAACAACGCGAAGCGAGAACGTCTCCACGCCGCCCGACGCGTTCGAAACGAGAGCGCCGATGCCTACCGTGAGGTTGGCGTTCGGCCCCAGCCCGTTCAGAATCGCCTGAAGTGTGCCGGCTTGGTTGTCACCGGGAATGTTGTCCGCCGCGGTGGTCAGACGGAACAGATATCCCGAGTTACCAGTGCCGCTGAACGGGTTGAAGTTGATGCCCGTGGCGGGGTCCACCAGCGTACCGTTGGAATTCCGCAGCCCGACGCTGCTGAAGATCGCGGTGTTCCCGTTGTAAACGGTGATCACCATGTCGTTCAGCGTTACCAGGTTGTCGTTGCCCGGTTCACTGGCGTTGAAAACGAACCGCAGGTTGGCGGCTTGCACGCCGTTGATGCCGCGGACCGTCGTGTTGGCGCCCGATTGCACGGTCGCATCCGGGAATCCGCAGTTGGCGGACCCGGTCGGACTGATACAACCGCTTTCAATCTGATCCTGCCCCTGACCCTGAATGGTCAGCAGCGTCTGGACCGCGCCCAATCCGGAGCCGCTTTCCGGATTCGGGCCGACCAGGATCAGACTGGCGGACGCCGTCTGAATCAAGACAAGCCCGGCCACCGCGGCAAGGGCCGCCGTTCCGGGCTTGAGTGCCCACAATTTGTTCATATTTTTACCTCCGACAGCGCGCCGGGATGGGCGCGCTCCGAATGTAGAAGGGCTTGGGACCGCATCAGTTACGCCGCCGATCTGGTACTTGCCAGGAAAAGGTTGTAAGCAGCACAGTGGCCGCCCGCGTGACCGTGCGGGCGGCGTTGCGGGCGTGGATATAATGGTTTTTATGTTCTTCCGCAGCGCGAAGCCCGCCAAGATCACCTTCCCGGAAAGGCTGGATCAGCTTCGCCAGGCCGGGTTCCAGGTCGCGGCGGAAGGTTCCAGCCGGGCGCGCGTGTCCAAGGGAGGCTGCGCGGCGATCATCGAGGACGCGGACGACAAGGTGAAGGTGGGCAAGTCGGGCGTGCTGGTGAACGGCGAGCTCGCGCATCTGGTCAGCGGCGGATACCAGATGTTTCTGCGGACCGAATCAGGCAAGATGATGCCCGCGGTGGCGGAACAGTTGAAAGCAATGCACGCCTTTGACGAGGATGTCCGCGACATCATCGGCGATATCAGCTTCTACAACGAGGGGTTGGGAACCACCAGCGAGGAGCACCTGTACGACCGGGTAGTGGCGCGGGACAAGGGTGTCCCGCCGCGTCCGTGGGAACTGAAGGGCAAGGCTTCGCTGAAGAACTAATCGAAGCAGATCCGGCTGGCCAGGTGTTCCAGGCGGCGTCCCAGGCGTTCACCAGCCGCTTCCAAGCGTTCGCCCATGTGCTCGATGCGTTCTCCGGCGCGCTCCAGCTTCTCCTCAAGCTGGCGACCCTTGTACTCCAGCCGCCGCTCCAGCACTTCCGCCTTGCGGCTGAACCGCGAGGCGTTCTGTTCCCATCTGTCCGACTGGCGCTCCAGCTTTTGCTGCAGACGGCACCAGCGATCCTCCGAGAAACCGTCTCCGAAGGCGAAAGCGAGCAGAATCAGGAACCCGGCAAGCAAAGTCTTCATACAGGCACCCTGTCAGACGGGAATACGAGGGCGGAATTACTTCGGTTCCAGAAAAACGGAGGGGCTGTCGCCCTGCGCCGCTTCAAATCGCTTGCGTGCGCTTTCATCGCCGAGCGCCGCCGCGCGCACGCCGAGGAAGCGGGGATAGATGGAGAAGCCGATGCTGTCGTCGCCGCCGGACGCGGGAATCGGGTAGAACTGAACGAGTTTCGCCGCTTCCGGCTTCTGTCCGGTTTGGAGCAGGCACCAGGCATACAGGGTCCGGGGCAAGCCGTCCGCGGAGGGCGGGGTGCGCTGATACAGCTTCCTATAGATGGGCAAGGCTTTAGCGAAATCTCCGGCGAAGATCGCCGCCGCGCCCTCCACCAGGTCCTGACTCTGGCCGCCGCGGAAGAAGGTCGCCGGGTCCACGCCCGGCTCGGTGAGGATGCGGGCCACCAGGGCGATACCTTTGACGGGCGGCGAGGCGGCATTCTTCATGGCCCCGGCGGCGGCTTGCCGCGCGGCCTCTTTCTGGCCGGTTTCGAGCAGCCAGAACGTAAGCTGGGCTCCGGCGATGGCGGCGGTGTCGCCGGACGCGGCGGCCATCTTCTCCAGCCGCCCGATCGCCTGCTTGCGCCTGCCGTTCAGGAATTCCCACTCGGCGGTCTGCAGTTCCCGCCGGGGATCGCGAGCCTTGCCGCGGGATTCCAGATGTTGCTGGAAGATCTTGTCCGCGCCGGCGGCATCGCCGCTGATCCAGCGGGCCAGCGCCGCTTTGCGCAAGGACGCGCCGCCGAGGAACGCGGGATTGGCCTTATGGCAATCCAGGAAGAACTTCTCCGCTTCGGCGAACTTGCCGTGCAGGAAGTGGACTTCGCCGAGTGAATCGAGGGCATTCGCCTCCTGACCCGGGAGCTTGCGGTAGCGCTCCAGTTCTTCGGTGGCCTGCTTCAGATCGCCGGAGAAGGCGAGCGCGTAGCCGAGCGAATTGCGGGCCTGCCCGTCGGCGGGCTCCGCCTCCAGCACCTTGCGGAACAGGGCGATGGCTTCGGGGAAGCGGCGGGCGTTCTGCTCCATCTCGCCCAGGGTTCGAGCCGCCTGCAGGTCGGCCGGAGAAGCGGCCACCACGCGCGCCAGCGCCTCGCGGCGGGCATCCACGTCCCCGCGGAGCTCCGCCAGGATGAGATCCACGCGAGCGCGATCGCCTTCGGGTTGCAGCTTGGGGCGATTGGCGGCGTCGGTGAGCACGCGCTGCGCGCCCTCGCGATCCCCCGTGGATAACAGAAGTTGGGCCCAGCCGAGATACGCCTGGGCGAAATCCGGGTCCGCCGCCGCGGCTCGTCCGAAAGCCGCCGCGGCTTCCTCGCGCGTGCGGGCGGATTGGGCAAGACCCCACTCGCGGATTGCCTGGGCGTTCCGGGTGGGCGGTGTCCGGACGGCGGGGGCAATCAGGCGGGCCATCTGGTCCAAACCGTCCGCCGGTTCGCCCGGGTTCACGGCGACGACGCGAGGGTCCTGCAGGCGGTGCGAGGCGAGATCCTCGATCTGGAAGTGAATTTCAGCGCCCGCGGGAGCTTTCCGGTACCAGGCGTGGAGCACCTGGCTGGCCTTGAGAGCGTAGGCGTCGCGAACGGCGGTGGCGCGGATTGGGATTACGGACGGCGATCCAGTCAACTGCGTGGCGAGGATGCCGGGGCCCGCGTTCTCCATCCAGTCGAGGGCAGGATCGCCGGAGAGGTTCTCGAAGGGGAGGATCGCCAGGCGAACATTCGCGGGCGAGCCAGACTGCCGACCGCAGCCCGCCACGGCAAGCAGGGCCGTCACCAAGGCAAGAGTTCGCATCCACCTTTAGTCTACAGGCTGAGTGGACCCGTTCGGCCGCTTGCGTGAGGCTGGTTTAGAGGATTTTCGTCTCGAGCTTCATCAGTTCCTGGAACTCGGGAAGCTCCTTCACCTGGGCGAACTCGGAATCGGTGAGGAATTTCTGCCGGTCCTTGAACCCCTCTTCGATGGCCTTGCGGACGTACATCAAGGTACGTTCGGTGTTGCCGGACTTGGCGTACAGCTTGGCCAGGTGATAGTGGAAAGTGGCGCGTTCCGTGACACTGCGCTCCTGCAGCATCACTCCATGGGTGTTGCGATGCTCGAAGATATCGGGGTCAAGCTCCATCGCCCGGGTGTAGCATTCCATGGCTTCCTTGTACTTCTTGCGGGCGAAGTGCGCGGTGCCGAGGTTGGAGTGGATGGAAGCGGAATCGGGCGCGATTTCGAGCGCCTTCTTGTAAGTGGAGATGGCCCGGCGATAGCGTTTCTGGCCGTAGTGAACAGTGCCGAGGTTGTTGAGAGCCTCGGCGTACTTGGGGTTCAGCTTCACCGCGCGCTCGTAGTATTTCTTGGCGGTGTCCAGGTCCAGCATCTGGTGATAGCCGATGCCGGTCTTGTTCACGATGACGGCGGAGTTGCCGGGAATGGAGCGATAGACCTCGACAGCCTCGCGGTAATTCTTGCGAGCCATCAGGATATCGCCGCGCATCTCGGGGGTGATCGCCTTGGACGGATCGACATTGGTTGCCGGGCGGGCGAGACCCTGATCGCCGCGGGAAGATGCGGTGACGGCGTTGGGTTGCTGGGCTGGCGTTTGCGCGGACAGGCTCGCCGCGAAACATCCCAGGAGTAGCGCGGCTGATGGCCGGGTGCAGCGACCGGTGAGAGGCAGAAGCATGAACGGGCCTCCTTTTGCCGAATAGTTTATCACTTCAACATATCGCGCAAACGCCCGAAGAAGCCCTTTTGCCGGGACTTATCGGCCGGTTTCTGGGGCGAAACGGGGTCTACGGGGATCACGGCGACTTTTCGCTCCTGCCGGGGCGCCGGGTTTTGCGGGTTGGAAATGCCACCGGCGGGCGCGGGTTCGGGGTCCTTCACCGGATCCCAGCCGGCGATCTGAGTGCGTCCCGAACCGCCACAAAGCTCGAGCGGCTGGGTTCCGGCGATGAACACCTCGGTTTTCGCGCCGGGGCAGCTCGCCGACGCCAGAAGCCCCGAGGCGGGGTCGATGTCCGCGGTCACGATGCCGTCAGGAGGCTGGAACCCGGAGACGTTGCGATAGGCGCGGCGCTGGTGGGCGCGCTTCATAAACTCGGTCCACACCGGCAGCGCCGATTTGGCGCCCTCCAGCTTGATGTCCGCGTTGTCGTCGAAGCCCACCCACACGACGCAGATCAGCCGGGAGGTAAATCCGGCGAACCAGCCGTCGCGGGAGGACCCGGTCTTGCCGGCGGCGGGCTGCCAGAAGCCGCGGGCGCGGGCTCCGGCGCCGGTGCCGCTGCGCATCACTTCCTCCATCAGATTGGTGACCAGGTAGGCGACCCGGGGGTCGAGCACCCGCTTCTTCTGCGGCTGGTTAGTGTAGATGATGTTGCCCGATTCGTCGCGGATGCTGGCGATATGCGCCGGTTTCAGCGAGGTTCCATAGGTGGAGAACACGGTGTACGCGCCGGCTACTTCGAGCGGCGTAGTGACGTAGGCGCCGAGCGCGACGGCGGGGGTGCCGCGCACTTCCATGTTCATCCCGGCATCGCGAGCGAGCTGCGCCACGCGGCGATATCCCACCCTTTCGGCGAGCTTCACGGTGGGCACGTTCAGCGATTTCGCCAGCGCCTGCCGGACAGTGACCGGTCCGTTGTACTGGTCTCCGAAATTCTCCGGCTCATAGGGCTTGCCGTCGTAGAAGAACGTGGTGGGCTGATCGGTGATGCGGGTGATCGGGGTGATCGCTTCATGCGAGCCGCCGACGCCGCTGGACAGCGCGGCCGCGTACACGAAAGGCTTGAAGGCGCTGCCCGGCTGGCGTTTCGCCAGGGTGCGGTTCAACTGGCTCTTGCCGTAGTCGCGGCCGCCGACCAGCGCCTTTACCTCGCCGGTCTGCGCGTCCAGCGCGACCAGGGCCGCCTGGACCGGCGGCACCGCGGTCCCGTAGCCCTTGAACTTGCGGGCCAACTGCTTGTCCACTTCCTCCATGCCGGCCTTCATCGCGGCCACGGCATCGCGCTGCAGGTCGAGATCGAGCGTAGTGTAGACGCGATAGGAGTGAGCCTGGAAGTCGCGATCCTGAAACGTCTGCTGCAGAAACTCGTTAGCCATGTCCACGTAGTAGGGGGCTTCGTTGTTCCCCTCCGCGCTTTCGGTGGACACGGTGAGCGGCGCGGCCATGGCGGTGGTCATCTCCGAGGTGTTCAGGAACCCGGCTTCGTTCATCATCTTCAGCACCTGGTTGCGGCGCGAGCGGGCGCGGTCCGGGTGGCGGAAGGGGTTGCGGCTGATGGGCGATTGAATCAGTCCGGCGATCAACGCCGCCTCCGGCAGCGTCACGCGGTTCAGGTCCTTGCCCAAATAGACGTTGGCGGCTTCGGCGAAGCCATGGATGGAGAACGTGCCGTGATGGCCCAGATAGATGGTGTTGGCGTAATGCTCGAAAATCTGTTCCTTGCTGAGCTTCTGCTCCAGGTGCAGGGTGATGAGGGCTTCCGGGATCTTGCGGCGCCAGGAGCGTTCGTTGGTCAGCCAGATGGAGCGGGCAAGCTGCATGGACAGCGTGGATGCGCCCTGATTGTTGCCGCGGCTCTTCAGGTCGACGTAAACCGCGCGCAGGATGCCGATCGGGTCGAAGCCGGCGTGGGCGAAGAACCTCTTGTCCTCGGCGGCCAGGGCCGCGTCCACCATTACCTTGGGGATGTCGGCGAACTTAACCAGGCGGCGTTTTTCGCGTTTGCGGTCGAACAGGTTGGTGATCAGCTCCGGCTCCAGGCGGTACTGAGTTCGGGGAGCGTTGTCGCGCAGGGAGATGATCTCGCTGAGGCGGCCGTTCTCCACCTTCAACACCGCGGGCTCGCTTTCGAAACCATCCGGACCGGGATAGATGTCGATCCCGTCGTTGCGGACGAAGTACCAGCCCATGCGATTGTTCCGCGATTCGGAGTACCCGGAGCGGCGGAGGTAATTCGCGATTTCGCCGATCGATGCTTCCTCGCCGATCACGATGGGCCGGGGCGCGCCGAACAGGCGCGAGGCGTTTCCGTAGGGTCCGGCGGCCAGTTTCTCGTCGATCAGCCGGGAGTACTTCGCGTAGAAGTAGGCGAACATCGAGACGGAGATCAGGCCGCCGACCGCCAGGAGGACGACCAGGACGCGGCCCAGCCGGTTGCCCCAGATCCGGCCAGCCAGCCGGCCGGCGCGGGAGGAGGCGGGGGCGCGCTTACTTTTTGGTGTTTTGGAAGGACTCGAGTTCGGTCCAGATGTCTTCATGAGGCTCCCAGTCCGGCTCCTGCCGGCCGGTGATCTGCAGTTCCGCTACCTTCAGGGTCCCATGTCCGTAAAGGCAGATGTATTCCGTGCTTGGAGGACCCAGAAGTACATGGGTCCAGGACCCGCGCACCACCGGCATGCGCAGACGCCGGAGACAGGTGCGGCAGCGGTACCGCTGGTCCCAGATGATCAGGTACAGCAACCCGGCCGCGAACAGCCAATAGAGCAACACCACTGCCGTATATTCGAGGTCGAAGCCAAACGGTTGAGCGGGAACGTGCATCATGAACGGCTGCGGGTCCGGCAACGCCGCCCGGAGGATGCGGGCGATGACCCACATCAGCCCGTAACCCAGGGCCAGCTTGCCCGCCAGGAACCCCCAGTACTTCATAGCTAGTAAGACTCTGTTTGGAGCCTCCAGGTTCCCCCTTCGGTAATAGTGTGGCACAACCGGAGTTACGCCAAGTGGCTTGACAAGATGAGACAGGTGGCGTATGATTGGTTTTATGAGTTCCCCTACGGCGGCTCGTATACACGAGATGGCGGAGCAGGGCGCCAGCCTGGGCCTGGAAGCCGCGCGGCCGGAGGATGCGATCCACCACGTGGACGAGGGTCTGACCTACGCGTCGGTGGAAAGCCTGGCCGGGCTGCTCGAAACTTCGGCTTCGCGGCTGGCGCAGGCGCTGGGGATTCCAGAGCGTACGCTGGTTCGGCGCAAGGCGGCGGGAAGGTTTTCGAGCGAAGAAAGCGAGAAACTGTTGCGGCTGGCGTTGCGATTCGAGGAAGCGGTGGGATTGTTCGAGGGCGACACCACGGCGGCGGCGCGGTGGATGGCGACGCCGGCGCCGGCGCTTTCCGGCCATTCCCCGCTCGAATACTGCCGGACGGAGATCGGCGGCAGGGAAGTGGAGAGCCTGATCGGACGGCTGGAGCACGGGGTTTTCTCGTAATGCCCGCCGCCTGGCGAATCGTCAAGCGGAAGCACAGCCAGACGGCATTCAGCGGGGAGGGGGCGCGGCGATTCGGAGGGCGGTGGAACTCGATCGGCGTGCCCGTGGTGTATACGGCGGGCTCGATATCGCTGGCTGCGCTGGAACTGCTGGTGCATCTGCGGGCGCCGGAACTGCTGCAGAGTTACGTCGTCTTTCAGGTGGAGTTTGAAGATTCCCTGGTAAGCAGTTCGCGGCGCGGGGCGATCTCGCGGGACGGGCTGGAGGGTCCGGC
>CAYOQB010000197.1:0-8605 GCA_964406035.1 uncultured Solibacteraceae bacterium | reverse complement strand
GCGGTTTCGATCTTCTTCTTCAGCTCGTCGAACTCGCTCTTTTCGCCGCGGCCGAGTTCCTTCTGAATGGCCTTGATCTTCTCGTTGAGGTAATACTCTTTTTGCGCCTTCTCCATCTGGCGCTTCACGCGGCCCTGGATAGTGCGATCGACGTTCAGCTTTTCGATTTCAATGTCCAGCATCTCGGCGACGCGGGTCAGCCGCTCGATGGGATCGAAGATTTCGAGCAGTTCCTGCTTCTCCTCGACGGCGAGCTGCAGGTTGGCGCCCACGGTATCGGCGAGCTTGGCGGGGTCGTCGACACGGATCGCGGCGACCATGGTCTCGTAGTTCAGATTCTGGCTGAGCTTGACGTACTGCTCAAACAACTGGGTGACGCGCGCGGTGAGCGCTTCGAGCGACGGCCCGGTCTCCACCTTGAACGTGGAGGTCCGCACAATGGCGCGGAAGTAACCGTCCTCTTCGCTTACCGACACCACCTTGCCGCGCTCCATGCCCTCCACCAGCACCTTGATGTTGCCGTCGGCCTGCTTCAGGCTCTGGACAATATTGGCGATGGTTCCCACCTGATAGATTTCGTCGGGGCGGGGTTCGTCCACCGAGGGATCGTGCTGGGTGGCGAGAAAGATCTTTTTCTCGCCGGCGAGGGCGTCCTCGAGCGCGCGCACGCTCGATTCGCGGCCCACGATGAACGGCGTCATCATGTGCGGGAAGATGACCACGTCCCGGACCGGCATCATCGGGTAACGCTTCGTGTCCGATTTTTCCTTGGAGGTAAGCATGATGATTCTCTACAGCCGCGTGAAGCGGCGGGGGTGTTTGTGCGTCGCCCGCGGCGGGGGAACATTCCTCAAATAACGCCTTCTCAGAGGCAGTCGCGCCTTCCGGACGCGCCGGCGTCAGCGGACCTTATCCTGCCTTGTCCAGCAGGGCGAGGTTGATCTTCTGCGACAGCACCATCTCCTTGGTCACCACGAACTCGCGGACCTTCTTATAGGAGGGCACGTAGTACATCAGGTCCAGCATCATGTCCTCAAGGATCATGCGCAGACCGCGCGCGCCGACCTTGCGCTCCATCGCCAACTGAGCGATGGCTTCCAGTGCATCGTCGCTAAACTTCAGTCTAACATTTTCAAACTCGAACAGTTTCTGATACTGACGCACGATGGCGTTCTTCGGCTTCGTCAGAATCTGCACGAGGGTTTCCTTGTCCAGATCCTCGAGCACCGCCACCACGGGGAGGCGGCCGATGAACTCGGGGATGAACCCGGAGCGGATCAGGTCGATCGGCTGCACCTGCTCCAGCATGTTCAGGTCGCGGCGGCCGGAAGTTCCGAGCCTGCGGGCGGGATCCTCGCCGGGCTGGAAGCCCATGGTCCGGGTGCCCACGCGGCGGGAGATGGTTTTTTCCAGGCCGACGAACGCTCCCCCGCAGATGAACAGGATGTTGGTGGTGTCCACCGGGGTGAACTCCTGGTGCGGATGCTTGCGCCCGCCCTGCGGCGGCACATTGGCGATAGTGCCTTCCAGGATTTTGAGCAGCGCCTGCTGCACGCCTTCGCCGGAGACATCGCGGGTGATCGACGGGTTTTCGTCCTTGCGGCCGATCTTGTCGATCTCGTCGATGTAGATGATGCCCTGCTGGCAGCGCTGCACGTCCCAATCGGCGTTTTGCAGCAGCCGGAGAATGATGTTCTCGACGTCCTCGCCCACGTAGCCGGCTTCGGTCAGGGTGGTGGCGTCGACGATGGCGAACGGGACGTCCAGGATGCGGGCCAGTGTCTGCGCCAGCAAGGTTTTGCCGGTGCCGGTGGGCCCGATCAGCATGATGTTGGACTTGGAAAGCTCCACTTCCCCACGCTGCTTGTTCATCTGGATGCGCTTGTAGTGGTTGTACACCGCTACCGCGAGCTTCTTTTTCACCGCGTCCTGCCCGATCACGTACTGATCGAGATACTCCTTAAGTTCCAACGGCTTAGGGAGCTTATGCGGGGCCCCGTAGGGCTGGTCGTGCCGGTCGTCCTCCAGAATCGAGTTGCAGACGGCAATGCATTCGTCGCAAATGTAGGCTCGGGGATAATCGCTGGGGGAGGAAATGAGCTTGCCGACCGCATCCTGACTCTTATGGCAGAACGAACAACGAAGGGTCTCGTCCGAACCGGATCGCTTCACAACGAACCCCCAGAGGTCGATTTGGTGCCTATCATTCGGATGCACTCCGATTATAACAGGTCCCACCGGAAGCACTATAGGTGTTTTCCCCGCCCGTTCGAGCAGGCCGCCCGGTGCTCACGGTATAAAGGAATACTCCACCCATGAGTCTTCCTAAAGTGTTCGATCGGCTGAGACTGCCCGTCATCGGCTCGCCCCTGTTCATTATTTCCAACCCCGACCTGGTGCTGGCGCAATGTAAGGCCGGCATCGTGGGAGCGTTCCCGGCCTTGAACGCCCGGCCCAAGGAGCAATTGGAGGAGTGGCTGAAGCGGATCACCGGCGAGCTGGCCGAGTACGACGCCGCCCATCCCGAAGCTCCGTCCGCGCCGTTCGCCGTCAACCAGATCGTTCACAAGTCCAACGACCGGCTGCAGCATGACCTGGAACTGTGCGTGAAGTACAAGGTCCCGGTAGTGATTACGTCGCTGGGCGCGCGGCCGGAGGTCAATCAGGCCGTGCACTCCTATGGGGGCGTGGTGCTGCACGACATCATCAATATCGTCCACGCGCGGAAGGCGATCGAGAAGGGCGCCGACGGCCTGATCGCGGTGTGCGCGGGGGCTGGGGGACACGCGGGCACGTTGTCGCCGTTCGCGCTGGTGCAGGAGATTCGGGAGTGGTTCGACGGGCCTTTGATTCTGTCCGGCGCGATCGCTACCGGACGGGCGGTTCTGGCGGCGCAGGCCATGGGCGCGGACCTGGCGTATATCGGATCGGCGTTCATCGCCACGCGGGAGGCGAACGCGGCGGAAGGCTATAAGCAGATGATTGTGGACTCAGCCGCCGGCGATATCGTTTACACCAACCTGTTCACCGGGGTCCATGGGAATTACCTGAAGCCCTCGATCCGCAACGCCGGGCTGGACCCCGAGGCTCTGCCGGAGAGCGATCCGTCGGCCATGGATTTCGGATCGAACCGGCCGGCGAAGGCCTGGAAGGACATTTGGGGCTGCGGTCAGGGGATCGGCGCGGTGAAGTCGGTGCCGGGGGCGGCGGAGCTGGTGGAGAAGTTGAGGCGCGAATATCAAGAGGCTCGCACGGCGCTCCTCGGGGCGGCGGCGGTTCGCTGAAACCGGGGCGGCATTGCCCGCGTCAGACAGCCACGTTACAATTGTTTCTGTCAGGGGAGGTGTGTTCCGATGAATGTCGCAGCCCGGAAAGTGCAGGCCCCGGTCGTTTGGGCAACTCTGTATTCCTTTCTTCTGGTTCAGTCGCCGCTTTGGGCGCAGAAGAACAAGAAGCCGGAGAACAACGGAAACCGCGAGACTGTCGCGCGGCCGATGACCGAGAAGGAGAAGCGCAAGCAGGAAGAGCGGCTGCGCAAGGAGCTGGAAACGCCGTTCCGGACCTGGATCAACCAGGACGTGACGTACATCATCACCGACGAAGAGCGCAAGGCGTTCAAGAACCTGTCGACGGACGAAGAGCGGCAGCAGTTCATCGAGCAATTCTGGCTGCGCCGGGACCCGACACCGGATTCGGAAGAAAACGAATACAAGGAAGAGCACTACCGGCGTATCGCGTATGCGAACGAGCGGTTCGCCTCGGGCATTCCTGGTTGGAAGACGGATCGCGGCCGGATCTACATCACGTTCGGTCCGCCGGATGAAATCGAGTCGCACCCCGCCGGAGGAACTTATCAGCGTCCCTGGGAGGAAGGCGGCGGCACCACGTCCACGTTCCCCTTCGAGAAGTGGCGGTATCGCTACCTGGAGGGCGTGGGCACGCAGCAGGACATCCAGATCGAGTTTGTCGATCCGACGATGTCGGGTGAGTATCGCATGACCATGGACCCGTCGGAGAAGGACGCGCTGCTGATGGTGCCGGGCGCCGGTCTCACGATGATGGAAGAGATGGGCCTGGCGTCCAAGGTGGACCGCTTTACGCGGACCGACGGCACGCGTTTGGGAACGGGCAACATGCCGCAATCGGCGCGGATGAATCAGTTCGACCGGCTGCAACAGTTCGCCGATCTGCAGAAGGCGCCCAAGATCAAGTTCAAGGATCTGGAAGCGGCGGTGAACTCGACCATCAAGTTCAACCTGCTGCCGATGCGGGTGCGGGTGGACTACGTTCCAGTGACCTCGAATTCGATCTTCAGCGCGGTAACCCTGCAGTTCGACCGGCGCGACCTGGAGTTCAAGGACACGGAAGGCGTCGCCAAGGCGACGGTGAACATCTTCGCGCGCATTTCGACGATGTCGCGCCGCACCGTGAACATCTTCGAGGACGTGGTGAGCGTGGAAGTGCCCAACGACCTGCTGCAGCAGGCGGCGAAGGGGTCGTCGGTGTATCAGAAGACGGTGCCGCTGGCGCCGGGCAAGTATCGCCTGAACGTGGTGGCGAAGGATGTCGTCAGCGGGAACATGAACAACTATGAGCTGGCGCTGGATGTGCCGCGTTTCGATGAAGAAGCGCTATCGGCGTCGAGCCTGATTCTGGCGGATCTGCTGGAGAAGGTGCCCACGAAGTCGATCGGCACCGGGCAGTTCGTGATCGGCACCTCGAAGGTGCGGCCGCGGCTGAGCGAGACCTTCCTGCAGTCCGAGAAGATGGGCATTTACATGCAGTTGTACAACTTCGCCCAGGATGAAGCCACCAAGAAGCCGAACGGGACCATCGAGTACGAGATCGTGAAGGTGGGCTCCAACGAGAAGGTGTTCGAGTTCAGCGAGGATGTGGCCACGGTGGCCGGCAACGCCACGCAGATGACCATCGAGAAGCTGCTGCCGTTGAAGGACATGGCGCCGGGCCAGTACACGTTGAAGCTGAAGGTGACGGACAAGACCAAGAACCAGATCCTGACGCCCTCGGTGAACTTCACGGTGACTGGCTGAGGGGATTGCCCCCGGTGGGGAATCCATGTAAGATGAAGGCCAATTTCGGGCTGCCGCCGGCGGCCTGAGTTGAAAGTGAGCGAGTGACGGGAAACCGAGTGTTGGTTCGATCCAGAGCTTACGCCGCCATGGGTGCGATTGCCGCGATGTCGCTGGCGACCGGGCTGGAGGCTGCGTCTCCGGCCAAGCTGTCCGGGGCCATCGTGGGCGAGGTCCGGAGCGCGACCGGAGTGGCTCAGATGGGCGCGACGGTCTTTCTTTTCAACCGCTACGATCAACTGGTCCGGAAGGTTCTGTCGAACGAAAACGGCGGCTTCGGCTTCGACTTCCTGACTCCCGATCTGTATTCCATCCGGGTGCAACTGGCCAGCTTCGTGCCGGCGGAACGCAAGAACATTTCGGTTCAGGCGGGCGGGCAGAGCTTTCTGACCATTCAACTGGCGAGCCTGTTCAGCTCGATTGAACTCGTTTATTCGGGTCCGGGTCGCGGGACGCTGATGACAGATGAGTGGCGCTGGACCTTAAAGGGGTCGGTGGCGACCCGTCCGGTGCTGCGGGTGCTGCCGGGACGCGATGCGTCCGGGACCACTGTTCACGCGGGCACGCCGGCGTTTGCCGATACGCAAGGTTTGGTCCGGGTAGGCGCCGCGGACGGCGTTTCGCTGGCCGGAGGCGGCGGAGCGCAGGATCTGGGCACGGCCTTCGCGCTGGCGACATCGCTGTTCGGGGTCAACCGGATGAAGGTTTCGGGCAACGTGGGCTACGCGGCGGGCTCGGCGCTGCCGACGGCCGGATTCCGCACCACGTACAGCCGCGAAGCGGGCGGCGTGGTGAGCCCGGAGGTAACGGTGACGATGCGGCAGGTGGCTTTGCCGTTGCGGGCGGGCCTGGGGGCGCTGACGGGCGGTTCCGCGCCGGCGCTGCGCACGATGTCGGTGAGCACCTACGATCGCCTGCAACTTACCGATCGGCTGGCGGTGGAGTATGGAGCATCGCTTGAGTCGATTTCGTTCCTGAACCGGCTGAATTACATGAGCCCGTTCGGCCGCCTGACCTACGACCTGGGCCGCATCGGATCGATTCAGGCGGCGTTCAGCTCGGGCGTGGCGCCGGCGGATCTGATCGCGCAAAGCCGGGCGTCGGAGACGGAACTGCAGCAGGATCTTTCGGCGCTGGCGACGCTGCCGCGGCTGTCGATTCGCGACGGTCAGGCGCGGGTGCAGCGGACGGAGAATTTCGAGCTCGGGTTCCAGAGAGTGGCGGGCAGCCGGACCTACCGGGCGGCGGTGTTCCACGAAGCGGTGAAGAACGCGGCGGCGGTGATGAACGGCGGCGAAGGTCTGGTGGCTTCCGAGGACCTGTTGCCGGATATCGCGTCCCGCGCGAGCATTTTCAACCTCGGGAACTACGATCGCCTGGGCTACATGCTGGCGGTGGATCAGAGGCTGGGCGAGCGGATGCAGGTGGGCATCGCGGCGGGTTACGCGGGCGCATTGCGGACCACGGGCGAGCAACTGGAGACGGCGGACGCGGACCAACTGCGATCGCTGCTGCGGAAGACCAACCGCCCCTGGGTTTCGGCGCGGGCCTCGGCGGTGATTCCGGGCTCCGGCACCAGGCTGAACGCGTCGTATGGCTGGAGCGATTTCCGGGTCCTGATGCCGGTGCATCAGCCGCTGACGCAGACGCACCGTTATGAGGAGCTGGGCTGGAACATGGCGGTACGGCAGCCGCTGCCGAGCTTCCGGGGACTTCCGGGACGCCTGGAAGCGGTGGCCGAGGCTCGCAACCTGCTGGGCCAGGGATATCTGCCGGTGTCCTCCTCGGGCGGGCGCAAGGCCGAGATCACGCAGAATCCGCGGATGCTGCGGGGCAGCCTGAGCCTGATCTTCTAAAGTCGCGATCACAGCGCGGCGGGCAAAATTTTTCCTCACTCAAGTTCTTGTTCTGTAATCCGCTTACGCCTTTGCAGGCGGCGCGGCGGCGAGGCCGCGGCGCGCCCCGGTTCTTAACTGTTGGCCGGAACCCCCTCCGCAACCGGAGGCGGGCAAAGGAGAACAGCAGATGAAGGGGATGCGCTTGGGACGCTGCAGCGTCCTGCTGCTTTGCGGCGCGTGGCTCGCGCCGGCTCAGCCCGTGCTCACGGCGATTCAGGACACGCTGTATAAGGCCGATGGGACGAGGTACAACGGCACGATGCGGATCCGCTGGCGGAGCTTCGAAGCCGGGGATCAGAGCAACATCGCCACCGCGGACCTGACGGTGGAGGTGGTGAACGGGGTGCTGCGGGTGCGGCTGGCGCCGACGACCACAGCTTCGGCGGGCGCGCAATACGAGGTCGCCTACGAGAGCCGGGGCCGGCTGCAGTTCACCGAGACGTGGGCGGTGCCGCCGAGCGCGACGCCGCTGCGGATTCGCGAGGTGCGGATCGGGCAGGGCTCGGTGGTGGGGCCGCCCCCGGTGGAGACGCAGATCACCATTCCGGATGTGGCGGGATTGAGCAACGAGCTGCTGGTGCGCCCGATTCGCGGCCCCGGATTCGCGACCTCGCGGGCGGCGGTGATCAACGCCGCGGGGCAGATGGAAGGGGCGACCGGCGATCCGGGAGATTGCGTCCGGGTGGATGGCTCGGCATCGCCGTGCGGGGCGGGCGGGGGCGGAGGCAGCGGCGGGGTGTTGCCGCAGTTCGCGGACGGCGAAGTGCCGGCGGGGCTGGTGAACGGAGTGAACACCGTGTTCACGCTGAACTTCCCGCCGTCGCCGGGGGCCAGCCTGGCGTTGTTCAAGAACGGCGTCCTGCAGCGGGCGGGAACGGACTTCCTGCTTTCCGGGCCGACCATCACGTTCCTGTTCTCATCCGTGCCGCAGACGGGCGATGTATTGCAGGCTCGCTACCGGTACGGCGATCCGTCGAGCCCGCTCTCGAGTTTCACGGCGGCGCAGACGGTTTGCTCGGGGACCGGGACGGGCACCAGTTCGATGACGCTGGTGAGCCTGGGGAGTTGTTCGATTCCGGCGGGTGTGCTGGGTGCGGGGGACCGGATCGAGATCCGCTTCCAGTACGAACACACGGGAAGTACCACCGGGTTTGCGGCGGAAGTGCGTTGGGGATCGACGGCGGTGGTGTCGCGCAGCATGTCGCTGCTGGAGACAACGTTTTTTGGTCGCGCGGAGGCGGGGCTGCACGGCGCGGGAGCGCAATCGGCGGCGCAGAGCTGGGGGGCGCTAACCGCCCTGTCCTCATCGGCGGGCGCGGTTCCGTTCGTGACGGGGCAGGCGGTAACGATGGACTTCCGGGGGCAGTTGTCGGCGGCGGGATCGGACACGGTGTGGTTGCGGAACTTCACGGTGATCCGGTATCCGGCGCAGGGGAATCCGTGAGTTGGCATGGGACTACCCGGCCGGAAGGACTAAGGGAATGTGCGTGGAACTACCGATGAGGGTCCCTAGAACTTTTCTTTTAAGTGGTTTTCGCTCAACGGCTACGGTCAAAATCAGGTTGTCGAAGCCGGGCGAAGTCGCGCATGATGGAGGTGCGACCGAGGTGCAGGAAG
>CAYOQB010000196.1:0-8654 GCA_964406035.1 uncultured Solibacteraceae bacterium | reverse complement strand
TGCGGGATCGATCCCGGCTTAAGAAGCAGGCTGGCCAGCCCGTCGCGCTTCGGTCCTGTTGTAGCAGGGGTGGGGGAGAGTATTTGGCCCACGGTTTCGCCAAGGTGCTGAAAGTTAGGCGAATAAAGGTTCGCCGACCGCGTGACTGCAGGAGGTGGGCGTGATCTTGCCGGGTCCTGAGGCGGTTCTAAGTTTCTGGATTGACGCCTACATGGCGGGGCCTCTACGCCCCGCACCGCCTGAAGGCGGTTCTACTCAGGATCACGGGCGCTGAGATGCGGGCTTGAAGGCGGTTGTTATTTCTTGAGTGAGGCTGTCATGGCGGGCCTTGAAGGCCCCGCACCGCCTAAAGGCGGTTCCACTGGCTTGGCTGCAGGCGGTGATTCGACTCTCGATTTGGTGCGGAGCGACGGACAAGAGACCTACTGACCACGATGGTCTGAGGTCTGCGTGCCTGAATCTCCCGAACACAATTCGAGGGCCGTGTTTTATTCACAGGGAATGCACAAGCTTCCGTTTGCAAGTGTATGATTTCACGCCAGAAGTACTTTGAGGAAAAGGGTCCTGTAACGCCGTTTTGTTATTGACTCCCGGCGGCGGTAGTGGCATTCTAGCCTTGGTTCCAAGAGGTTCAAGGAACAGCGAGCCGAAGCAGATCGAAGCGAACCCGGAACGATGATCCCGAGGCGGCGATAAAAAGACGCCGGAGGGGAGTGAGGGGAGATCGGGCGGTCAGCGGAGGAAAGCCTTCTGGATTGGAGGCCCGCTAAGCGCAGCGATCCGGACGGATGGCGACATCCGGAAGGGGAGCGGTGGCGGGATGGCTAGTCCGGGAGTCCCGAGATCCGGCAACGGAAATCGGGTAGCGGAAGGAATCAGGCCGGGAGTGACGATCCTGCCGTGGACGCAGCTGTGAGGCGGCGGTCACTGAAGGGGAACGAAAGGCCGATTCCGGAAGCGGGCAGGTTCGCGACTTGCGGCAGGCAGCACGAGTGGATCGCCGGCGACGGCGGATCATAAGGCGGCTTGCAAGCGGACGCGATACCGGATGCGGAACAAAGGGGTCAAACCCGGCGGGAAGCAGCGCTGTTCAACTGGGTCACTTGGAACCATTTTCTTTTTTACCGGGCCTGAAGGCCCCAGCCGCCTAAAGGCGGGACTACCTTCGCACCGTGCGCAAACGCAAAGGTCCCACGTTCCTGCAGAGCCTGGCGGTGCTCACATTTGTGGTGATCTTTCTCGCGTTTTGGATGTGGATGTGGATGCGGCTATAGGGCTCAAGCCACGGTGGCGGAGTCGTTCTGGCGTTCGGCGGCGGGCGGGCGAGAGACGTCGATATCGCGCCACTTGCGGCCGGTGGCTTGCTTGCGAAGGCGGAAGCTGACGAAGTTGAAGCGGCAGGGCTCGCAACGCAGGCGTTTGGCTCCGATGCGGATCAGGAAGCGCATCGCCTTGGGTGCGATGTAATACTCCTCTGACCAATTGCCGAGCTCCATTTTGTAACAGCGGGGGCAGCGGGCGTAGCACCAAGTGGCGACTTCCCACAGGCTTTTGTGGAAGCGGGTATCGCAGTCCTTGCAGCGGACCGGGACCAGACCGAAATACTTCCCGATTTTCTCCAGGATGCCGCGGGAGCGCGAGGACCGGACGCGATAGGATCCGCACGCCGGACACTTGATCTGCATACCCCTGCGCTGGCGCGGGGCATCCGGGTATCCATCGGCGGGGCGAGCGTAGCTGGGTTTTCTGCCCATTGAATTGTTCAGTGACACCACGGGTCAGGTTCGCGCAGCCACCTGACGACCCTTCTCAATCATGCGCTCTAGTGACGATTTCGTCAAGCCTTTCAACGTCTTAGGCCGCTAAGGCGAAAACCTTAGAGGGTCACCCTTTTTGGGTGCTCGACAGTGTTGCGGCGAACACTTCGGGCAGGGGATGAGCCTTCCCATCCCGCACGCACACCACTGTAATCCTGCCCTTAGACACCTGGACACCGGCGATCGTTACATGGAAGGCCAGGGTGAAGGATGTCCGCCCAACGCGCTCGACGGATACGGCGATGTCCATCAGGTCATCGTAAAAGGGCGGGGAAAAGTAGTCACAATCGACGTGAACGCGAGGCCAGTCCAGGCCCAGCTTCTTCATGTCGCGGTAGGAGAATCCAAGGCTGCGGAGGAACTCGCTTTCCGCCGCCTCGAAGTGCTTCAGCATGGCGGTGTAGTGGATCCGCTGGGAGGCGTCGGTATCGACGAAGGCGACGCGGGATTGCCAGACGAAAGGTTGCGGCACGGCACTTATCGTAGCGTTTCCGGCGGGTGTGCGTGATACGATACCAGCCAACCCCCCATGCGTCTCAGCGATAAGTTCACCGTGGAAACAGGCTCCGTTTACCTGACCGGGATTCAGGCGCTGGTACGGCTGCCGATGGATCAAATGCGGCGCGACCGTCGCGCGGGACTCAAGACGGGCGCCTTCATTTCGGGCTACGAGGGGTCGCCTCTGGGCGGCTATGACCTGGCTCTGGGACGGCAGCGCAAGATGCTGCAGGATTTGAACATCCACTTCCGCCCGGGGGTGAATGAGGATCTTGCCGCGACCTCAGTGTTCGGCTCGCAGATCCTTGATGTGCTGCCGCAGAAGAACGTCGAGGGAGTGCTCGGGATCTGGTACGGCAAGGGTCCCGGGGTGGACCGGTCGGGCGACATCTTCCGTCATGCCAACCTGGCGGGCAGCGTGGGGAAACATTCGGCTGCGCTGGTGCTGGCGGGCGACGACCATGCGTGCAAGAGCTCGACGATTCCGCACCAGTCTGACTTCAGCCTGATGAACGTCGGGATTCCGTTCTTCTATCCGGGCAACACGCAGGAGATCCTCGATTACGGTCTGCTGGCGGTGGCGCTGTCGCGATATTCGGGCGCGTGGGTCGGCATGAAACTGGTGACCGACATCTGCGATGGCGGCGGCACGGTTGCGGTGGATCCGGAGCGGCCGGGGATTGCGATTCCCGCGGGGTATCAGAAAACGGTGGATGCGCGCATCGTACCTCCGATCACGCTGCAACTGGAGTACGAAGTGAACGCGCGTCGGCTGCAGGCAGCCATCGAGTTCGCGCGGCTGAACGGGGTGAACCGGCAGTACGGCGCTCGCGACGCCTGGTTGGGGATCGCCAGTGCGGGGAAGTCGTATTACGACGTCGCGCAGGCGCTGCGCGACCTGGGGCTGGACGAGCGCGGGCTGGAGCAGATGGGGATCCGCGTGGCCAAGTTCGGCATGACGTTCCCGGTGGATCCGCAGTTTGCGCGGGAGTTCGCGAAGGGACTGCGCACGATCCTGGTGGTGGAGGAGAAGCGCAGTTTTCTGGAGATGCTGCTGCGCGACGCCTTGTACGGGATGGCGGATGCGCCGGTGATCGCGGGGAAGACGGACGGCAAGGGCGGTCCGCTGCTGGCTCCCGCGGGCGAACTGAACCCGGACGTGATCGCGAGGGCGCTGGGAAGCATGATTCTCGAGCACGGGCCCTACGAAGCCGTTGCGGCGCGGCTAGGACGGCTGGAGCAGGCGGCGGCCAAACCGAAGGAACTGGTTGCGCCGCGGCCGCCGAATTTCTGTTCGGGCTGCCCGCATAACCGCTCCACGATCCTGCTGGACGGGCAGGTGGCGGGTGGCGGCATCGGCTGTCACACGATGGCGATGCGGTTGCAGGACTCCAATCGCCAGTTCTCGTTTCTGACACACATGGGAGGCGAAGGCGCGCCGTGGATCGGGATGACGCCATTCACCTCCCGCAAGCACGTGTTCCAGAATATCGGCGACGGGACGTTGTTCCACTCGGGGTTTTTGGCGATTGAGGCGTGCCGCGCGGCGGGCGTCAACATCACGTACAAGATTCTGTACAACGGCCATGTGGCGATGACCGGAGGTCAGGATGCCGTGGGCGCGCTGCCGGTTCCCGCGCTGACGCGCAAGCTGGAAGCGGAGGGCGTGCGGAAGACGATCGTGCTCGCTGAAGACCTGGAACCGTATACGGGGGTGTCGCTGGCGGCGAACGCGGAGGTCCGGGACCGGTCGGCGCTGCTCGAGACGCTGGCGGAGCTGGAGAAGGTGGAAGGCGTATCGGTCCTGATCTATGACCAGGAGTGCGCGGCGGAGAAGCGGCGCAAGCGTTCCCGCGGGATTCTCGCGGAGCCGTCGACGCGGCTGGTGATTCACGAGCAGGTGTGCGAGGGCTGCGGCGATTGCGTGAAGCAATCCAACTGCATGAGCCTGACCCCGGTGAAGACCGAGTTCGGGCAGAAGATGCGGATTCACCAGTCCTCGTGCAACAAGGATTATTCCTGCGCGCTGGGCGAGTGCCCATCGTTCCTGACGGTGAAGATCAAGGAAGGCACGGGGCTGCGCAAGCGAAAGGCAGCGGAGCTGCCGGTACCCGAAGTGGCAATGCCCGGCGAGATGGTGTCCGCATCCGGCGGGTACCGGATCCTGTGTCCGGGAATCGGCGGCACGGGAGTGGTGACGGTGAACGCACTGCTGGCGGCTGCCGCGTGGATCGAGGGCAAGCACGCGATCACGCTGGATCAGACCGGCACCGCGCAAAAGGGCGGGGCGGTGGTGTCGCACATTCTGATCAGCGAGGGGCCGCTGGAAGCTCCGGCGCGAACCAACTCGCTGAACGCGGACCTGGTGCTGGGATTCGACCTGCTGGGCGCCGCCGCGGCGGACAACCTGAAGTGCTTCTCGGCGGAGCGGACGATCGCGGTGCTGAATACGCACCTGACGCCTACGATTGATGTGATCCGCAGCCGTGCGCCGATCGCCGGGCCGGAGAAGATGCTGGAAAACGTTCACAACGTGACCCGGAAGGGGCGCAACGTGATTGTGGATGCCAACCGGGTGGCGGAAGGCTTGTTCGGGTCGCACATGGCGGTGAACCTGTTCCTGGTGGGGGTGGCGTGGCAGGCGGGGCTGATCCCGCTGCAGCTTGCATCCATCGAGAAGGCGATCGAGTGGAACGGCGTCGACGCGGAGCGGAACAAGACCGTGTTCCTGTGGGGGCGCAAGTACTATCAGGACGCGGCCTTCGTGGAGAACCTGTTGAAGCCGAAGCAGGAGACGGCGACGGAGGATCCTGTCGCTCTACGGGTGCGGGAGCTGACCGAGTATCAGAATGCGGCCTATGCCCGCGAGTTCCTGGATTTCTTAGCCAAGGTGGAAGCAAAAGCGCCGGAACTGCGGGACGTGGTGGCAGTGAATCTATACAAGCTGATGGCCATCAAGGACGAGTACGAGGTGGCGCGGCTGCTGACCAAGCCGGAGGTCGAGCGGCAGGTGCTGGAGATGTGGGAAGCGCCCGAGTCCATTTCTTATAACCTGCACCCGCCGTTCCTGCGGCGCTTTGGGGTGACGCGGAAGCTGAAGCTGGGATCGTGGTTCCGCACGCCGCTGCGGATCATGGCGGCGATGAAGGCTCTGCGCGGGACGCCGCTCGATGTATTCGGGCTGATGGCGCACCGGCGGATGGAGCGGTCCTTGATCGGCTGGTACCGCGGATTGGTGGAGCAGGTGTTGGAGCAGGTGTCGCCTGAGAACATCAGCGCGGCGAGGGAGATTGCGGCGTTGCCGGATCAGATTCGAGGTTACGAGCACGTGAAGGAAGCGAACGTGGAGAAGGTGCGGAAACTGGCGGCGGAGAAACTGGAAGCCCTGCGCAAGCGTGACACGGTGGCCACCCGATGATGACGCGCCGGACGGCGGTATCCCTGATGGCGGCTGCGCCGCTGGCGCGCGCGTCGCAATGGACCATAAATGGCGACCGGCTGTACGCCGATGTGGTGCAGTATTGGGAACTGGGCGAGCATCGCACGGCCACGCCGGGTGACCAGCTTACTTCGGAATGGCTGCGGGGCGGGCTGCGGATCGCCGGGTTGAAGGTGGAACTGCAGCCGTTCACGGTAGACCAGTGGTTCCCGTCGCGCACGCAGATCCTGGGCGAGTCGTATCAGGCCGAAGGTTTTCCGCTGTGGCCGGCCCGGGCGGCGCGGGTGCAGGGCAAGCTGGGCGCGGAGATCGAGGTGACGCGGCTGCCGTATTCGATCGGCGCGGTGAGCCCGGATTCGCCGGTGGTGAAGATGGTGCTGGGCGCCGCCGAGAGGGGCGCGAAGGCGATCGTGATCGTCACCGAGGGTCCCACGGGCGAAGTGATCGCGCTGAATTATGAGCACGGCTTGCAGGAATGGCCGGTTCCGGCGATGTTGATGGGCCCGCGGGAGGCGGCGTCGCTGAGACCCGGCGGAGACGCGGTGTTAGTGATGGAAGGCGAGGCTCGCAAGAACGCGACGGCGACCAACGTTGTCGGACGCTTGAGGCGAGGCAAGCGGCTGGTGGTGGTATCGACGCCCAAGAGCGGGTGGTTCCGCTGCGCCGGGGAGCGGGGTCCGGGGATCGCGCTGTGGCTGGCGCTGGCGCGGGCGGCGGCGACGCGGCAGACCGACACCAGTTTCCTGTTCACGGCGAACAGCGGACATGAGCTGCACGATCAGGGCATGAAGGAGTTCCGGGCATCGCTGGCGCCGGCGGCATCCGAGGTCGCCTGCTGGATTCATCTAGGGGCGGGGATCGCGACTTGGGCGTGGCAGGACGGAAAGAAGCTGAATTTCGCGGAATCGCGGCGGCTGCTGCAGTGCACGCCGGATCTGGCGCCCGTGCTGGCGGAGACGTTCGGCGGGTTGGAGGGATTGCAGCCGCAGCCGAACCGGTTCGTGGGCGAGTTGCGGCATTTGGACGGCTACCGGCGGTTCGGGATCGCGGCGTCGCACCGGGCGCATCATACGCCGGTGGACGATCCGGGGACGACGGGGCCGTCGATCCTGGAGCCGGTGGGGCGGGCGTTGCTGAAGACGCTGGACTGGATCGAGGCGAAGCTGTGATGGGGTGAGGCATGTTTGGTGCGGTATGCCTGATGATGGTCGCGGCGTTCGTGCTTGCAGCGCAAGGTGATGGTAAGGGTAAGGCGGCGGCGTGGAACCGCGTTCCTTACTTCGGCTGCCGAACAATAGGGCAAGTGCCGTCTCCAGCGCCCCCAGGGAGTCCCCGCTCGGTGCAAGCCGGGACGAAACAAGCGGGTGAGCTAGCGTATTACGCAACGGAACTAGTTGGCACGGTGGCCCCCCGGGGATGGGATTGTTTCGGAATCTTCGGGTCGAGCGGATTCACAATCGTTGTGAGTCCAAAATCGCAGGTCAGTCCGGCAGAATTCGGTCCAAGACGTGAGTTGACAGGGCCGGCAGTCCAGGTGTCCTACACCTCCGGCAACAACTTCTCCGCAGTCGAGGTGGCCCAAGTCGTTGCCCGGGTGTTCCCGGCTCACAAGGCGATCGTTGGGGCCCTCGCTTCGGCGGATTCTTCTGAGCGATTCCCATCCGGACCCTACCCCTTCGACATTCTGAAGTACAAGGGTTCGTCGCTCGTCGAGTTCACCACGCCGCCGAATCAGAAGGGATTGGGAACACACTTGGATCTGCGTCCGAATGACAGCCCGATTCATGGCGCGGCAATGCTGGTCGGAGAGACCCCTAGTCTGCTGATGCTGGCGGTGCGATTACCGAAAGACTTGTCTCATCTCACGCCGGTGATCATAGCCGAGTTCGAGCGTGAGGCTGCCCGGTTGTTGCATTCCCAAAGCAAGGCCGGCCCACAGACGCCTCTTATCTTGAACCGCGTTCCATTCGTCGGTTGTCCATCCGACGGACAGCTTGGACCGCTGGCCGCTCCCAAGGGCATTTCGCGACTGGCGAACGCCAGCAAGGCGGAAGCGAAACAGCTCGCGTATTATTCGCTGCAAGACGCAGGCTTGGTTGCTCCCCGAGGCTGGCATTGCTTCGGGTTCTACGGCTCCAGCGGGCACACGCTCATCGTGAGCCCAAACCCGATCGCCAGAGGTCAAGTCTTTCTCACGGATAAGCTCGCCGGGCCAGCGGTTCAGATAACTTTCAAGTACGGAGACTCTTCGGGGAGGTTGGAAGTGGCCGAGGTGATTGCCCGAGTGTTCCCGCAGTACCGATCCTTCGTTGAGGGCGTCATCGGCCTGTTTCCGAACTTCGCCCGCAGCATTCCGTCTGGGCCCTATCCTCTGGACATTCTGAACTACCAAAGCCCGGCCGTGGTCGAGTTCACGACGCCGGCCCACGAGACGGGGTTGGGAACGCAATCCGTTTTTCTCCCGAACAGCAGCCCGATTCGTGGTGTCGCGATGCTGGTGGGCGATACTCCGGACCTGCTGATGCTGACGGTTCGATTACCGGAAGATCTTGCGCATCTGACGCCGGTGATCACCGCTCAGTTTTTGGGCGTGGAGTTGGGGCGGAAGCGGTAGGCCGGGTTCAGTTTCCCGACCATGGCGGCGTGACCCCGCTCATGCGCGTAAGCAGTAAACGAGGAGTGGCCGATGCAACCATTTCGCGAGATCTGACTTTGCGCTGACAGGCTACGCAACCAGGGTCAGCAGGACGGCATAGGCAGCGGCGCCGGCGGCGAATGCCCAAAAGCGGCTGCGCCGTTCGTCGGGCAACTCTTCTTTCAGCACATTGAGAATGATGCCGCCGGCGACCACCGCGAACAGGGCGCCCACTCCGAGCGCTGAGATTCGGAGAAACGTCCCG
>CAYOQB010000195.1:0-8690 GCA_964406035.1 uncultured Solibacteraceae bacterium | reverse complement strand
GAAGTGTCCGTTCCACTGCCGGCGAACGCCTTCTCGATCTCGTCCACGAAGACGATGACACGGGGCGCCTCCTCGCCGTGAATGACGGCGTCGAGGAAGCGTTTGATGTTCTCGCAGCCGCCGACCTGATCGAACGTCTCCCCGCCTCGCCAGATGGTGAGTCCCGGTGTCTGCTCCACCGCCTGCCGTTTGCGATCCCAGAGCCGGTCGAAGTCCAGGCCGCTTTTCGAAAGCGACATGGCCAGCACCTGTTCGGCCGGGAACGCGGCCAAGCCCACGAGCGCATCGACCGCTTTCCCGACGGTCTCCTCGCTCGGGGCTGGAAGTTCGGCCGCCTCGAAGGTCTCCCGCACGAGCGACGCGAGTTCCTCCGCCGATGGCAGAGGCTCGTCGATGACCATGACGTCGCTCTGCAGTTCCGCTGGCAAGGAGGCGCCGGGTGTCGAGATCAGCACGACCATCTGGCCGTTTGCCTTGAAGATGTCGCGCAGGTTCCAGATACCCTGCAGAACGTCCACCTGCTCCCAAACGCGCTGCGGGTTCAGGAAGAAGAGGACGGCGTCCCTGGCGATCTTCTGAACCGCCACCAGAGCGTCGGCTGGGCCGAGGGGTCCAGCGTTTTCGCCGACCAGCTTGCCTACCGCTGCCTTCCCGGGCTCGTTGCGGCCCGTTAGCCCATTGAGAATGTCCCAGACCACAACCGGGAATTCGCTCTTGCCGTTCAGGCTGGCCATGCCCTGTGCCATGGCGCTCGCCGGATCAGCCGTCCGAATGGCAACGAGAGGGGTGCCCGCGCGCCGCGCGGCTTTGAACACACTACGGAACTCCTCGGTGGAACGAGACATGCGGGGAACTCCTGGAATGGGAAGTCGAATCAGACGAAGAGGGCGGCCAGGTAGATGACCGCGTTAAAGAAGATATGGGCGATGACCGGGGGAACCGTTGAACCGGATTCGAGCCGTAACCAGCCGTAGAGCAGGCCCGTGCCGAAGATGGCTACGAGTTGTGGCCCGGTGATCCCCGACTTCGACGCGTGAGCCAGGGCGAAGAGCACCGCGACGACGAATGCAGTCGCAGATCCAGAGCGAACCTTCAGGTGCGCGAGAAGCGAGCCGATCACCCAGAAGAGGTAACCACGAAAGATCAGTTCCTCTGCCAAAGGTCCGAGCGTGATGGCCATCCAGACGTCTGTGAACATCGGACTGACGCTCTTGTCATAGCCGCCGAACAGCCACGCGGCCAGAATGCCAGCTCCAGCACCAGCGGCCACCGCCTGGACCTTTGAACGCCGGCTTGCGGGAACCCAATGGACGTCCTCGAACCCGTGGGAAGTCAGTTTTCCCCTGACACTCCACATCAGCCAGAGCAACCCGAGTGTGAACGCGATTCCAGCGAAGTGCATCGACAGCCCCGTTCACCCGAATTGTCAGCCAACCAATCCGTCGGAGCGAGCGAGTTGCTCTATCGGATCCGGATGTGATGGCCCTTCACGAGCCGGGCGCCGGCGATCTCAGTTCCGTTGACGATAGCGGCCCGGATCGCGCTGCCGTTGACCTGCCACCCGGCTTCGGCGAGTTGCGCCTCCAGGCGGTCCCTCAGGTCCCCTGCTGGCAACTGGTAGATCAGTTCCTGCATTTCGGTCTTCGTGAAGCCAATGGATCGCTCGAAGAAGCACTCGCCGATCTTGAGCAGATCGTCCACGACCAACGAGGCCGCCGAGTTCGGCTGAAGTCCGATGGCTGCACGTTCTCCTTCGAGTTTCTTCAGCCCTCTGGACAGCATGAAGTGCAGCAACATGTTCTTGAGGCGGCTGACACGCCCTTCCGCCGACTTCTTCCGCGCGGACAGCCGCTCCGCTTCGGCGCCGCAGATCGAAGCGATCGACTCCTGCCAGCGCAGGTAGCCTGCGATGCGATCGACCTTGGAGTGGAAGGCCTCGATGTATTCGTTGATCTCCTCAATGAGTTCCGAGGGAAGTTCCCGTCCATCGGCGGCTGCATCGGCGACCTGGTCCATCAGTTCCACAAGCCGCTCGTCGATGTCGAAGAGCGAACGAGGGTCGCGAACGGTTCGTTGTTCAGGCATTTGTCACCTCCGCGGTGGTTTCAGAACAGTGAGAGCTGGACTGCCGGTCCCATTGCGGGCGTCGGCACCGGCATTTCGGGGTCTGGCGTGGAGACCAGGTCAATGATGGGTTCAATGGCTGGCTTCGCGGTCTTCTCCTGCGTGGCCTGTTGCTGGAGAGATCGCCAAACCTCCGCCGCAGCCTCTCCCACTCCTTGCCGGGTGACCAGTTCGCGCGCCATCGCCGTGAGGACATCGTCGTCCTCGTCGATCGCTTGCAGTCCTTCGGCCTGGAGCTTGCCCTCCATAGCGAGCGACACGAGCAGCTTCTTGCCCATCAGGCGCAGACAGCTTTCCTGGGCCGTGCCCGCGTACGTCAGGAAGCCAACCCGCACCGGCCGCTTCTGCCCGATGCGCCAACTGCGGCGGCTAGCCTGGCGCAGAACGTAGGTCGAATACCCCGTCTCGTAGAACAGGATTGTCGGGAACTCCAGGAGATCCAAGTTACGTGGAATATGGCGGCCAGCCCTGATCGCCCCGAAACTCTCGCGCCATCTTCCTTTTGAAACCAGTTGGTTGCTTGCCTCAAAAGAGCGAGAGCTGCTCGTCCACAGTCGCGACTTCTTGCCGGTGGGTTCGCCGCACACCTTCTGTGGGGCGAACTCCGAACACCAGGTCCGACATTCCTTGGTGCATTGGGCGCAGCAATTCGACTGAATCTGGGATGTCTCCATTCCGCTCGATTGCGGACGGTTTGGGAGGAGCACTACGACGAATGTCTTGGTGCTGGGCCTGTACTTGGCGCCAAACGTGGTCGGCCGATTCGCCGACATGAGAGCGGGTTACGAGTTCCCGCGCCATCGCGGTCAGGATGTCGTCGTCTTCCTCGATCGCCTGTAGCCCTTCGCCCGCGAACTTGCCTTCCATCGCAAGCGAAACCAGCATTTTCTTGCCCATGAGTCGAAGACAAGCCGACTGCATCGTCTCTTCATAGTGAAGAAAGAGGACTCGCACTGGGCGGCGCTGGCCAATTCGCCAAGATCGGCGGCTCGCTTGCCTTAAAGTGTGGAGCGAGTACCCAGTCTGGTAGAAGATGAGGCAGTTGTGGGAGAGCAGGTCGATCCCGGTCTCGATGATCTTCGGATGGCAGATGGTGACTTGCACGCCTTCCTGAATCCGTTTCGCAAACCACGCCTCACGCCTGTCCGTTGGGACGTCCGAGGTGAGGACTGCCACGCGGATGCCGTCATCGGAGAGGATGCGCTCCAGCCGTCTCGTTACGTCCCGCTTTCTTGTATAGACCGCGTACACGTGACACCGGTTGCCGCGCGCCAACTCGGCCTTCACTTCGGCGACGAGGCGGCGTTCTTTCGCCTGAATCACTGCCTGATCGAGATCCTGTGTTTCGGCAATCACGAATCTCTCCCGTGTTTGCGTCTCAGGATCGTGGGAGTAGCCGATCAGGTCGCCGATCCCAAACGGGCGATCGGGATAGAGCAGCAGCGCATTGAGTCCCGTGCTGAGAACGGAGGCGTTTCCGTGGTGCTCCCGCATGGCCGCTCGAATGTCCTCTTCGAGTTTCAGGTACGCAGAGCGCAACGGTTCCTCCATCGATACCCCGATCACTTCTTCGGTGTACTCTGGCAGGACGTTGGAGATGTCTTCAAGCGAGACGAAGGCGCCGAGGCCCATCAAGTGTTGACCGAACAGCAATGGCGAAGCGCCGGGCTTTCTCCTTACGTGCTGAGTGACCCGGGCCTTTGAGCAGGCGTTTTCAGCCGGCTCAATGGTCGTGATCTTTTCCAGAACGCCGTAGATCTCTGCGAAAGAGCGCAAGCCCGCCGCCCCCCAAGTGTGGCCTCCTTCGATCATCCTCGCCGGCTCGAGACGGAAAAGGATGTTGTAGAGGTCGTCCGCGTAGCCACCAAGCAGCGTCCCTGTCAGGATGGCGATGCGGTTGGCACAGGATGCAAGCGTGCCCAGGCCATTGCCTTGGGCGGTGTCGCCCGCTAGTTGATGTGCCTCGTCGCAAAGAGCGTAGTCAAACCAATCAGGCATGTACCGGCCAATGAAATCGAGCGGGGCGACGCGCCGAATGCGGTTGCCATCGGCCTGCCACAGTGGGCTATGAATGGGGAGCCGCGCTTTGTGGTTCGGGGTGTTCCCGTCGTGCTCGCCTCCGATCACCTCGCTGAGCCGGACCTTTCGGAAGTCGCTCCTCCGCAATTGGTCTTGGTCTGTCAGGATGGGCAGTCCGGTGTCCGGATTCGTGACGCAGCCAAGGTGCGGGCCCGACTGCGCAACACGGAATGCGTGCCGCCAGAAGTACCCCAACTTCGCACGATCACGGCCGACGATGAACAGCGACGGTCCCGGACAAACGGTCTTGTGCCAGCGTTCACGTGCGTTCCGATATCCCTTCGCAAGACGGATCTCCGTCAAAGAAGTCCGGAGCCCGTCGCGCGAGATCTTCCCCTGCCGCAAACGAACTTCGTTGACTCCCCTGGGAACTTCGCCCCCGGCTTGTGCCCGCAGCGCGTCCACCATGAACACTCGCAACCCGGGAATTGTCCGGAGCGCCTCGCGGGCCCACTTCTCAGTCAGGTGAGGCGGAACCATGGCGATCGCCGTAAACGGCTTCCCATCGCTATGCACGTGAATGGCGGCCAGAGAAATCAATGTCTTCCCAGTTCCGCATTCCGCGATCACCGCAGCGCTTCGCGCGCGCTCCCACCGCCGCGCAACTCCCATGATCGCGATCTCCTGGGCGGGGAAGGGTCGCCGGAGCAGGCTGTCCAAGCGAGGCGAAACCGGATCCGTTACGCCGTGCAGCGGGGGAAAGTTGGCGACGATTCGCTCGCCCAATTCATCGCAGAAGGCGCGCAGATAATCCTGAATCGATTTCGGCGTGGGCATAAGTGATCCTTGTTCGGTGGGAGTTCACACCTGAAACGGATACCTCCGGTGGCCGTCTTCGTCGAAACGGCATGGGCAGGGATGGTCACGGGCTCGATCTCACCCGATACCGGCATTTGCACGATTGCGAGCAGGCAAGAGCCTGGCTCGGCATTCAGCAAAACCTCGGGCTGGCGGCGAACACCCTCCACGCCTATGGCCGGGCTCTCAACGATTTCCTTGAGTTCCTTGCACGCGACGCAGCGCAGGCCGAAACCGCCAGCAAGGAAAATGTCGCCGCGTGGGTCCGCGACCTGCTCTCTCGCCCCAATCGTAGATCGCGAAAGCTTGTGGTGATCGATTCGGGCGCCGGGTTGGCCAACGCCACCCTGCAACAGAGGATAACCGCAGTCCGGCTCTTCTTCGACTACCTGATCGAAGAGGAGGTTCGAACGTCCAATCCGGTCGGCCGAGGACGCTACACGCCCCGAACTCGCTTTGCCAGCAAGGGCGAGCGAGGGATTCTACCCCGGTTCCGCCGGTTACCGTGGATCCCAAACGACGATGAGTGGCGCTCCGTCATAGAAGCCGCCAAAGCCGAACCGCTTCGTAACCGCCTCATGCTTGCGTTGTCCTACGACTCCGCGCTGCGGCGAGAGGAGCTGTGCGGACTGGCCACTGGCGATTTTGATCCCGCCCACCGCACAATTACCGTTCGCGCCGAGACCACCAAGAATCGGCGATCGCGCATCGTTCCCTTTTCCGCGGCGACCGGGGAGTTGCTGGCCCTGTACATCAGAACCCGACGCGACATTAGCTCGAGCCGAGGGTCTTTGTTCTTGTCCGAATCGCGCCGCAATCGCGCCGCGCCCGTCTCGATCTGGACGTGGTCCAAGGCCGTGAAGCGCATCTCTTCGCGGGCCGCCGTTGAGCGGTTCACCACGCACACTTGCCGCCATCTGCGTTTGACTGACTTGGCGAGGGCGGACTGGGACATCCACGAAATTGCGAAGTTCGCCGGCCACAGGAGCATCGAAACGACTCTCCTCTATATCCACCTGAGCGGACGCGATCTTGCGGCGAAGCTCGCCAGCGGCATGTCACAGATACACGATTGGCGGATCGGAACGCTCAAGGAGGCGCTTCTTGAATAGGCTGTGCATCAACGCCGCCTATGCCGCGGATCTCCCGGGCGAGCAATGGACATGGCCCGTGGATGCTGCCCGCTATGACCGGAGTCCGAAACTCACCAAAGCCGAGGTGTCCGCACTTGGAGATCTAGCCGACCGCCAGCGATACGGCTTCTTCCGTGGCCGCCATGACTTGGACCGCCTTACACGGCCAATCCTGGATGTGATCGCCGTGACCTGCACTCCAAAGCAGTCGGGCGACGGCGCTATCGGCGCTCTGATACTCGAAATGGCCGCCCGCCGGACGGCCTACTGGAGCTGGACGGATTCCATCTGGATCGAGATCCTCCGGCCGTCCATGAAGGCGTTTCGCGCGGCATACCCGTGGACTAACGGTCACGGCCGTCAGATTCTCTTCGCCGCAGCTTATCTGCTCGGTCTGTTCGACGACTTCAGGCGCCTCGGACTCGTCGACCGGACGGCGTTAGCTTGCAGAATCTTCGGCCGGAACCGAGTGCAGGTGAGCATCCGGAAGGTCATCGATCTGATTCGCGGATGGGGATACAGCCGCTTCGAAGCCAAAGACATCCAATGGGCGGTATGCACGATGCTGCTGGCTCACAAAAGCCCGAATCTTGAAGACATCACAGCCGCCGTTCTGGAGGCGGAGAGGGCGGTTGAGACCGTTCATTACCGGCGTGCGAGCATCTCCGTGCTGGCGAGGGTTCTCGTCAGTCTTGGAGTGCTCACCGGCCCCATTTCTCCCCCTGCGCGCGTCTCCCGGCGGGAAAGCGCGAAGACTGGCGTGGCCCTTGAATGGCTTGGATGGGTTGAACGCTGGCGCTCGACCTGCACTATCCAACCGGGGAGCAGACAACGGCACTACGTGTTGCTCCTCAAGGCCGGCCGTTGGGTGACTCAGCTCCACCCGCAGTGTGCGTCTCCGGAGCGGTGGACTCGCGAGCTGGCGGCGGAGTGGGTCGGCGCGGTCTGCCGGATGAACACCGGCGAATGGACCGCGGGTGGCCACCAACGCCGGGATCCGCCAGACCGGCCTCTTTCCCCGAAAGCGAAGGCCCACCATCTCGCTTCGCTGGCCGCCTTCTTCCGGGACATCCAGGAATGGGGCTGGATCCCGAGGCGGTTCGATCCGCGACGGTGCTTCGCGGCCCCCCGAAGCCTTCGTGCGCTGATCGGTCCGAGCCCGCGCGTCATTGCCGACGACGTCTGGGCGAAACTGCTCTGGGCTGGCCTGAACCTGGCTCAAACGGATCTCGGTTCCACTTTCAACGGAACGCATTACTATCCGCTCGGGCTTGTGAAGGCGCTCACCGTCGTCTGGCTGTTCTGCGGTTTGCGCGTGGATGAGATCCGTCGACTTCGCGTCGGCTGCGTCAGACTCCCGCTCGCTGGGGCGGACGAGGCTCAGAACTCCGTCTGTTACCTGGACGTGCCGGTGAACAAGACGAGTGCCGCGTTTACCAAGCCGGTAGATGGGATCGTCGGCGCGGCGATTCGGACCTGGGAGGCCGAACGGCCGGCGCAGCCGCCGTTGATTGACGACAAGACGGGTGATGTCGTCCATTTCCTGTTCATGTTTCGGGGAAAGCGGATCGCGCACAGCTACATCAATGACACCCTGATTCCGGCTCTCTGCAAGAAGGCGGGGGTGCCCAGCGAGGATGCGCGAGGGAACATCACCAGCCATCGAGCCCGTTCGACGATCGCCTCTCAGCTCTTCAACTCGAAGGAGCCAATGTCGCTATTTGAATTGCAGCGATGGCTCGGCCACAGATGGGCTGCCTCCACTCAACACTACCTGGACATCAGCCCTACGAAGCTGGCGGCGTCCTACCGCGACGCGGGCTATTTTGCGCGCAACACGCGAGCCGTCGAGGTTCTCATCGACCGGGAGGCCGTGGTTTTGGGCGGCGCGGCCGCCGAGCCCTGGCGCTATTACGATCTCGGCCACGGCTTCTGTACCTACGATTTCTTCGATCAGTGCCCGCATCGCATGGCTTGTGCAAAGTGCGGGTTTTACGTGCCCAAGGAGTCGGCTCGCGGCATGACAATCGAGGGGCGCGCAAATCTGTTGCGGATGCGTCAGGAGATCCCGCTCAATGAAGCCGAACTGGCGGCCGTCGAGGACGGCGCCGCCGCGATGCAAAAACTCCTCGATCAGCTTGAAAACATCGCCACACCTGCTGGCCCCACTCCTCGGCAATTGCGCGCGCCAAACCTGGTTCAAATCGCCTTTTCTCCTCCACATTCGAAAGAGGGCGGGTCATGAGCGGCTGGGTGAGTTTCCGAACTGTCAAGGAGAGCGTCAGTATGGAAATGGCGCTTGCCACCTATGGTGTTCGCCTGAATCGCCTGAACGAGTCCTACTATCGAGGCAAGTGCCCTCTGCCTGCTCATCGATCGGGCAGCAGCGCCCTGAGCTTCGTCGTCAACGTGGACAAGAACGCCTGGGCTTGCCACTCCGCTTCTTGCTCCGCCGCGCGAGGCGGTCGCATCGGCGGTAATGTCATCGACTTTGTCGCGGCCATGGAGGGGTGCTCCGTTCGCGATGCCGCTTTGAAACTTCAGGATTGGTTCGCT
>CAYOQB010000194.1:0-8777 GCA_964406035.1 uncultured Solibacteraceae bacterium | reverse complement strand
TACCGCACAGGTGCAGGCGGTCCCGCAGGTGCACGCGCAGGGGACCCGCTTCCGGCTCGATTCGCGCCAGCGCTGCTTCGGGCTCCAGACCGGGGCACAGGCGGGTGACGATGCGGTTGTGGACGCTGTCGTTGCGGTGACCCTCCATCCAGGTTTTCAGGCGGAAGAAGCAGCCGCACCAGCCTTCGCGCGTGCCTTCGAATTCATGATCCCAACCGTCGCCCGAGCCGAAGCCCGAATGAACCAGGCGGAGAACCGTGCGACCCTCCTTCGATTCCAGGGTCCAGTCCTGAACCAGCCGGCAGGGCTGCATTTTGTCGGCGTCCACGGGCGCGAAGACGCGATCGCGGGTCTCGGCCGTGGTCAGCCGGCGCTCCGGCTCCCAGGCCTCGATCATGGTCTTCCATTCCATGCCCGGACCCCAGTCCGCGATCATGTAGCCGCCCGCGCCGGGCTCGACTTTCATCACCGGCGCGAACCACTTGGAGATCCACTCCGGATCCGTGATCGCCCGCCAAACGTCCAGGATGCTCGCATCGATTTCGATTACGGTTTCGTGCGCGCGCTTCTCCACCGGCATTACTGCTTGTTCCATGTTGATTACTCCAGATTGACCGTGGCCGCAGCGGGCCCGGCCGGTTGGCTGAGTTTCGGATACGACCCCAACAGCAGGCGGAAGGTCCGCCCGTCTGCCGCACTGTCGCTGTGATACTTCGCAACCAGCGCCGCGATGGATGCGGTGAGCTCCTCGGCGAAACTGGCGCGCTCCTCGGCGCTGCGGAAGCGGATGTCGGCTTCCAGCGTGAGGGTCGCGATCTGCTTCCCTGCCTCGCCGGCGCGCTCCCGCGCCCGCGTGACTTCGTTGATCGCGCTCGCGGCTGCCCGCACCAGGTAGGCCGAGGAGAAGCGGTCGCGAAGGGTTTCCGGATCCTGCCCCAGACGATCGAGAGCCGCCGGCGACACGACGTAACTGCGCGCCGTGGCCTGCAGCACCCGTTCGACACAGTTGCCCTTGGTCCGGTTTTCGACAAAGCGAACCAGACCATGCTTTTCCAGGTCCCGCAGGTGGTAGTTGACCGACTGCCGGGCGAGGTTCATTTTCCTGCCGATGCCCGTGGCGCTATCGGGCTCGCGCAGGAGTTCGAGCATTTTGAGGCGCTCCGGTTTGAGGAGAACGGACGCGACCTCGGGCGACTGTATGACCTGGAGAGGGATCACGCAGTCAATTATGGTCTTGACCAATTAAGTTGTCAAGAGATTTGTACTCAACGGAATCCCTCCGCCAGCATCAGATCGCTCCGGGGCTGCGTCATTCGCGGGAAGGCAACCCGTTTGCCGTCAGGCGAGACCGCCAGTCCTGGTTCCACAGGCAAACCATCGGGCATCGTGCCGAGCCACTGAACCGCCTTGGCTCCCCATGGCAGCAGGTACAGAGAGTGCTCCGACGGGCCCAGGCTCGAGGCGCGAGGGCGTGACACGAAGTAGATCCCCTGGGGGGCCAATCGCCAGTACGCCCACAAGGAAGGCAGCGGCTCCGAAGTCAGGACCGGCTGTTCCGGCCCTCCTCCGGCCGGCACTCGCCAGATTTCCGGACGGATGCGGCGGCGCGCGAAGTACACATACCCGTCCGACCATTCGACGGTGTTGAAGCCCTCTCCGGCTGAGAGCAGACGCGGTTCGGAACCGTCCAAACGCGACTTCCATACCTGCATCCGGCCGTTCCGGTTGGATGCGAAATAAAGCGACTGCCCGTCGCGGGAAAAGCTGGGCACGGCTTCTTCCTCGGGAGTCGCGGCGACTCTCCGGATCGCCCCTCCGGCTGCGGGCACGATCTCGATGTCAGAAATGCGGTCGCGGCCGTCATATGCCAGCAGACTTCCGTCGGGAGACCAGTGCGGCGCACCGGCGAAGGCCTTCTTGAAGGTCAACTGGCGCACATCCTTGCCATCCAGCGAGGTCCGCCAGACCTCGTAATTGCCCGATCGAGTCGAGTAGAATGCCAGCCACCTGCCGTCCGGAGAGTAGGCGGGGCCGTGATCGACGAACGTGGACTCCGTGATCAGGCGGGGCTGCGGCGCGGCGCGGCCTGGAACCGGGACATCCATTTCCCATAAAGACTGTGAGGAGGTTTCCGAGACATAGGCCAAACGCTCCCCAGCCGGTGAGATCGCTGGGTGCATCGCGGGAACGCCGGTCCCCGGAACGGGCTCCGCCGCCGCGCGATCGAGTTGAAACCGCCAAAGGGCTGGAAGCCGCTCCTTTTGCAGCGCGACCACGATAGCGCGAGAATCCGCGGACCACGCAATTCCCTGGATTCGCTTCCCTTCCCGGGTCAGGGGGCGGGGCTGCGCGATGGCACTGCCATCCGGACCGCACGGAGCGATCCACACATCCGCAATGGCGAAGCCGGACCAGCGCACGAAAGCCAGCGTTTTGCCGTCCGGCGAGTATGCGGGGTTGGTGTCATAGGGATAGTCGCTGACCAGGTCCGTCACCGGATGCTCGCTGCCGCCGGGGATGGAAACTCTCACCAACTGCGACCGGGCACCCTCGCGAACCCGCACAAAAACAACGGATTGGCCATCCGGAGTCCAAGTGAGCATGCAGCCGCGATCGAAGGGAAACGCGGCCGCTTCGCGGGCGACGGTACGAGGCTGGCCTCCAGCGGCGGGGATAGCGCGGACTTCCGTGCCGTCCGAGGTGTCGGCGAAGTACGCCAGCGTGAGGCCGTCGGGAGACAACGCGAGGTGGCCCTTGGGCTCCCCGGTCTGGGTCACCGCCGCCGCGCGCCCGGAGCCCAACTCCATTCCGTGGATCTCCGACTCACCCGGCTTCTTCTCCCAAATGAAGTACAACTTCGCCCCGTCGGGGGAAAACGCCGGCCACATCTCCCGTCCGGCAAAGGCGGTGATAGGCGCGGCCTGCGCCGGCGCCTGGGGGGCGGCCCCGGTCCGGCGAAGTAAGAGGATCACCACGATAGAGGCGCAGGCTACGGCCGCGAGCCACCACCAGCGGAGTCGTGCCCGCGGCAGGCTGACGGGCGCGGTTTCGGGCCGCAAATCCCCCGCGAACGCATAGCCCTGTCCCGGAACGGTGACAATCCAACTGCCGCCGCCAGGTTGCTCGCCGAGCAGCTTTCGCACCACGAAGATTGTCTGCGTGAGGTTCGAATCCTCCACCGCGCGGCCTGCCCACACCTGGGCGACAAACTCCTCGCGGGTGACCACGCGTGGAGCGTTGCGGATCAGCAGGTGGAGAACCTCGAACTGCTTCGGGGTGATGTTGACCTGCGCTCCGTTGTGCTCCAGACGCCGCCGTGCGGCGTCCAGACGGAACTCCCCAAACCGCCAGGAGGACGCCGGAACTTGAAGGTTATCAATCACTTGATTTTTATTGAGGCGGATTTGATCCCGCGCTGAGAGACATGATATCGCCGTGGAGGGCATACTCAATCGTCCCTGTGCAGCACTTCAGGGACAGATGCCAAGAACGACGGAGCTTTCCCATCATGCGACCTTCCCTGAACAACCTGATCCTTCCCGCCGCTGTCGCGCTGGCCGCCTGCTCCCTGCATGCACAGGCGCCGGTGGAAATCACGACCGGGCTCAGCGGACCGCAAAGGCTGATTCTCACCCCGCGCGGCAACATACTGGTGACCGAAACGTCCACCACTCCGAACTCCGGCAAAGTGACTTTTGTGGCGCGTGGGGGGCAGAAAGCCACGCTGCTCGACAATATGCCGTCCGGTGTTGAGATTACCGGAGGCGGCAGTGGACCCACCGGGCTCGCGCTGCGGGGCAAAACCCTTTACGTGGCGCAAGGCGGCGGCGACAGTGAACGCCGGGGGACGCGGCCTGGGTCGATGATCTGGAACAACGAGGGGATCTCCTCACCCATCCACAGTTCGATTTTGGTTTTCGAATTTTCCAAGGACATTGACGACGCCCAGGGCCCGTTCCTAATGACACCGGAACTCCAGAACCGCCTGGCGGGCTTCCACGAAGTGGTTATTCGTGACGCAGCGGGGAACACTGCCACTGTAAATGTCCTGGTCGATTTTCAGGATCTGCGACCGGACCCGAACACGATCTTCCGGGGGCACAACCCCTGGAGCCTGGCGCTCACCGACGACGGCAACACGTTGTGGGTCACCGACGCCAGTCAGAACACCTTGATCAAGGTCGATACTAAGACCGGCCGCTGGCAGCGCGCCTTCTTCTTCCCGCCGTCGCAGAATCCGACGACCGTGGGTCCGCCGGTGATCGACTCGGTCCCAACCGGACTGCGCGTTTTCGAGGGCCGTCCGGTTGTGTCGTTCCTATCCGGCTTCCCGTTCCTGCCGGGAACCGCGCGCGTGATTGAGATCGACACCAAGGCGGGCAGGATCGTTCCCCAGATCAACGGGCTAACCAGTGTTACGGACGTCCTGATCGTACGCAACCGGCGCAATGTCGAAGATTGGTATGTTCTCGAGTTCAGCCGCAACCAATCGGCGACGCCGCCGCCTCCGGGCCGGCTTCTCAAGTTCGACTCGCCGATGGGGCGGGAAGTTGTTCCGGTGCTGATCACGCCGGTTTCGATGGCTTACGATGAAAAAACGAATTCGCTGCTGATCGCGGAACTGCGGGGACGAATCATCGAGGTGCGCCTGCCGTAATCGACGTCAATCCGCGATTTCGATGGTGGGTTTCTTCGCCCCGCGCGAGGCGGCGGCGCGTTCCTCCACGCTGCGGGCGATGCGGAAGAAGCCTTCGGCGCGCTCGTCGTGCTCGCCGTGGATTGCCACCGGGGAGCCGGAGTCACCGCCGACGCGAACCTGCGGATCCAGCGGCAACTCGCCCAAGAACGGAATCTGCATCGCCTCGGCAGTCCGCTTGCCGCCGCCGGTGCCGAAGACGTCGAGCTTTTCGCCCGTGGAGGGCACGATCAGGTAGCTCATGTTCTCCACCAGGCCGAGAACCGGAACGCGCACCTGCCCGAACATATTCACGGCTTTTCGCGCGTCTTCAAGCGATACGTCGGACGGCGTGGTGACCACCAGCGCGCCGGTGAGAGGCGCCGTCTGGATGAGCGAAAGCTGCACGTCGCCGGTTCCGGGCGGAAGGTCGATCAGCAGGTACTCGAGCTCGCCCCAATCCACGGAGCGGAGGAACTGCTGGATGACGCTATGCAGCATGGGTCCGCGCCAGATCAACGGGCGGTCGCCTGGGTTGAGAAAGCCCATGGACATCAGCGTGACGCCGTATTTCTCGAGCGGCTGGATGCGCTCGCCGATGGCTTTCGGGGTCTCGTGGATGCCCATCATCAGCGGCACATTAGGACCGTACACATCGGCGTCGAGCAGCCCGACGCGATGACCCATCTGCGACAGCGCGATGGCGAGGTTGACGGAAACCGTGGTTTTGCCGACTCCGCCCTTGCCGGAACCGATGGCGATCAGGTTTTGGACGCCGGGGATGGGCAGCTTCGGCTGCTCCGCTTGAGGACCCATAAGCTTCAGGTTAGCATCCGGACTGGCGGGTACCGGTACGGATCAGGACTGGCGAGTGATAGGCGCGGCGCACTGCCATGGGCAGAATCGAAAAGAACATTGAACCTTTTCCTTCTTCGAAATGCTTCGGCATCCGGCCGCTGGTCTTCGTGACGAGCGGCCGATTTTCTTTAGACCTGGCTCTCCGGGTCCAGAAGCCGGTCGATCTCCGCCGGGTCCAGGCCAGCCTGCTCCCGCGCCACCTCACGCACGGTTCGACCGGTGGCATGCGCCTGCTTGGCGATCTCCGCCGCGCGGTCGTACCCCAGCACTGGTGCGAGCACGGTCACCATGGCAAGCGATCGCTCCACGAAAGCCTCCGCACGATTCCGATCCGCCTCCAGCCCTTCGACGAGCCGTTGTTCGAAGTTGCTCGTGCCCGCCGCCAGCAGGCTGATGGAATCCAGCAGGTTCCAGGCGATCAGAGGCATCATCACGTTCAGTTCGAAGTTCCCCGCCGCCGCGCACCAGGCGATGGCGGCGTCGTGTCCCACCACCTGGGCGCAGATCATCAACACGCTTTCGGCGATCACGGGGTTCACCTTGCCGGGCATAATGCTCGATCCGGGCTGGACTGCGGGAAGCCGCAGTTCGCCGATGCCGCAGCGGGGGCCTGACCCCAGCCAGCGGATGTCGTTGGCAATCTTGGTGAGGGCCAGAGCGTAGTTGCGCAGCGCCGCGGAGAGGAATGCCGCGGCGTCACGCGCACCTTGAGCCTCGAAGTGGTTTTCGGCCTCGCGAAACGGGAGCCCGGTTTGGCGCGCAATATCGCCGATCACGGCTGTGGCGAAGCCGGGCGGCGCGTTCAGCCCGGTTCCCACGGCGGTTCCTCCCAACGCGAGCTCGTAGATTCCTTCGAGCGAGTTTTCGACACGCTGCGCGGACGCCTCCACCTGCCGTGCATAGCCCGAGAACTCCTGACCCAGGCGCATGGGAACGGCGTCCTGCAGGTGCGTGCGGCCGATCTTGATCACCGCATGGAACTCGGAAGCTTTTCGATCGAGTGCGGCGGCGAGCGAACGCATGGCGGGCAACAGATCGCGATGGACAGTAACCGCGGCGGAGATGTGGAGCGCGGAAGGGATTACGTCGTTGCTCGACTGGCCGCGATTTACGTCGTCGTTGGGATGGGCTCCGGACAGCCGGGCGATCACCTCGTTGGCGTTCATGTTGGTGGAGGTACCGCTGCCGGTCTGGAACACGTCTACAGGGAACTCTTGGTCGAGTTCTCCCGAGACAACGCGCGCGGCGGCCTCCTCTACGGGCCCGAGCCCATGGAATCTTGCGGCGGCAGCTTTGATGCGTCCCAACGCCTCCAGGAACGGACGCTGCAGGCGATGCCCGCTGATGGGGAAGTTCTCGACGGCGCGGGCCGTTTGCGGCCCGTACAAGGCCTGGGCCGGAACCTTCATCTCGCCCATTGAGTCGCGTTCGATGCGGTAGTCCATAAATTCATTCTGGACCTGTCGCAATGACGGGGGTAGAAACGTTGACCAGGCATATGAAACTCGCAAACCGACTCGCCTTTCCCTTCCTCGTGATCGCGCTGGCTTTCGCCGAGGACGCTCAAACACTGTCGCAGGCGGACCGCGACTTCCTGGCCGGTCACCTGGACAAGTCGCGGAAGGAGTTGCTTACCGCAGTCGCCGGGTTGACTAAGGAGCAATGGAATCATCAACCTGCAGGCGGCGGGTGGAGCATCGCGCAGTGCGCCGAGCACCTGGCGGCCACCGAGGACGCAATCTTCGGCATGGTGACCGGGCGCATTCTGAAGCTGCCCGTTGCGCCGGATCGCAAGCGGTTCGGCCGCGCCGAGGACGAGAAAGTGATCGCACACGAGCTCGACCGCTCCGAGAAGGCCAAGGCGCCGGAGATGCTGCGACCCAGCGGCAGATTCGCCACGGCGGAAAGCTTCGAGCCTGAGTTCCAGAGCCGGCGGCAGCGGAGCATCGACTGGGTGAAGGCCACCCAGGATGATTTGCGCGGGCGCCTGGCCGGAAAGATGGACGCGTATCAGTACCTGGTGATGATGTCGGCGCACACGCTGCGGCACACGGCCCAGATCCAGGAAGTGAAACAGGACGCGAAGTATCCGCGCTGATGAGTTCAGGAGTGCGGGGAGTTGTAGGGCGATCAAGGTTTATGTGGAGCAAATCCGTAGAGAAGCCCGATTAGCGCGCGGGCGCACTTGCGGAACTCGGTGCGGTGGCAGCGGTTCACGCCGGAGAGCTGGAAGTCCGCGCTGGAGTTGGTTTAGCAGCTGCGGCGATGCTGCAGAGGATTCGGGAGGCGACGGCGCTCGGGCTGCCGTTGGGGAGTGAAGAGTGGCTGCGGCGGATTGAGGAGGACTTCCGGATGGAGGCTCGGCGAAAGAGGGCAGGGCGAAAGGTAAGTGGTTGAAGTTACGGGCTTCCGCTTCAGGAGGCAGTCGGGAAATCAGGTGACTGTCCCCGAACCCCCGTCGCGTGGTCAGACGCTGCGACCTTCATCGGCGTGAGGTCGCCTTTAGACTGTCGAGTTTGGTTCTCGCCTCTGAGTTTCCAAGAGCGACAGCTCTCTCATATTGGTGCTTGGCCAGGGTCAAGCCCTTCCTCACCCCAACGCCAAACGCGTGTGCTTCGCCGAGGTTATAGATTGCTCGGGCGTCACCCTTCTTCGCCGCCTTCCTCAGCCAGCGAATGCCTTCGGTCACGTTCTTTCGGATACCGTCGCCTTGCAAGTAGGCGAGGGCAAGATTCGTTTGCGCGACGACGTTTCCCAACTCCGCAGACCGCCTGTAAAGGCGGACTGCCTTCGGCGCATCGGTGGGTACGCCGTCACCCTGTTCGAGCATTATGGCGAGATTTACCATCGCCTCGGGATCCCCAGCCTCAGCCGCTGTGGACAACCACCTCAACGCTTGGCGTCGGTCGCGCTTGATTCCAATCCCGCGCAGGTAGCAGTATCCTAAAAGGCTTTGGTAATAGCGATCGCCTGAGCGGGCACCGCGCCGAACAGCGTCAATGTTCTCGCGAGAGTCCCGTAAGACTCCTTCGGAATCGAAGAGATCAAGCACCGCTACTGATCTGGTTTCTGAGTTCATTCGGTGCCTTCCTCCTTCTTGTACTTGTTGACGTGCGATTCATTCGCGGGACAGTCGCCTCATTTCCCTTGCGAGGAATCCGGCGTGGTTCGCACTTCCTGGTATGCCCGGCGTCGCGCGCATTGTAATCCCTGGCCTTCCCCACCATATCACCCAACGGGGTAA
>CAYOQB010000193.1:0-8815 GCA_964406035.1 uncultured Solibacteraceae bacterium | reverse complement strand
ACGCCATGATGATTCGCGCGGAGCGCCGCTTCTCGAAGGGGTTCCAGGTGCTCGCCAACTACACCTGGGCGAAGGCGCTCGACTCCTTCTCGGCTTCCAATGACGAGGGCGGATCGCACACGATCGTACGGAACCGTGCCCTGGACTATGCCAGATCTGGCGCAGATGCCCGCCACCGCTTCGTCGCGAGCGGCACTTGGGAGCTGCCCTTCGGCAAGGGCAAGGCGTTCCTGGCGAATCCGGGGACTTTCGCCAATTACCTTATCGGAGGCTGGCAGTTGAACGGAATTCTCCAGTTGCAGTCCGGCCTGCCGTTCTCCGCGACGATCGTGGGAGACCAGTCCTTCACCGGCATTCTGAACGCCCAGCGTCCCAACCGGCTGGCCGACGGCAACCTGCCGTCCGACCAGCGGACACCGGAGCGCTGGTTCGACACCAGCGCTTTTGTGCTGAACCCGACGAACACCTTCGGCAACGCCGGACGAAACATCCTGGAACAGGACGGGAGCCAGACGGTGGATCTGTCCCTCTTCAAGAACATCCCGCTGACGGAGCGTTTCGTGCTGCAGTTCCGCGCCGAATTCTTCAACGCCTTCAACAACGTCAACTTCGGCCGTCCAGGGCAGGCCATCAACGGGCCGCAGTTTGGCGTGGTCAGCAGCGCGGGCCGGGGCCGCGAGATTCAGTTCGCGCTGCGCCTGAATTTCTGACCCGCCGGTATCCGAAGATAGTGCCATGGCTACCTTCGCATTGATCGAGTACGACCAGGCAGCGGCGGAGGTGCGCGAGGTCTACGACGACATCATGCGCACCCGCCGCACGGACCGGGTGAACAATTTCTGGAAAGCGCTGGCGCATGACCCGGCGCTGCTGCGCCGCACCTGGGAGCAGGTGAAAAACGTAATGACGCCCGGCGCGCTGGACGCCGTGACCAAGGAAATGATCTACGTCGCCGTCAGCGCCACCAGCCAGTGCGGGTACTGCATCGCCTCCCACACCGCGGCTGCCCGGAAGGCGGGAATGACCGAGGCAATGTTCGCGGAGCTGATGGCGGTGACGGCGCTGGCCAATGCCACCAATCGCCTGGCCAGCGGATACCAGGTTGAGATCGACGAAGCGTTCCGGACCCCCTGAAACGAAAAAGCCGGCCGGGCTTCTGCCACCCGGCCGGCCGAAAAACTTCACAAGGAGTGGGTTGACTAGGAACGGCGGCGGCGAGCCAGCAGCCCGAGTCCGATCAGCCCCGTTCCCATGAAGGCGAACGTGGCGGGCTCGGGAATCGGATTTACCGCTGGTCCTTCGATGAATACGCTGTTGCCCGTAAGGGTCAGATTCGTCGGGTCGTTGGGGGCGTCCTTCAAAGCCTGACCCGACTGGGGTACCTGCGGTCCCCCCGGACCCAGCGTCGAACGCAGCACCAACTGATAGATGGTGGTGGCTGTGGCGAAGTTCGCGGCGCCATTTAGCTCCACCCGGATGTTGGACAGCATTGCCGAATCCGGAGGCGACTGGAAAATCGGATTCGGACTGGTGATGTTCTCGACGAACACCGATCCGCTCAGCCCGGCGACGAAGTTGATGGCGCTCGCCGATCCGGGGATGTAGCCGTTGAAATCGTATACCACGGCGAAATTGCGCCCGATGCTGGTGTCGATCAACTGATCTCCCTGCAGGCGGGCGTTGTAGGTGTATTCAAAGCCACCCGTTACGGCGCTGGTGCTGGCCAGCTCGTAGATGATGGCCGCGCTGGCGGACTGGCAGATCAGAGCCAGTAAGAGCACGGTCAGCGTACTTTTTTTCACAAATGTTGTTCCTCCGAAGCGTTGCGATACCGGTTCCTTGTAGCGGCCCGGCGGATTCAATATAAGGGAAAAAACTGAGAAATACGAGAGTACTGTTTTGCGCTGTGTATCCTAATATCCGCCCGCCGGAGTCGAGTACTAGCGCGTGTAGTGCGAAGGCGGTAGCGCGCTCTCGGCGTAACCAAGAGGTCCCACTCCTGAAATGCCGCTTTCATCTCCATCGGTGCGCTTCCATACTTTCGATCGCTCCGGCTCCAGGCCACGAACCACACACGATCCCTCATGTGCGATAAAGGAAATTCCAGCGCGGAAGCGGCCGGGGACCGGGGCCGTAAGCCCGGCGCCGCGGCGGGAAAATGCCTGTCACATGTACACAGCGAAACTAGAACTGCAAAACACTCTCGACGAGATCCGCGACGCCGGACTCTGGAAACCGGAACGCGTCATCACCACGCCGCAGGACGCCAACATCGGCGTCGCTTCCGGCGCCCGCGTGCTGAACATGTGTGCCAACAATTATCTCGGGCTCGCCGACCACCCCGAGATCCTCCAGGCTGCCCACCAGGCCCTCGACCGCTGGGGCTTCGGCATGGCCAGCGTCCGCTTCATCTGCGGCACCCAGGAGATCCACAAGGAACTGGAAGCGCGCATCAGCGATTTTCTGGGCATGGAGGACACCATCCTCTATTCCTCCTGTTGGGACGCGAATGGCGGCATTTTTGAGATCGTGCTCGGCGAAGAGGACGCCGTCATCTCCGACGAACTGAATCACGCCTCCATCATCGACGGCATCCGCCTGTGCAAGGCTCGCCGCCTGCGCTACAGGAATTGCGACATGGCGGATCTGGAGAGCAAGCTCCGGGAGGCGGCGGGGGCGCCGCGCAAGCTGATCGTCACCGACGGCGTTTTCTCCATGGACGGCTACATCGCGCCGCTGGACCAGATCTGCGATCTCGCGGAGAAGCACAACGCCATGGTGATGGTGGACGATTCGCACGCCGTCGGCTTCATGGGCCGGACCGGGCGGGGAACCCACGAGCACAAGAACGTGATGGGCCGCGTCGACATCATTACAGGAACGCTGGGCAAGGCCCTGGGCGGCGCCAGCGGCGGATATACCGCCGCGCGCAAGGAGATCGTCGATCTGCTGCGGCAGCGATCCCGGCCCTATCTGTTCTCCAACTCGGTGGCCCCGGTGATCGTCGCCGCGGCGCTGAAGACGCTGGATCTGCTTACCGCTTCCACCGAACTGCGCGACCGCCTGCACGCCAACACCCGCTATTTCCGCGAGAAGATGTCGGCCACCGGCTTCACCATCCTGCCGGGTGAGCATCCGATTGTTCCGGTGATGCTCGGGGACGCGGCGCTGGCGGGCCGCATGGCGGAGCTGATGCTCGCCAAGGGCGTCTACGTGGTGGGCTTCTTCTATCCCGTGGTGCCGCAGGGCAAGGCGCGAATCCGCACGCAGGTTTCGGCCGCGCACTCGCAGGCGGACCTGGATCTCGCTGTCCGGACGTTCGCGCAAGTGAAGAATGAGTTGAACGTTTGAGTCTAAACTTGAATCGACATGCGCAAATGGGTTTTGTGGGCGGCCGGCGTGTTCGCAGTCGTACTGCTGGCTTTGTCCATCGCGGGATACTACATCTCGCGCCAGATTGAGCCTTACCTGCGGGAGCAAACGATCGCGTACCTGAGCAAGCGGTTCGCCAGTGAAGTCGATCTCGCGTCGCTCGATATCGAACTCCCGGTGCTCGCGCCGTGGCGCTACGTTACGGGTAGCGGGCGCGGCGTGCTGGTCAATGTCACTGCCCGCGGCATCGAACTCCGCCACGGAGGACGGCGGGATGTCGCGCCCTTGTTCCGGATGCGCAAGTTCCAGTTCCGTGCCGATCTCGCGGAACTGCGCGCCGAAAGCCCGGTGGTCGATCTGGTGACCCTCGACGGCCTGGAAATCAACATCCCGCCCAAGGGGCAGCGCCCCGCCATGGCCAAGCCGTCCGGCGGCAAAACGCCCGCCGTGGTCATCCGGAAGGTGATCGCCGACGGAGCGAAGCTGGCCATCCTGCCGCGCGATCCCACCAAGTACCCGCTCGAGTTCGCGATGTTCAAGCTGACGCTGACCTCGGCCGGACCCGGCGTCCCGATGGGTTACGCCACCGATCTCACCAACGCCAAGCCGCCTGGCATCATCAGCTCCACCGGTTCGTTCGGACCCTGGAACGGCGAACATCCCGGCGAGACGCCGCTGACCGGCGAGTACAAGTTCGATCGCGCCGACCTGGGCGTCTTCAAGGGCATCGGCGGAACCCTTGCCTCCACCGGTCGGTTCAACGGGCTGCTCGAGAAAATCGTGGTGGACGGCGAAACCCGCACGCCGGATTTCCGCCTGTCCTCGTCCGGAAATCCGATGATGCTGACCACCAAGTTTTACGCGATCGTGGACGGCACGAATGGCAACACCGTCCTGCAGCCGGTGCAGGCCAAGCTGGGCCGCTCCCGGTTCTCCGTGCGCGGCGCCGTCGCCCGCGAGAAAGACGAGCAGAAGAAGAGCATCGCCCTGGACGTGGTCTTTCAGGAGGGCTACATCGAGGACCTGCTGAAGCTGGCGATGAAGGGCGACACCCCCATCCTGCGCGGGCCCATCGATCTGAAGACCAAGATCCTGGTGAAACCCGGCACCGGTCCGGTTGCCGATCGCCTCAACCTGGACGGCACGTTCGAGCTGACCAACGCGCACTTCACCACGCCCACCGTGCAGGACCAGATCGACACGCTGAGCCGCCGCGGGCAGGGCCAGCCCAAGAGCACCGCCATCGACGAAGTCGCCTCCGACCTCGGCGGCGACTTCCGCCTGTCCAACGGCGTCATCGATTTCTCCCGGCTGAAGTTCGTGGTGCCGGGCGCGGCTGTCGAACTCACCGGCAACTACCAGTTTCATACCGAGGTGCTTGATTTCCGGGGCAAGCTGCGGCTGGACGCCCGCGTGTCCCAGACCATGAGCGGCTGGAAGCGCTGGGTGCTGAAACCCGTCGATCCCATCTTCGCCAAGGACGGCGCGGGGACGCTGCTGAACATCCAGGTCACCGGCACCCGCTCCAACCCGAGCTTCGGGCGGGCCAAATAGGAGCGCCCTTGGATCTGCTCGGGGCCTTGCAGCGGTATTGGGGGCACGCCGGCTTCCGGCCCCCGCAGGAGGAAGTGATCCGCGCCGTGCTCGCCGGACGCGATGCCTGCGCCGTGATGCCCACCGGTGGCGGCAAATCGCTGTGCTACCAGCTTCCCGCGGTGCTGCAGCCCAAGACGGTGATCGTCCTTTCGCCGCTCATCGCCCTGATGCAGGACCAGGTTGCCGAGCTCACCGGACGCGGCATCGCCGCCGCCGTGCTGAACAGCGCCATCGATCTCGACGAGCAGCGCGAGATCATGCAGCAGGCCACGCGCGGCGCATTCCGCCTGATCTATCTGTCGCCGGAGCGGCTGAAGCGCGCCGACACCATGCCCTGGCTGAAGAAGGTCCCCATCGCCCTCTTTGCCGTGGACGAGGCCCATTGCATCTCCGAATGGGGTCACGAGTTCCGTCCCGAGTACCGGCAGTTGCGCACGCTGCGCGACGAGTTCCCGGATGTGCCGGTGGCCGCCTTCACCGCCAGCGCGACGCGCGAGGTTCGGCACGATATCCTAAAGCAGCTTCGCCTTCGCGATCCCGCCAAGTTCGTCCGCAGCTTCCGCCGACCCAACCTCCGCTATCTGGCCGCTACCGGCGACGAGACCCGCCGCCGCCGCATCCTGCTGCAGGCCTTGAAAGCGCATTCCGGCCAGCGAGCGATTGTATACGCGCCCACCATCGACGCCGTCAACAATACGCATCAGGACCTGAAGCTGAACAAGATCAATTCGATTCCCTACCACGGCCAGATGGACCCCGCCCGCCGGGAGCGCAACCAGCGGCGCTGGCAGGAAGGCGAAGTCCCGGTGTTGGTGGGGACGCTCGCCTTCGGCATGGGTATCAACCAGCCCGATGTTCGCCTGGTGGCGCACTTGGCGCTGCCCAAATCCATCGAGCAGTACTACCAGGAGGCCGGCCGCGCCGGGCGCGACGGCGAGCCCGCCGATTGCCTGATGCTGTGGGCCAAGCGCGACGCCGGACTCCTGGGTCACTTCATCAGCGAAATCCGCGATCCCAGGGAGCGCGGCCGCGCCTGGAATCGCTACTTCAAGCTCCGCGCCTATGCCGAAGGCGAGGGTTGCCGCCAGCGCGTCCTCTGCGAGTACTTCGGCGAGCATCCCAAGTGGGAGCGCTGCGACTTCTGCGACAACTGCGGCCACCGCCCGGCCTGGATGTCCAGGCGCGGACTTTCACCCACCGGTGGGTGAAGGTGGCGAAATCCCATCCCGGGAGTTCGCCCAAATGTCTCAGTTCTTGAGACTTCCGGGTTGGCTTCCAAACTGCATTAAGAATTCTTCCGGAGTCGAAATTCACGCTACTGGGAGTGTTTTATGAACTTCATGCTGCTTTCCGGCGTGTGGCTCGCGATGGCCGCCGTCGTTTTCGCCCTGATTGCCTACCGCAAGATGGTGTCGGCGCACGAAGATGACATGGTCCATCTGCGCGACGACGAGGCCAAACTGGTTGCCCAGCAGACCGCGGTGGCCAATCGCCTGGAAATGATCGACCGTTGGGGCAAGACGCTGACGCTGATCACCGCTTTGTTCGGCGCCGCGATCGCCGCGCTGTACTTGTACGAAGCCTGGGTGTCGTCCACGCAGTTGCAGCGTTAAGGATTCGCCGCGCTCCGCACCAGTGAATAGCTGGTGCTACGGCCCCCCGTCGGGTCGCGCAGCAGGATACCCTGCGAGATAAGGGCGAGAATGTCCCGGTGGGCCGTGTCCTGGGAGCACTTCGCCAGCGCGGCGTATTTCGAGGACGTGAGCTTGCCCTCAAACCCATCCAACAGGCGGTTCAGCACAAGCCGCTGACGCTCGTTCAAAGGGGTCTCCCGTATCCGCGCCCAGAAGCGTGCCTTGTCCAGGACAGCGCGAAGCGTTTCCTCCGCCCCGTCGATGGCACGTGCGAGGCAGCCCAGGTACCATTCCATCCAGAGGGTGATGTCCATGCTGCCTTTCTGTGTTCTCTCCAGGATTTCGTAGTAGTCGTTCCGTTCCTGCCGGATCTGTGTGGACATGCTGTAGAAGCGCCGTGGGCTGTGCTCGGAGCGCGCCAGCGACATGTCTGCAATAGCTCGCGCAATGCGCCCGTTCCCATCGTCGAACGGGTGTATCGTCACAAACCAGAAGTGAGCAAGCCCCGCGCGCAGAACCGCATCCGTCGGGTCTTCGCTTTCAAACCACTGGAGAAAGGAATTCATCTCTGCCTCGATGCGCTCAGCCTTAGGCGCCTCATAGTGGATGTGCTCCCTGCCCACCGGACCGGAGACCACCTGCATCGGTCCGTTCTTGTCGTTACGCCAGCCGCCGGTCGTAATCCTCCTCATGCCGCTACGTCCGCTGGGAAACAGGGCGGCGTTCCAGCCGAACAGCCGCTCCGCGGTAAGAGGCGTGTGGTAGTTGCGTGTGGCATCGAGCATCAGTTCCACCACGCCCTCGACGTTGCGCTCAGCAAGTTTGATCGCCCCGATGTCTATGCCGAGCCGCCGGGCAATGGAGGAGCGCACCTGTTCAACGTCCAGCTTCTCGCCTTCGATCTCGCTGCTTTTGAGCACGTCAGAAGTGAGGGTCTGCAGAACGGCTTCCTGCTGGAGGTGGAAGCCAAGAGATTCCATGTGGCGGATCAGGCGATTCTGGCGGTCGCGTGCCCGTGCCAAGGGCGCAGCAATGGTTTCGGCGCTCCACCGAAACCTGGGCCATTCGGCCCGTTCATGGATATACATTCTCCGCACTCCTGCGGAGATTATACCCGTTAATCTCCGCATCGTCCAGATTCTCCGCACCAATGCGGAGAATGAGCCGCTTACTCTCCGCGTCGCGTGAGAATTCGTTCTTCCAGCAACTAGCGCACGACCCCATCCGCCCGCAGTTCCGCGATCTGGCTCTCCCAGCCGATCTCGCGCAGCACTTCGTCGGTGTGCTGGCCGAGAGCCGGCGCCGCGCCCTGCACTGCTCCAGGCGTATCACTGAAATCCACCGGCACGCCGATCACACGCATGCGCCCGATGGTGGGATGCTCCACGATCTGATTCATGCCCATGGCCGCCACTTGCGGATCGTCAAAGAATTGCTCGTAGGTGCGCGCACCCCCGCAGGGAACGGCCGCGTTCACCAGCAGCTCCTCCCACTCGGCGGTGCCGCGCGAGCGGAACAGCGGCTCCAGCCTCGCCGAGATCTCGCCTGCCGCGTTCACCCTCTGGCCGTTGGTGGCGTAGCGCTGATCGCGTCCCAGTTCCGGCAGCCCGATCGTATCGCACAGGATCTGCCAGAACCGGTCCGTGCCGCCGGCGATGAAAATGTGCCCGTCCGCCGTTTCGAACAGGCGGTAGGGATAGATGCCCATCGCGCCCTGCTCCGGCGTGTCCAGCGCCTTAACGAAATTCTGCGCCTGCAGCGTCATCACCGCCTGCAGCAGCGACGTCTCCACGAGCTGCCCCCGGCCGGTCAGCTCCCGCCGGTACAGCGCCGCGCAGGCGCCCGCCACCATCAGCATCCCGGCCTGATAATCGCTGACCGCGATCACGCAGATGGCGGTGATCCCGCCGTTGTAACGATGCTGCCCGATAGCCGTCCCGCTGATCGTCTGCAACACCGGATCGTAGCCCGGCCGGTCCCGCTGCGGGCCGCGCGATCCGAAGGCCGTGCAGGAACAATACACCAGCCTCGGGTTTACCGCGGATAGCGTCTCGTAGTCGATCCCCAGCTTGCGCGTCACGCCCCGCCGGAAGTTCTCGATGACGACATCGGACCGGCGGGCCAGTTCCTGCACGACTTCGCGGCCCCGCTCCGTGGTCAGATCCACGGCCATGCCGCGCTTGTTGCGATTCCAGCCCTGGAAAAAGCGGCCC
>CAYOQB010000192.1:0-8893 GCA_964406035.1 uncultured Solibacteraceae bacterium | reverse complement strand
CGCGCTGGCAGCCCGATGGCTCGCGCAACCGCTTTCACCTGCAGCGCCTGAAGAACAAGCTGGGCAATCGCTCCAATGCCTCGAGTGAGGTCGAGTTCGAGAACGCCTGGGCCTGGAGAATCGGACCTGAGGGACGCGGCGTGGCCACCATCATTGAAATGGTGAACCACACGCGCCTCGATTGTGTCGTGGGGGCAGCGGGCCTGATGCGACAGGCTTTGACCCTGGCCCTGCACCACGCCGCGCATCGCCGCGCCTTCGGCAAGCTGCTTTCTGAACAGCCCCTGATGCGCAACGTGCTGGCCGACCTGTCCATCGAATGCGAAGCCGCAACCGCGATGGCCATGCGCCTGGCCCGGGCCTTCGACCGGGGCGAACCCTTCGGCCGCATCGCCGCGGCCGTGTCGAAATTCTGGCTGGGCAAGCGCTGCCCCGCGGCGGTCGGCGAAGCGCTCGAATGCCTTGGCGGTAACGGCTACGTCGAGGACTCCGGCATGCCCCGCCTGTTTCGCGAGTCGCCGCTGCTCTCCATCTGGGAAGGCTCCGGCAACGTGATTGCGCTCGACATCCTGCGCGCCATCGGTCGGGAGCCCGAAAGCTTTGAAGCGTTGCGGGCCGAGATCCGCGAGTCGCCGGACTCCCGAGTCCTCCGGCTCGCCGGAGAGATCGACGAGATGGTCGCGAAGGGCGTCGACGAGCAGCAGGCTCGCATGTTGGGCGAGCGCCTGGCGATCGCTCTTCAGGCTTCGCTGCTGACTCGCTTTTCGCCCGAGCCGGTGGCCGACGCGTTCGTCCGCACTCGCGTGGAGCAGGAAGGCGGCCGGGTGTTCGGCACGTTGCCGGGTGATTCGGGCGAAATCTTAAGAACAGCGGAGAGGAATGCCACGGCCAACGCACTGATTATGGGATGACCTTTGCGGAACTTCTGCGTTTCCTGAAACGGCACGGCTGCCAGTTTGAGGAGCGCAGCAAGCACACGCTTGTAATCAGGGGATCTCTTAGAACCATGATCCCGCGGCATTCTTCGGCTGAGGTGAAGCCTGGCACCTTGCATTCCATTCTGAAGCAGCTAGGATTGAAGAAATGAACAACTCAGGGTTCCGTTACGCCGCCACGTTTCACCGGGAATCCGATGGCGGCTATGTCGTTCATTTTCCCGACTTCACTTACGGCGTCACTCAAGGCGACTCCCTGCCGGAATCGCTAGACATGGCTCAGGACCTGCTGATCTGTCTCATTGAGGACTATATAGACCGCGGAGTCGCCCTGCCCCGGCCTAAGAACCGCAGAAGCCCGCGGGCGCGCTGGGTAGTGTTGCCGCTTCTGACTCAGGCCAAGTTGCGGCTGCGTCAGGCCCTTCGGCGCTCTGGCATGCGTCCCCAGGCGTTGGCTCGCAAACTGCGTGTGGGAGCCGCCGAACTCGATGCGATTCTGGATATCGGCGTTCCCACTCCGATCGAAACTGTGGAAGCCGCATTCCGCGCCTTGGATAAACGGTTGTCGGTGGTGGTTGTGGACGCCGCTTGAAGTGTGTCTCGGCAGCGGAATCGGCTGCCCACTCGCACCCGGCCGTCGCATCCTTGCCGTAAAATGAGAGTCAAGGCCTGCATGAGCAAACGCGAACTCGTTCATCAAGTGCTGGGACGGCTGTCCGAAACGGATCTGGATCGCTTATTGGAATTTCTTCGCGCACTCTCGGAGCATCATGCTGAGGCGTCGGTGCCCGCTTTAGCCGCGGAGTTTTCACTCGCAAAGGACTGGCTTTCTCCAGAGGAGGACGCGGCCTGGGCGGATTTGTCAAAGGGCGATGTCGTCGTCCTCAATCACGAATGACTTCGAGATCCGTGGGGTCAAACCCGCCATGACTCCTACCGCTTGTACCCGATCTTCCGCAGCAGATCCTTGCGCCACTGCACCCCCTCGCTATCCTCTAATCCCTTCGGCGAGCTCCCATCCACCGCGCCCAGCACGCCCCTTCCCTGCTCCGTCTCCGCGACAATCACCTGCAGCGGATTCGCCGTCGCACAGAAGATGTTCGCCACCTCCGGCACGTCCCGGATTCGGCCCAGTACGTTGATCGGATAGCCGTCCCGCAGCGCGATCACAAACAGGTGACCCGCTCCGACCGCCGTCGCGTTCCGCGCCGCCAGCGCCTGCAACTCCTCGTCGTTGCCGTCCACACGGGTCAGGCACGCACCGGAAGCTTCGTTGAATGCGATCCCGAACTTCATCGAGGGCGTCGTGTTCACGATCGCCTCGTACAGGTCCTCCACCGTCTTGATGAAGTGGCTCTGGCCCACGATCAGGTTCCCGTTCTCCGGGATTTCGAGTGTGACAACGTGCAGTTGCATGTTGACCAATATAATCAAAGGTAGATTGACGGACCGCGAACTGCTGGCACATATCGGCGGGCTCCCCAAGGGACGAACAAGTTTCAAACAGTTGGTGCGCGAGCTGGGCTTGAAGGGCGAAGCCCGCCAGGACCTGGAATCCGCACTCGGACGGCTGGCCTCCAAGGGCGACCTGATTGAAATGAAGTCCGGCCACTTCGTGCTTCCCGGCGCGACCCATGAGTTCGCCGTCGGCCGGCTCAACATGCACCGCGACGGCTACGGCTTTGTCATTCCGGACAAGCCGGTCCCCGGCGTCCAGGGCGACCTCTACATCCCGCGCGATTCCGCGGAAAAGGCCATGCATGGCGATCGCGTCCTTGCCCGCGTCGCCTTCGTCAAACCGGACGGCCGCGCCGACGGGGAAATCGTCCGCGTCCTCCGCCGCGCCCACGCTACCGTAGTGGGCGAATTCAAGATCCGCCGCCGCGGCAACTTCGTCGCCCCCCAGGATGAGCGCATCCAACAGTGGATCCGCATCGTGCCCGGCATGGAAATCCCGGACGCTCAACCGCCCGTCGATCGTGTCGGCGTCCAACCCCTCGACATCAGCGGCGTGGAGGATATGGAAGGCCTGATCGTCAATGTCGAGGTCCTCGACTTCGGCGAAGACGGCGGCGAATACGCCGGACGCGTCGTGGAAGTGCTGGGCCGCCCCGGCGATTTCGGCGTAGATGTCGAAATCATGATCCGGAAGCACCACATCCCGCATCAGTTCCCCGATCCGGTGCTCGCCGCCGCCAAGCGGGTCCCGGATCACATCTCCCAGGACGACCTGCTCCACCGCCGCGACTTTCGCGAACTCGACATCGTCACCATCGACGGCGAAACCGCCCGCGACTTCGACGACGCCGTGTGGGTGGAGAAGCTGCCCAACGGCAACTTCGCGTTGCAGGTCCACATCGCCGACGTCAGCCATTACGTGCGGCCCGGTTCCCCCATCGATCTGGAAGCCGCGATGCGCGGCACCAGCGTCTACTTCCCCGATCGCGCCGTGCCCATGCTCCCGGTGGAGCTTTCCACCGACATCTGCTCCCTCCGTCCCCGCCAGGACCGCCTGGTGATGAGCGCGCTGCTCGAAATCGATCACCACGGCGACATCCTGCGCCAGGAGTTCTGCCGCGGCGTGATCCGCAGCGTGGAGCGCATGACCTACACCAGTGTCCACGCGCTGCTCGAAGGCGATGCCGGACTCCGCGAGCGCTACGCCCCGCTGCTGCACCGTTTCGAGCTGATGCGCGAGCTCGAAGTGATTCTGAACCGCAAGCGCGTCCGCCGCGGCTCCATCGACTTCGACCTGCCCGAGCCTCTGATCGAGTTCAACGAATTCGGCGAAATGACCGGCGTGCTGCGCGCGCCCCGCAACATCGCCCACCGCATCATCGAAGAGTTCATGCTGGCCGCCAACGAGGCCGTCGCCTCCCACCTGGAGAGCCTCGACCTTCCGTCCCTGCACCGCGTGCATGAACTCCCCGACCCCAAGCGCGTACTCGACTTCGAGCAGGTGGCGGCGCACTTCGGCTACTCCCTGGGCGTCGGCGCGATCCCCGTCCAGAAGCATCGCAACGTCCAGCACCACCGCGACGGCCGCAAATCCCGCCGCGACATCGAAACGCCGCGCGACATCGCCATCACCTCCCGCCACTACCAGCGCCTGGTGGCCAAGATCGAAGGCAAGCCGGAGGAGCGCATCCTCAGCTACCTGATGCTGCGCTCGCTTAAGCAGGCTCGCTACAGCGAAAAGAACCTGGGGCACTTTGCCCTGGCCGCTGGACATTACACGCACTTCACCTCGCCGATCCGCCGCTACCCCGACCTGATCGTGCATCGCGTTCTGGGCGCCTGGCTCGATTCCCAGCCGGCCCGCTACTCGCTCGATCAGCTTCGCGAGATCGCCGACGACACATCCTTCACCGAACGCCGCGCCGCCGAAGCCGAACGCGAGCTTGTCGAATGGAAGAAAGCCAAGTTCATGATGGACCGCGTAGGCGAGGAGTTCCCCGGACTCATCATCTCCACCACCCGCTTCGGCTTCTTCGTCGAGCTCGAACACCTCTATGTAGAGGGCCTGGTGCCCATCGATACGCTGCCGGGCGAGCGTTTCACGTACCAGGAGAACTCCCGGCAGATCATCGGCGAGCGCTCCCGCCGCAAGTTCTCCATCGGCGACGCGGTTCGCGTCCGGCTCGACCGCGTGGACGCGGTGGAGAAGAAGCTCCAGTTTTCGGTGGTGGAAGAACGCGCCAAGGGCAAGAAGCGGCGCGGCTAGCCGGTCACGCGTTGAAAAAACTCGAGCGAATGCCGGGCGCACGCCTCCCAGCGGTACGCGCGAGCCTTCTCCCGGCCCGCCGCCGACATCCTTTGTCGCAGCGTCTCCGACTCCAGCACCCGATCCAACTGCGCCGCGATCTCCGCCGGGCTCCGCGGATCCGCATACAGCGCCGCCTCGCCCGCCACCTCCGGCAGGCACGACGTGTGCGACGTCACCACCGGCACGCCCGCCGCCATCGCCTGCGCCACCGGGAATCCGAATCCCTCATACAGCGACGGGTACACGAACGCCGTGGCGCCCGCCGTCAACCCCGGCATCTCCACCTCCGGCACGTACCCGCGATACACCGCCTCGGCTTGAATCCGATGCAGCGTCCGCTCCGCGTTCCAGCCTACCGGACCGGCGATGACCAGATCGAAATCCGCGCGAGCCTTCACCTGCTTCCAGGCGTCCAGCAGCGTGTCGATGTTCTTGCGCGGCTCGATGGTCCCCACGAACAGCGCGTACGGCTTCGCCCGCACCGCCGGCTTGGCGTGAAAAAAGCAATCGGGCACGCCGGAGTAGATCGTCTCCACCCGTTCCGGATCCAGCTTCAGCACTTGGATCGCGTCCCTGCGCGTGTTCTCGCTCACCGCGATCAGGCGGTCCGCCCTGGCCAGGATGCTCCGCGCGAACTCCCGGTCGGCGCCCACATTCCCCCGCGTGTGCAACTCCGGCATCAGGAAACAGGTCAGGTCGTGGATAGTGGCCGTCAGCTTCATCCGCCGCGGCGCGATCCGCGTCTGGTTGGAGGCGTGAAACACGTCGCAGCCGCGATGCAGCAGGTCCAGCCACGGCACGCCCGGCACGTTCACCCCGTACACCAACGCCATTCGCGCCAGCGTCGGCAGCGCCGCATACGGCGAGCCCTCATGATTCAAGGCGCCCAGCTCGCCCAGAAAGGGAAACGCCCGGATGGTGTCCTGGCCCGCGATCTCGCGCATTGCCCGCACCCAGTGCCAGACATAATTCTTCACGCCCGCGCTGCGCAGAAGAATCGAACTGGTGTCCACCACGATACGCATCATTCGTACCGCAGCATCTCCACCGGCACGATCCGCGCGGCGTTGCGCGCCGGGTAAATCGACGCCACGAAGCTGATGCCCATCGCCGCCGCCGTGATCCAGATCGCGTCGATCCACCGCGGATCAAAAGGCACGTAGCTCAACGCATACACCTGCTGGTCCAGCGACAGCCATTGGTAGCGATCCGCGAAGTAACAGATCGTGTACCCGGCGGCGAGTCCGATCACCGTCCCGATCGCTCCGATGAACAGCCCTTGCATCACGAAAATCCGCCGGATCTGCCGCTCCCGCGCCCCCATCGCCATCAGCAGCGCGATGTCCCGGTGTTTCTCCATCACGATCATCACCAGCGTAATCAGGATGTTCAGCGCCGCCACCAGTTGGATCAGCCCCACGGTGATCACCGTAACGTTGCGCTCCATCCGCAGCGCGTTCCAGATCTGCCCGTTCTGTTCCCCCCAGGTGGTCGCCGCGAGCTTGTCCCCGATCAGCGGCGCCGCCGCCCGCGCTGCTTCATCCGCGCGATCCAGATCCGCCAGCCGCAGCTCAATCGAGTTCACCACATCCGGCAGCGACAACGCTTTCTGCGCCGACTCGATGGACGTAAACGCCCACGCCGAATCCAGGTCGAAGAACCCGGATTCGAAGATCCCCACCACCCGGAACCGGTGCATCACGGGACGCGGGCCGAACGGCGTCAGCTCCCCCTGCGGATTCAGTACCTGGGCCACGGATTCCAGCGTCATACCCGTGGCCTGCGCCAGGCGCGCTCCCAAAATGATCCCCGGATAGCCTCGCTGCGGCTCGCGCAGCCGCTCCAGCGATCCTTCCTTCAGGCGCGCCAGCGCATCCACTGGAGGCGCGCCCTCGCCCACCGGGATCCCCTTCAGGATCATGCCCGAGCTCTGCAGCGGACCGCTGAGAAACACGCTGCCGTACAATCCCGGCGACGCATTCACTACGCCCGGAATGGACCGCAGCCGCGCCGCGATCGATCGCCAGTCGCTGATGCCGTACCCCGGCTCTTTCTCCAGAATGGAAACGTGCGCCGTCGCGCCCAGCAGGTTGCGTTGCAGCGTGCTGCGGAACCCGTTGTTGATCGCCAGTGCGATCACCAGCGCCATTACTCCAGCCGCCACCCCGATAATGGAGATCACCGTGATCACCGAGATCACGCGCTGCTTGCGCCGCGCCCGCAGGTACCGCCCCGCGACAAACCGCTCGAACTCCCTCATTTACGGTCCAGCTCGCGCAGCTTCGCGGCGATGCCGATTTCGCCCTCCGGCCGCAGTTGCGGGAACAGAATCACGTCGCGTATCGACCGCTGGTTGGTCAGCAGCATCGTCAGCCGGTCCACGCCGATCCCCTCGCCGCCCGCCGGCGGCATCCCGTAGCTCAACGCCCGAATGTAATCCTCATCCATCTGGTGCGCTTCTTCGTCGCCCTTCTCCCGCATCTCCAGTTGCATGTCGAACCGCCGCCGCTGCTCCTGCGGATCGTTCAGCTCGGTGAACGCGTTGCCGATCTCCATCCGGTAGGCGAAGATCTCGAACCGATCGGTGAACCGGGGATCGGACGGCTTGCGCATCGCCAGCGGCGAGATCTCCACCGGGAAGTCGTAGATGATCACCGGCTGGATCAGCTTCTCTTCCACGTGATGCTCAAACAGATGCACCAGTTCCATGCCCGCGGCCTGCCAGTTCTCGCCCGGCGCATGCCGCTTCACCGCCTGCTGCATGGTCAGCCGTTCGATGTTTCCGAAGTCCAGCGGCTCGCCCTGATACTCCACCACCGCCGATCCGGTGACGTCGATCGCCGCCTGCTTCAGCAGCTCGCACGACAGGTCCATCATCACCTCGAAATCCGCGTACGCCTGATAGAACTCCAGCATCGTGAACTCCGGGTTGTGCTTGAAGGAGATGCCCTCGTTGCGGAAATTGCGGTTGATTTCGTAGACGCGTTCCAGGCCGCCCACCACCAGCCGCTTCAAATTCAATTCCGGGGCGATCCGCAGGTACAGCGGAATGTCCAGCGTGTTGTGATGCGTGACAAACGGCCTCGCCGCCGCTCCCCCGTAGATCTGCTGCAGCATCGGGGTCTCCACTTCGATGTAGCCGTGGGCCTCCAACTGCCGCCGCAACGATCCGATCAGCTTCGCCCGCTTGACGAATACCTCGCGCGATTCCGGACTCGAGATCAGGTCCAGATACCGCTGCCGGTAGCGGATCTCGATGTCCTCCAGCCCGTGCCACTTTTCCGGCATGCTCAACAGCGTTTTGGACAGGAACTCCAGCTTCTCGGCGTGCACGCTGAGCTCGCCGGTGCGGGTGCGGAACAGGTAGCCCTCCACGCCGATAATGTCGCCGAGGTCCAGGTACTCGTACAGTTTGTAGTCGCGCTCGGACACCGCGTCCTTGCGGATGTACACCTGCACCTTGGCGCCGTTTTGCTGCAAGTGAGCGAATCCGGCTTTCCCCATCCGCCGCACCGTCGCGATCCGCCCGGCGATGCGCACCGGAATCCGCTCCGCTTCCAGTTCCTCGCCGCCTTTCGCCGTGTAGCGCTCCAGAATATCCGGAATCGTGATGCTGTAATCGAAGCGTCTGCCGTACGGCTGGAAACCCAACGCTTCGATCTCGCGCGTGCGCTCCAGCCTTTGCTTCAATAAATCGTCTTCTAGGGACAAGCGGGCTCCTGACGTGATGTGGACTTGAAGCTCTGATTATCCGACGCCGGGCGCGCTCCGCGCCAGCGGCGATACCGGCCCGCCAGAATGGAACGTCGCCCTTCGGCGGCCCTGAAAGGTGTTCGTTGCCAGGACAGACTTGACGTTCAGGACAAGACATCCTTTACAACGAACACCTGCACCTGAACTCCCGCGGCACTCAAAACGCGGTTCTACTGATCACGTGCAAATTTGGAGAGGCAGCCAAGTAGAACCGCCTTCAGGCGGTGCGAGCCTTTAGGCTCGCCGAAGCCGCACATCGTGGCCCCTGACGCCCTTTAGCGGTCAAGTTGACCCCCCTTCAGCGGAATCGAAAACGCCCAAGCAGTCAGCGCGCCGGAACCGGCCGCGGAGCCCGCTGCATCCGCCGCAGCGTGTACAGATCCGCGCCGATGGTCGCGTGCCGCAGCCGCTGCCAGTCGTCTTCCACCGCGATCAGCCG
>CAYOQB010000191.1:0-9024 GCA_964406035.1 uncultured Solibacteraceae bacterium | reverse complement strand
GACTGGCAACGAAGTCTATATCCGCAACTTACTGCGGGAGTTCGCTGCGTTAGATGAACACAACGAGTTCCTGGCGTTCCTTTCCAAGCCCGGCGCCGAAGGGGAAGTCCCGAAGCGCTTTTCCACAGCCTGGGTTTCCACCAACCCGTTCCGGCGATTGGGTTTCGACATTCCGGCGCTGCTGCGCAAGCATCGCCCGGACCTGTTGCACGTGCAGTACACGGCCCCGCTGTCGTGCCCGGTTCCGGTGGTGGTGAGCGTCCACGACGTCAGCTACCTGGAGCATCCGGAGTTCTTCACGCGGTTTCGCGCGACGCAGCTCCGCTACACGGTGGAGCCGACGGTGAAGAGAGCCGCGTGCGTGATCACGCCGAGCGAGTTCTCACGGACGGCGATCCTGCGTGCTTACTCGGTGCCGGAGGACAAAGTGGTGGTGATCCCGAACGCGGTGGCGGATACGTTCCGGCCGGTCTCCCGGGAGCACGCGGGAGCGTTCGTGGCGCGCCGGTTCGGCATCCGCGCGCCGTTTCTGATGACGGTGGGCGATTTGCAGCCGCGCAAGAATCATATCGGCCTGTTGCATGCTTTTGAGGCGATGCTGCGGCTGCATCCGCACCTGCCGCACCGGCTGGTGATGGTGGGTAAGGAGACGTGGTTTTCGCCGGAGGTTCGCGGGGTGATCGAGAGGTCGCCCGTGGCCGACCGCGTGCACATCACCGGGTTCGTGGAAGATCCGGAGCTGCTGCAGTTGTATAACGCCTGCGAGGTGTTCGTGTTCCCGTCGTTCTACGAAGGGTTCGGGCTGCCGATCCTGGAGGCGATGGCGTGCGGCCGGGCGGTGGCGTGTTCCAACAGCTCGGCGATGCTGGAGGTGGCGAACGCGGCGGCGATTCTGTTCGACCCGAGGTCGGCGGAAGAGATGACGAGGGCGCTTTGCGACCTGGTGCTGGATCACGAACTGCGGACCCGCATGGAGCGGCTGGGCGCGGCCCGCGCGGCGCTCTTTAGCTGGCAGCGAGCCGCGCAGCGCACGCTGGACGCCTACTATGGCGTGGCCGGGATGTCGCGGCAGGAGCAGTTGGCGAAGGCGCGGGCATGATCAGAGTTCTTCCGCTGCTGCTGATGGCCGCGGCGCCGCTGCTTGCGCAGAAGTCCCCCGGCGAAGTTCTCCGCTACTCCATCAATTGGCCGAGCGGGTTGAGCCTGGGCGAGAGCCAGCTTCGCAGCACTCCCAACGCCGACGGCGGGTGGAGCTTCGAGTTCACGATCGACGCGGCGATTCCGGGATTCAAGATCACGGACCGTTTCACCTCCACCGCGACATCCGAGCTGTGCACCGCTGCTCTCGAAAAGGAATACGCGCACGGCCGCCGCTCCGCCAAGGAGAAGACGGAGATCGATCAGTCGAAGCGATCGGCGACGCGCGAAACGCTGGTGAGCGGCGGGGGCAAGAGCGAGTTTTCCACTCCGGAATGCGCGCGGGACCTGCTGGCGTTTGTGCAATTCGTGCGCCGCGAGCTGGCGAATGGCCGGGTGGCGCCGGGGCAGACGCTGGTATTCGGCGCGAAGTACGATGTCCGATTGAATTACAGCGGGGTTCAGAGAGTCACCGCGAACGGCGAGCCGGTGGAAGCGGACCGCATGGCGGCGACGGTGAAGGGTCCGGCCACGGACATCACCTTCGATATCTTCTTTGCCCGCGATGCGGCGCGTACGCCGGTGCTGGTGCGGCTGCCCGTGGAACTCGGCGTCTTCACCATGGAGCTGGTCCGCTAGCAATGCGGATCGCGTTCTTTTCGCCCATGCCGCCGGCGCGAAGCGGCATCGCGGATTACTCCGCGGCGCTGCTGGGCGAGCTGAAGCTGCTGGCCGATGTGACGGTGTACACCGAGAAGCCGGCGCGCTTCGACGCGTCCGCTTTTGACGCCATTCTGTACCAGCTCGGCAACAATCCGTATCACGTATTCGCGTACGAGATGGCGCTGGAACACCCCGGCATCGCAGTGCTGCATGAGGCGAATCTGCATCACCTGATTGCCGATCTGTACATCCGGCGGGGCGACTGGGACGGCTATCTGCGGGTAGTGGAGCACGACGGCGGACCGGCAGCGCTGGCGTACGCCGAGCGCTACGTCCGTACGCTGGAGCGAGGTCCGGATTACGACGGCGTGCCGATGCTGCGGCGCGTTCTGGAGCGATCGCGCGGCCTCATCGTGCACTCGGACTGTGTCGCCGGGGAAGCGCGCAGTGCCGGCTTCACGGGTCCCATCGCGCGGATCTGGCACGGCGCCTGGCTGGTCGCGCCGGACCGCCTTGCTTATCGCGAGAAGCTGGGCGTGCCGGAATCCGATCCGCTGATCGGCATCTTCGGCTTTTTGAAGCCGTACAAACGGATCGCGGAGTCGCTGCGGGCTTTTCGCCGGCTGCTGCGGGTGGAACCGCGCGCCAAAATGCTTCTCTGCGGCGAAGCACACCCGGAGCTGCCGCTGGAATCGATGGTCCACGCGCTCGGGCTGTCGCCGCACGTGCGCGCGATCGGCTTCGCGAGCCCCGAGGACTTCGACGGCTACATCGCGGCCTGCGATATCGTGCTGAACCTTCGTTACCCTACTGTCGGCGAAAGCTCGGGCACGCTGTTGCGGGCGCTGGGCATGGCCAAGGCGGTGGTGGTGAGCGACATCGGCAGCTTCGCCGAATATCCGGACAGCGTGGTTTTGAAGGCGCCGGTGGATGCAACCGAAGAAGACACGCTGTTCGAGTATCTGAGCCTTCTGGCGGCGGATCCGGCGTTGGGCCGATCGCTGGGGGAGCGGGCTCGCGAATGGGTTCGAAGCGAATGCAGTTGGAGGGTCGCGGCGGGTCATTACGCGGATTTTGTCCGGGCGGTGATCGACGGGCGCGCCGCGGAGTCCGGCGTGATCAAGCCTGTGCCGGCGCCGCCGCCGGAGCCGCCCGGGGATGGCGAGCCGCCGCCTGTGGAACCAGGTTACATTTTGGGCTGGGTTCGCGACTCCGGCGGCAAGCAGTACGCGCGCCAGCATCTGACGCGGCTGGAGAAAACGTTGTCGCTGGTGCCGCCTGGAGCGCCTGACGATCGCATCCTGGAGATGGGCGCATATCTGCAGATCACGCCGGCGCTGCGGACCAGGCTGGGTTATGGAGATGTCCGCGGATGCTACTTCGGCAAGCTGGGCGAGAGCCATCGCAAGTCGGTGACCGCCGAATCGGGCGAAACGTTCGAATGCGTCGTGGATCTGTTTGACGCGGAAAAGGACCGCTATCCCTACCCGGACGCGCATTTCGCCACCGTAGTTTGCGGCGAGCTCATCGAGCACCTATTCGCCGATCCGGTACACCTGATGGCGGAAGTGAATCGCGTGCTGCGGCCCGGAGGTCACTTCGTGCTCACTACGCCGAACATCACGTCGCTTCGCGCGCTCTCCGGGATTTTGCAGGGCTTCCATCCGATGCTGTTTCCGGCGTACCTGCGTCCCCGGGCGGACGGCGAAGTGGACGCACGCCACAACCGCGAATACACTCCGCGTGAAATTCAGTCTCTATTCGAGAGCTCCGGGTTCGAGGTGGTGAAACTGGAAACCGGCCCGTTCCAGGAAGCGCCAGCGCCGGAGCTTGCCTGGGTGGAGCACCTGCTGCAGCGCTACATGCTGACCACGGAGCATCGCGGCGATGGTATCTACGTGCTGGGGCGCAAGACCGGCCCGGTTCGCGACCGCTACCCCGGTTGGCTGTACAGTTAATGGCGATGGCCGCATCGAGCAAAGTGGAAGCGTCGCTGCGCGGCCGGACCATTCACCTCCACGTGCGGCTGCCGGGCGCCTCCGGACTGGTGGGCTGGCAGCTCTACGATCCCAAGGAATCGCTGTTCCTGAGCGAAGGCAACTGGATGCCGCTGGAAGACGGCGGGGCCGAGCTCGAGATCCAACTGCCGGAGCAGGACGGGCCGTACCGCGTTTACGTGTCGCCGGTGGACGAGCCGCGCGGATGGGAATACGCGCGGGGGCGCGAGTTCGTGATCGTGGACGCCGAAGCTCGCGGGGGAAGTGTCCGGCTCTCGCCGCCGCGCGTCACCACCTTGCGCTCGCTTCGCCTGGAACGCTGGCGGGCCGAACTGCCCGATCTGTTTGCCGGCCCGTTCCGCACCCTGCGCGCGCACGGCGCGCTGATCTCCAGCATCGTGCGCCGCGACGTGCTCGCCCGCTACCGGGGCTCGGCCGGAGGCGTGCTGTGGACCGTACTGAATCCGCTGCTGCTGATGGCCACCTACTTCTTCGTCTTCGGCGTGGTTCTGCAGGCGCGTTTCGGGGGCGATCCCTCCCGCACCGGGTTCGCGCTCTACTTCCTTACAGGCATGCTGCCCTGGCTCGCGTTCTCGGAAGCAGCCGGGCGATCTGCGTCGGTGATCCTGGAGCATCGTAATTTCGTCAAGAAACTCGTCTTTCCGGTGGAGGTACTTCCGGTAGTGTTGGTCGCCGCCGGCCTGATCACGGAGATGTTCGCGGGCGGCATTCTGGTGGTGGCCATCGCAGCTTTGCGCGGTCTGCACTGGTCGGCGCTGTGGCTGCCCGTGCTGCTGATTCCCCAGGTGATGTTTTCGGTGGGGCTCGCCTGGCTGCTGAGCGCCACCGGCGTATTCCTGCGGGACCTGAGCCAGGTGATCGGCTTCCTGCTGACGCTGTGGTTCTTCATCACGCCGATCTGCTATCCGGAATCCGCGCTTCCCGCGCCGGTACATGCCGTGCTCCAGTACAACCCGATTCTGACGCTGGTCCGCGGCTACCGGGCGGTCCTGCTGGAGGGCACCGCGCCGGACCTTGCGGCTTTGGGCTGGCTGACGCTGGTCTCGGCGGCGATGATGTGGGCCGGCTATGCCTGGTTCCTCAAGCTGCGCAAGAGCTTCGCGGACGTCATCTGAACTCGGGGTAACATAGTGTCATGCGTCTGTTTTCCGTGGCGTTTTTCGCCTTTTCCCTGGCCGCTGCCGCGGCGGATCCCAAGAGCGTGGAATGGGGCAAGTACCTGGTGGAGGAGGTCGCCAAGTGCGGCGACTGCCATACGCCGAAGGATGAGAAGGGCCAGTTCGACAAAACCAAGTGGTTGAAGGGCGCTGTGCTGGACTTCGCTCCGCTGCAGCCGGTTCCCGGCTGGCACAAGACATCCCCCGATCTGACCCCGACCAGCAGCCTGTGGAAGAAGTGGGGCGAGGGCGCGATGGTGAAGTACCTGACCACCGGCTTGACGCCGAAGGGCAAGCCCGCCGACCCGCCGATGCCGGCCTACACGCTGACGCAAAAGGACGCGGAAGCGATCGTCGACTACCTGAAGTCGCTGAAGTAATGTGATCGCACGGCTGAGTCTCGCCGCGGCTTTGACAACCGGCCTGTGCGCCGGCGCTCCCGGACCGGAGCAGGTGCTGGTGATCGTGAACCGAGCTTCGCCCGCCGCGGTGGAGATCGCCCGCTACTACACGGCCAAGCGAGCTATCCCGGCGAAGAACGTCTGCACGGTGGAAGTGCAGATCGATGACGATCTGCCGCGGCCGCATCTGGAATCAAAGATCGAAACGCCGGTGACCGAGTGCCTCAAGCGGAGCGGTCTGGTGGAGAGCGTCCTGTACCTGGTCAGCGTGGGCCTGCCGCTGCGGGTGATCGGCAAGGGCGGGCAGGGCGGAGACCTCGCGTCGATCGACAGCGAGTTGACGCTGCTGTATTCCAAGATTCAGGGCAAGACCTACGCCAGCAACGGCTGGATCGCGAATCCGTTCTTCCGCCAGAAGGATGCTCCGTTCGCCCATCCGCGGTTCCCGATATATCTGGTGACGAGGCTGGACTCCTACGACAAAGCGACTTCCAGGAGACTGGTGGACCGCTGCCTGGCGGCGGCAAATCGCGGGCAGTTCGTGATCGACCTGCGATCGGATGACGACCAGACCGGGAATGACTGGCTGCGCAATGCGGCGATCCTGCTGCCGAAGGATCGCGTGCTGTTCGACTCCTCGCCGCGCGTCATCACCGGAGCGCGCCAGGTGATCGCGTACGCCTCCTGGGGCTCCAACGACCTGAATCGCAAGCAGCGGATGCTGAACTTCGAATGGCTGCCGGGGGCGATCGTAAGCGAGTTTGTGTCGAGCAATGGCCGGACGTTGCAGCGTCCTCCGGCCACATGGGCGCTCGGCAACTGGAACGACCAGAAGACGTGGTTCGCGGGGTCGCCGCAGAGCCTTGCCGCCGATTATCTGGACGAAGGCGCTAGCGGGGCGTCCGGGCACGTGGCCGAGCCCTTCCTGAGCACCACGCCGCGACCGGAACTCCTGTTGCCCGCGTATTACTACGGCCGCAACCTGGCGGAGAGCTACTGGCTGTCGATCCCGGTGTTGAGCTGGATGAACATTGTGATCGGCGATCCGCTTTGCGCCATCGGACCTCCGCCGGGAGCGAAGTAGCGCGGAAGGGCATAGAATAAAGGGCCTATGCGCTTTCCTGCCCTGCTTCTGCTCAGCGTCCTGCTGCTGGTGTCCGCGCCGGCGCCCTTTACGGTCAACGACATGCTGGATGTGGTCAACAGCAACATCGCCGACGTGAGCGACGACGGCCGTTGGGCGGCAATCACTTCGCTGCGACTCCGCGACCGGATCGGAATCGACAACCGCCGCTTCGGCGATCCCACGTATGTTGCGCCCTCCGCCATGGAATTGTGGGTGATCGATACCCGCACGGGAGACAAGAAGCGCGTGTTCGCCGACCGGAAAGAAGCGCGAGGCGCCAGTTGGTCGCCGGACGGATCGAAGCTGGCATTGCTCGCGCGCAACGGCGATCGCTTTGAGCCGGTGCTCTGGGATCGCGCCACGGGTGTGGCGGCAGCATTGAAGTTGCCCCCGGGCAAGGCTGTAGATGATTCAGCGGACCTGCAGTGGAGCGGTGACGGCGCACGGCTGGTGCTCGCATTACGCGCCGCGGACTGGCACACGAAAACCGCCGCCCGGTTCCAGCAGGAGGCGCGGGGACCGGTGATCGTCCACAGCAGCAAGGATCCGTTTCTGAACTGGATCGCCCTGCGGCGCATGTCCCTGGAGCGGAGCGTTTGGAGCTACGCGCCCGCCGGCGGCGAGTGGAAGGAGCTCGCGCCGGAGGGCCGGCGCGCTTCCTATCGCATCACCGAGGACGGCAGCGCGCTGATCGTCAACGAAGACCTCGTGCAGAAGACGGACTACGATTCGCTCGGCGCGGGCGAGGCTCGCGTCGAAGTCGCCGGAGCGACACCGCGCACGGTGCTGAAGTCCACCAAGGGGATCAACCTGGTGTGGGCTCGTGACGGGCGGCATTTTGCCTACAGCAAGGAAGGCGCGGTGTTCGCGGGCTCCATTGATGGCGGCGATCCCAAGCAGATTCTAGGGCCCTCGAAAAAACCCGAGGACAAGCCCGCCGACAATGATGAAGCCGCTAAGGCGGAGGCTGCCAAGCAGCGATTCAGCGTTGTGCGGCTGAGCCCGCGCGGCGAACGCCTGGTCGCGTCCAACAAGGAAGGCCTTTGGATGGTGGAAGTCGCCACCGGAGCGAAGGACCTGATGGTCAAAGGCGGCGAGGAGGACAAAACCGCCCCGCGCTACCAACCGCTGGAGTGGAGTCCGGATGGGAACGTGCTGTACCTGAGCTACGCCTCGCGCCAGAAATGGGAGCGCGGCGTGGACGCTTATCGCGTCTCCGGCAAGAAGCTGGAATCCCTGTTCCGCGACAGTCGCATACTGTCGCAGTGGCGCATGTCGAAGGATGGCTCACGATGGGTGTTCGCGGCGGCTGAGGGGAACCGTCCGGCCGACTTGTACGCCGCCGATGCAAACTTCGCGAAAGTGGACCGGCTGAGCGAGTGGAACCCGCAACTGAAGGACAAGGCCCTGGGCAAGACGGAGTTGATCTCGTACCTCGACATCGATGGCAAGAAGCAGTCCGGGGTCGTCTACTATCCGCCCGACTTCCAGACGGGACGCAAGTATCCGACCGTGTTCATCGTGTACGAGCAGTTCTTCGACGATCCGTTCAACGGCACCACCAGCGTGTTGAATGCCAACGGTTATGTCGTGGTGCAGCCGTCGGTGGAGTTCGAGACGGGATATCCGGGCGAGGCGTGGATGAAAGCGGTAACGGCGGCGGCGAACAAGCTGATCGATATGGGCGTCGCCGACCCGGAGCGCCTGGGCGTGCAAGGCACCAGCTACGGCGGCTACGCCACTAACCTGCTGATCACGCAAACCAACCGATTCGCCGCCGCCATCAACATCTCGGGCAAGGTCAACATGATCAGCTTCTATACGGACTCGCCAAGATTGGGCGTGCGCAACATCCACGCCCCAGAGAAGAGCCAGGACCGGATCGGCGCGACGCTGTGGCAGCAGCCGCAGAAGTACATCGCGCATTCCGCAATCATGAACGCCGACCGGATCAAGACTCCGCTGCTGCTGATTACCGGCGAGGAGGATCACAACGTGCCGGCTCGCCAGGCCATGGAGATGTACTACGCGCTGCGGCGCCTGAACAAGACGGTTTCCTGGGTGAACTACGTCAACGGCGGCCACGGCATGCCGACCTCCACCGTGGAAGAAGTGGTGGACTACCACAACCGGATCGTCAGTTGGTATGACGAGCATCTGAAGAAGCCGAAGGCCGGCGTCCGCGAGGCGGTATCCGGGCAGTAGGCTTGAAAATGATAGATTCATATCCAAATGCGAGTGCTGGTCATCGACGATGACGTGGAGTTGTGTTCGCTGCTCAAGGAGTTCCTGGAGCGCGAGGGGTTCGACGTCACCTGTGAACACGACGGGCGGGCGGGCCTGAACCGGGCGCTGCAAGCACCGCCGGACCTCATGGTGCTCGACCTGATGCTGCCTGGAATGGACGGCTTTTCCGTGCTGCGCAAGCTGAGGCAGCAGAGCCGCATCCCGGTGCTGATGTTAACCGCGCGGGGGCAGGACGAGGATCGCATCGTGGGCCTCGACCTCGGCGCCGACGATTA
>CAYOQB010000190.1:0-9083 GCA_964406035.1 uncultured Solibacteraceae bacterium | reverse complement strand
TTCGAGGAGTGGGAGCGGGCGGCGTTCGACACCACGGCGATCGAGGCGGAGACGGCGATCCCGCTGCTGGGTGCCGCATACGAGGAGCTGAGGAAGAAGGACCCGGCGCGCGCGGCGAAGCTCGCCGGGCCGATGGAAGAACTGCGGGAATGGGATCACGTGGGCCGCTTCGATTCCAAGGCGATGACGCTGTTCACCCTGTATTTCTCCAAGCGCGTGCGGCAGGCGCGGCAATATCCGGAGGCCATCGGCGCTCTGGAGAGCGTGATCGCGGATCTGGAGAAGGGCTACGGAACATGGCAGGTGCCGTGGGGCGAGATCAACCGGATCCAGCGCCGGCACACCTCGGGAGAAGAGCCGTTCCGCGACGCAGAGGAAAGCTATCCGGTGGCCGGCGGTCCCGGCGATATCGGGATCGTGTTCAACTTCTACGCGCGTCCCGAGGCGGGGCAGAAGCGGATCTACGGAGTCGCGGGGCACTCGTTCGTAAGCGTGGTGGAGTTCGGACCGCAGGTGCGGGCGAAGAGCCTGCTGCAGTTCGGGCAGAGCGCGGATCCGAAGTCGCCGCACTACATGGATCAGGGCAAGCTGTATTCGGAGTCGAAGTTCAAGCCGGCGTGGTTCACGGCGGCGGAAGTGAAGGCGAATTCGCCGAAGGCATACAAGCCAGGGCTCTAAGCGCGCCAGGCGGCGAACATCGCGGCAGCGGCGAGCTTCATGGCGACGCCGAACAGCACCAGCGCGAGAATGGACCAGTCATAGAGCAGGCCCATGGCCGCGGATCCGGCGAACCACAGGATTCCGTACACGGCGTTGAAGATTCCGTAAGCGCGCCCGCGCTTGTCCATGGAGACCATGCCGGCGATTCCGGCGCGCAGGATGGCATCCTGAGCTCCCATGCCGGCGCCCCAGCAGGACATCCCGGCGATGGCGGCGGGCAGCCCGCCGAGGAATACGAGGGGCAGCGAAAGCGAGCTGAGCAGGATCCCGCCGGCGAGCACCTTCAGGCCGTGGCGGTCGAACATGCGGCCGAAGAACAGCGCGCCTAGCGCGTTGACGCCCATGGCGAGGGAGTACAGCAGGGGGATTCCGGCGGCGGGGGCGATCGCCTGCTTCTGGAGATGGAAGGCGATCAACGGGAAGTCGGCATATCCGGCGGCGAGCATCCCGGCGGCCAGGACGTAAGTCCAAAATGCGCGAGGGAAGTTCTGCTGTTGGGGCGGCGCGGATTCCAGCAGCTCGGGCCGGGGGTAGGTGATGCGTGCGGCGGTGAGCGTGGTAAGCGCGAGCGCCGCCGGGATCGCGAGGAACAGGAAGCCTTGCGAGAAGTTGCCGGTGGCAGCGAGAGCGGCGGCGACGATCAGAGGTCCGAGAAACGCGCCTGCCTGGTCCATGGCGGCGTGAAGTCCGAATCCCCAGCCGGCGCCGACGGTGCGAGCGGCGCTGGAGAGCATCGCGTCGCGCGCGGGGGTGCGGATGCTTTTGCCGGTACGCTCCAGGATCACCAGGGCGGCGGCTTGCGGCCAGGTGGTGGCGAAGGCCATCAGGGGGACCGCAAGCTGGTTCACGGCGTAACCCAGGATGGTGAAGAGCCAGTAATGGCGGGTGCGGTCGGCGAGGTAGCCGGAGAAAATCCGCAGGCCGTAGCCGGCGAGCTCGCCCGCGCCGGCAACGAAGCCGACGGCGGCGGCGGAGGCGCCGAGGCTGGCGAAGAAGGGTCCGGTGATGCCGCGCGCGCCTTCGTAGGTGATATCAGCGAAGAAGCTGACGAATCCCAGAAAGACGATGAAGCGCGTGGCTGCCTTGGTGGACGGCACTTACTTCCGCTTGTACGCGCGCAGGCCCTGCATCAGGTACGTGGCTCCGTTCTTCGAGACGAAGCAGATGGGCCCGCCGCCCTTCTCGGATTCAAAGCAGCCGCCGGGGGCGGGCTGCAGCACGCGCATGCGGCCCTGGGCCTCCACGCTGAGCTTGCCGTCCGCCGCGCCGACAGCGATTTTGTTGGGGCCATTGAAGTAGTCGCCACGATAGCTATCCAGCGGGAGGCTCGAGACCATGCCGGTTTTCACGGCGGGAGAGCGGACGGGCATCAGGTGGCCGAAGGCTTTTTCGGCCAGGGTGGAGACGTCGCCGCCGCTCTTGTTGCCGATGGTGATCACCGCGATGCGGAACTCGGGGGACATGCGGAGGGCGCTGGTGTAGCCGTGCCGGGACCCGCCATGTTCGATGACGCGGGAGCCCGCGGAGTCATCGATGGTCAGACCGTAAGCGTAAGATCGTCCGGAAACGCTGCCGGGGATGGAGACTCGCGGAGTAGACATCGCGCGGATGAGCGAAGTGGAGAGCACCGGAGCGGCGTTCAGCTTGCCTTCGTTCAGAAAGGCGATGGCCCAGCGTGAGAAATCGTTGCCGCTGGTGAACATGGATCCGGCGGGCCAGTAGCCGGCGTGATCGGCGGCGGGGCGCGCTATGGCGAGCTTGCCGTCGGTTTCCACGTGGCCCTGGGCAAGGGGCCAGGTCATGGCCATGGTGGGCCGGAACGTGGTGCGCTTCATGCCCAAGGGTCCGAAGAGGAGCTCGGGCATGGCATCGCCGAACGGCTTGCCGGTGACGGCTTCAATCAGGCGTCCAGCGAGCACGTAGCCCATGTTCGAGTAGGAGACCACCTGGTCCGGTTCAGTGAAGAAGATCTCGGACTTCCAGGACGCGACATTCGCTTCCAGGGCGGAGTCGTCGTGGGGACCGAACATCAACGTGCGGTCCCACAGCCCGGCGGTATGCGACAGGAGCTGGTGTGCCGTGAGCTTCGCGAGCGAGGGATCGATGTTGCGGATGTGGTTGCCGATCGGCTCGTCCATTTTGAGCTTGCCCTGCTCGGCGAGCTTCACCACTGCCGCGCCGACGAACATTTTGGTGGTGGACCCGACGCGAAACAGGTGATCCGGCGTGACGGGTTCATTGGTTTCGATGCCGGCCACACCGAAGCCCTTGGCGTAGATCACCTGGTCGCCCTTCACGGCGACGAGGACCAGGCCGGGGATTTTGGCGCGCTGGCGCTCGGCCTCACCCAGTTGATCGAGAGCGGGGATCTCGGCGGCGCACGCGGAGAGGGCGAAGAAAAGAAGCAGGACTCGCAGCATGCAGGAATTATACTGAGACCGAAACGTGTTGAAGCATTGCATTTTCCCGATTGCGGCCTTTTACCCGATCGCCTGGCTGGCGGGCTCGGCGGCGGGGGTGCTGCCGGCGCTGGCGAGCGGGAGCCCGGTTCGCCATTGGGAGATCGGGGTGCTGGGCCTCCGGGCGACGGCGCGTTTGCCGTTTCCGTGGATGGACGCAGCGGTGCTGCTGCCGCTGGGATTGATCTGTTGGGCGCTGGGCCGCGGCTGGCAATCGCCGGCGCGTTGCGCGCTCGCGCTGTTCCTGTCGGCTTTGGGAGTGGCGGCGGCGCAGCCGAGGCTGGTCCGTTATTGGACGCTGGGGTGGGACGGAGTGGCGGCGGTGCTGGCATTCGCGCTGCTGGTTTGGCTCGGCGGCACGCTGCTGGCTTCGGAGCTGCCGGAGCGAGGGTTCGGGAGGCGGCTGGCCGCGCTGCTGGCGGCGACAGTGGCGCCGTGGATTGTGATCGCCGTGCTGCTTCCGCGGCGCCCGCTGGCGATTCTGCCGTTCACGGTGGTGCTGCCGATGGCGGCGGCGATACTGGCTGCGATCGCCTACCGGCGGGCACCCGCGGCGGAACCGCGGCATTCGCATCGCTGGAGCGCGGCGGCGGCAATGTTGACGGTACTGATGGCCGTGCTGATTCCGCAAGCCTCGGCGCGGTGGCAGGAAACACAGCGGGCATCGTGGATCGAGAACGGGCGGCGGGAAATCGCCGCGCTGCCGGCGCGCGCGGCTGCCGCGGAGCCGGATTATTTCCACAAGGGCGTGAACTTCACCGCAGAGTTTCCGGACACCTATGTGAGCGACGGCGCACGCGAGACGCTGCGAATGCTGCCGGGCTACGGCGTGAATGCGATCGCGCTGGTGCCGTATGGATTCGCCCGGGGCAATCCGCCTTCCGTGCGCCTGGCGGGGTCGCGGAGCTGGGAAAGCGATGAAGGGGTGGAGATGATGGCTCGCCTGGCTCATTCGCTGGGCATCACCGTGATGCTGAAACCGCAGCTCTGGATTCCGGGGAGCTGGCCGGCGAACCTGGATCCGCCGCGGGAATCGCGGGCGGAGTTCTACCGGCAGTATTCGGCACTGGTGGAACATTACGCGAAGCTGGCGCAGAGGGTGGAGGCTGAGTTTTTCTGCATCGGGGTGGAACTGGCCAGGCTTACGCCGGATGAAGCGGAGTGGCGGAAGCTGATCGCGCTGGCGCGATCGCATTACCGGGGTCAGATCACGTACGGGGCGGCACAAGGCGAGGACTTCGAGAACGCGAATTTCTGGGACGCGCTGGACGTGATCGGGATCAGCAACTACTATCCGCTGCCGGACTCGCTGGACGCTTCCTCAGTGGTGGCGCGGATCGAGGCGGTGCAGCGGAAGTGGAGCAAGCCGGTGGTGTTCGTGGAGGCGGGATTTTCCAGCTTCGAGAATCCGCACCGGCAGCCGTGGGATGAAACGCCGCGGCGCGTGGCGCCTGCGGATCAGGCGAAAGCTTATGACGCGCTGCTGAAAGCCTTCTGGGACAAGCCATGGTTCCGGGGCGTGTACTGGTGGAAGGTGGGCACGAACCGGAGAGGCGGTGCGAACGACGGGTCTCATTCGATTTGGGACAAGCCTGCTATGCAGGTGATGAAGAGCTGGTACGTTCAGCGTCCGCGGTAGCGGCGGGACATGCCCAGCGCGACTCGTTCGCGAATCCAGCGCGGCATGATCTTCATCGCCGCAACCACGATCTTGTACCGCAGCCCAGGCACCACGAAGAGCGTGCCGCGGTCCATGCCGCGGAGCGACTCGGACACCACGAAGCGGGAATCCAGCCACCAACCTTGCGGCGCGCCGCCGCGTCCCACACCCATCACATCGTGGAACTCGGTGTAGGTGTAGCCGGGGCACAGCGCCTGCACACGGACCTTGGATCCGCGCGCGCGGAGCTCATAACTGAGCCCCTCGGTGAAGCTGTTCATCCAGGTTTTGGTGGCGCAATAGCTGACGTTGTGAGGGCTCTGCCAGAAACCGGCCACAGAAGCGACATTGATGATAGCGCCGTCGTTGCGGCGGGAGAGCACCTGCAGCGCGGCGTGACTCAACCTCATGGTGGCGAGCACGTGCAGGCGGTGCATCTGATCCTGCGAATCGACGTCGGTTTCCGCGAAGTAGCCTTTGGTGCCGAAACCGGCATTGTTCACCAGGACATGGAGGGCATCGCAGGAGGCGAGCCTCTGTTCCACCGCTTGGATGCCGGCATCGGAGGCAAGATCCGCGGCAAGAGTCTCCACGCGGCTGTTTCCCGCCGATTCAAGCTCCCGGGCGAGTTCGGCCAGGCGATCGGCCCGGCGGGCAACGAGGATCAAGTCATAGCCGCGGGCGGCGAGCGCACGGGCGAAGGTCTCGCCGATGCCGGCGCTGGCTCCGGTGATGACTGCGACAGGTCGGGACATTGTTTTGCTTCGGCCGTGATACATTGTCGCCCATGTTGTTTCCGGCGATTGCGTTGCTGACTGTGCTCGCGGGCGATTATCGCGATGCCGCGCTGCAGGCGCGGCGGTGGCTGGATGCGAGCGCGCGGACCGAGGAGGGGCGCACGACCTGGCTGCCCGATCCTGGCGATGCGAAATCGGCCAGCGCGTCGCTCTACTCCGGCACGCCCGGTGTGGTGCTGTTTTACCTGGAGCTTCACCGCGCGACCGGCGACAAGGCTGCGCTGGAGACCGCGCGGCGCGGCGGCCTGGCGATCCTGCACGGTCTGGACAGCCATAAAGAAAGCGGGCTCTACACGGGGATCGCGGGAAGCGGGTTCGTTTTGACGGAGCTTCACCGCGCGACGAGGGACCCGCAGTTCGGGCAGGCAGCGTCGCGTGTGGCGCGGCAGGTGGCCGCGGCGGAGCCTTCGGAGGTGAATGACATCATCGGCGGGGCGGCGGGAACCGGGTTGTTCCTGCTATATGCCGCGCGCGAACTCAAGATGCCGGAGCTGCGCGAAGCGGCGATCCGGTACGGCAAAGTGCTGCTGAGCAGGGGACGCAAAACCACCTCGGGGTTCGAGTGGCCGATGGACGCGAAGTTCCCACGGCTGATGCCGAATTTCTCGCACGGCACGGCGGGCGTGGCGTATTTCCTGGCAAGCCTGGCGCTCGAGACCAAGGACCCGGCGTTCCGTGAGGCGGCGATCGCCGGAGGGAATCACCTGCGATCGATTGCCAAAGCGGAAGGCGATCGCTGTCTGATTCACCACCACACGCCGGGCGGCGAGGAGCTGTTTTATTTGGGCTGGTGCCACGGCCCGCCGGGGACGGCGCGGCTGTTTTACAGGCTGTTCCAACTGACAGGCGATGCGGCATGGATGAACGTGGTGAAGCAGTCGGCGAACGCGATTCTGGACAGCGGGATCCCAGAGAAGCGAACGCCCGGATTCTGGAACAACGTGGGCCAGTGCTGCGGATCGGCGGGAGTGGGCGAGTTTCTGCTGAGCCTGAATCGAGTGGCGCCGGACGCGCGCTACCTGGACGCGGCGCGGCGGATGACGGAGGATCTGCTGGCGCGCGCCACGCGGGGTCCGGACGGCTGGAAGTGGATCCAGGCGGAGCATCGCGCCCGCCCGGAGCTCTTGGTGGCGCAGACGGGCTACATGCAAGGCGCGGCGGGGATCGGGATGTGGCTCCTGCGCCTGGATGCGGCGCTGGCGGGGAAGCGTCCGGACTTGCAGTTTCCCGATTCGCCTTTCTGAAAAAAGAAGAGCCCGCCGAAGGTTAAAGGGGACAGCATGGACAAGGCATTGCAGACGCAGTTGAAGAACATTGAGACACGGACCGGCAAGCCGCTGGCCGAGTTGGAGGCGATCGTCCGCAAAAGCGGGCTGGCAAAGCACGGCGAGCTGCGCGACATGCTGAAGCGCGACCTGGGGATGGGTCACGGCGACGCGAATACGCTGGTGCATTACGTTCTGAATATGGCCGGGAGCGCGGAGGAGAAGGCTTCGGGCGACGTGCTGGACGAGATTTACACGGGTCCCAAGGCAGGGCAGCGGCCGATCCATGAAAAGCTGATGGCCGAGATCGGCAAGTTTGGCGATTTCGAGATCGCGCCGAAGAAGGGCTACGTCAGCCTGCGGCGGAAAAAGCAGTTCGCGATGCTGGGTCCGGCGACGAACACGCGATTCGAGGTCGGGCTGAACATGAAGGGCGTGCCGGGCACGGATCGCCTGCTGGAGCAGCCCGCGGGCGGGATGTGCCAGTACAAGATCAAGCTGACGCACGCCGATGAGGTAGACGCGCAGGTGATCCAATGGATCCGGATGGCGTACGACGCGGCGGGGTGAACGCCCTGCCGGGGGCGCGCCGCCGGTGCTAGCGTAGTAGGCCATGGCATCCTCGAAACCCGCGGCGACGCAGTTGGATACCGAGTTCAAGCGAGGGCTCGGGCTGTACGACTCCACGATGGTGGTGATCGGATCCATGATCGGATCCGGTATTTTCATCGTCAGCGCGGAGATGGCGCGGCAGTTGGGGTCGCCCGGAGGACTGCTGGCGGCATGGCTGATCACGGGCGTGCTGACGCTTGCGGGCGCGCTCAGCTACGGCGAGCTCGCGTCCATGATGCCGAAGGCGGGCGGGCAGTATGTCTACCTGCGGGAAGCGTTCTCTCCGTTGTGGGGTTTTCTGTACGGGTGGACGCTGTTCCTGGTGATCCAAACGGGGACCATCGCGGCAGTCGCGGTGGCGTTCGCGCGATTCCTGGGCCTGCTGGCGCCGGGTATCGCGGAGACGAACTATATCATCGCCCCAATTCATCTCAGCGAAGGCTACGCGATCTCCCTTTCCACGGCGCAGCTAGTCGGGGTGGTGATCATCGCGCTGCTCACGTTCACCAACACGCGCGGGCTGGAGTACGGCAAGATCGTGCAGAACGTGTTCACGACGACCAAGACCGGCGCGCTGGCCGCGCTCATCCTGGCGGGGCTGTTCCTGGGCTGGAACACCGGCGCGGTGAACGCCAACTTCGGCGACTTCTGGACGCCGCGCAACCCGGTGCCGATTACGGAAATGATCACAGCGGCGAGCGCATTTGGGCTGTTCCTGGCGTTGTGCGTCTCGCAGACCGGATCGCTGTTTTCCTCCGATGCCTGGAACAACATCACGTTCACTGCGGGCGAGGTGAAGGAGCCGCATCGCAACGTGCCGCTGTCGCTGGCGCTGGGAACAGGAACGGTGATCGGGTTATATCTGCTGGCGAACGTGGTGTATCTGGTGACGCTGCCGCTGGAGCGGATCCAGGACGCGCCCTCGGATCGCGTGGCGACAGCGATGGTGGAGGCGATCTGGCCGGGGTGGGGCGCCGTGATCATGGCGGTGGCGATCCTGATTTCCTCCTTCGGGTGTATCAACGGGTTGATTCTGGCGGGGGCGCGCGCGTACTATGCGATGTCGCGCGACGGGCTGTTCTTCCGCAACGCGGGGGAGCTGAACCCGGCGCGGGTGCCAGGCGCAGCGCTGGCGATCCAGGGCGTGTGGGCGGCGTTCCTGGTGCTGCCGCGTACCTATAATCCGCAGACGCAGAGTTACGGCAACCTGTACAGCAACCTGCTCGACTATGTGGTTTCGGCAGCGCTGATTTTCTACATCCTGACCATCGCAGGCCTGATTCGGCTGCGAATCACGCGTCCGGATGCGGAGCGGCCGTACAAGGCGTTCGGGTACCCTGTGGTCCCGTTCCTTTACATCGCCGGCGCGTCGACGATCCTGGTGGTGCTGTTCCTTTACCGGAGCGCGACCACCATTCCGGGATTGGTGATCGTGTTGCTGGGGCTTCCGGTGTTCGCGATGTTCCGCGCGGCGCGCGGGAAAGCGCAATCGTAACCATGGCGGTGATTCGCACCATCGAGTCGCACTGCGCGGGCGAACCGCTGCGGATCATCGTCGAGGGCTGGCCCG
>CAYOQB010000189.1:6150-9279 GCA_964406035.1 uncultured Solibacteraceae bacterium | reverse complement strand
GCATCGCCCATCGATGCCAGGTTGGCCACCCGTGTCAGCTTATTATCGAGCCCGGAGGGATAGTTCGACAGGTCCTGCCCGGCCTTGGCCCGATACTGCGTCAGGCGTTCCTCGATCGGATACAACTGGTCGTTCAGCGCCTGCACCTGCTTCTGGCGCGCAGGGTTGCCGGCGGCCCATTGTTCGGCTTTGTTGCGAGTCTCGCGAATCTGGCGCACGATGTCGTGGGTCTCGCTCAGCTTGTCGCGAACGGCCATCAGGAACGAGAACTGTTCCTGCAACTGCCCTGCCGGGAACGCGACTCTCGGATCCGTAACCACGCGAAACTTCTCCGTGTAGCTCTGCCCGCCCACGTTGAGCGTTACCTGATATTCGCCTGAAGGCGCCAGGGGAGCGAACGGCGGTCCGTGCAGCGTGGTGCCGGGGATCACGCGCGCCGCAGGGTACTGCAGGTTCCAGTTGAACGAGTTCGCCCCGGCCTTGGCGGAGACTCGCGGACCGCGCCCACGCTCGCTGGAATAGGTCTGGATCACCTGGCCATCTGCATCGGAAATCGTGAGCGTCAGCGGACCCTGCGGCTCGGACTTCAGGAAGTACTGGATCAGAGCGCCGCGAGGTGGCGGCGGACCCTCCGCGCCTTCGCCCCGCGACGCGGGGCCATTGGCGATCCGCAGGCGTAGCGCAGGCTTGGGTTTCAGCAGCGTGGTTTCCGTTGGCTTGCGGTCGATCAATTCCGCTAGGCGATCCGCGCCGTCCAGGATCCAGAATCCGCGGCCGTGCGTGGCCACGATCACGTCGTGAAAATGCGCATCGCGGTGAATCACCAGGTCATGCACCGGCGCGACCGGAAGATTCATCCGCAGCGGCTGCCAGTTCGCGCCGTCATTCACCGAAACGTACACCCCGGATTCGGTTCCGGCGTAGAGCAGCCCTTTGCGCGCGGGATCCTCGCGGATCACGCGGGTGAAATCGCTCTCCGGGATCCCGTTGTGGATCAGCGTCCAGGTCTTGCCGTAGTCGCTGGTCTTGAGCAGGTACGGCTTGCGGTCCTGCAGCTTGTAGCGGGTGGCGGCGATGTAGGCGGTCGCCGGGTCGTGCGGCGACGCCTCCAGGATGGAGATCAGCGCGAACTCCGGCAGAGTCTTCGGCGTCACGTTCTGCCACGTTCTGCCGTTGTCCTGCGACACGTGAACGAACCCGTCATCCGAACCGGTCCACAGCACGCCTGCCTTCACCGGCGATTCCGCGAATGCAAATACCGTCGAGTACCACTCGACACCGGTGTTGTCGCGCGTAATGGGACCCCAGAACTCGCCGATCTTCGGATTGGCGTAACTGGGCGTCGGCTCCAGTTTGGACTTGTCGGCGCGGGTAAGGTCCGGGCTGATAACCTGCCAGCTCTGGCCTTCGTTGGTGGAGCGGTGTACAAACTGCGACGTTACGTACAAGACATTCGGATCGTGTTTCGAAGTCACCACCGGGAACGTCCACTGGAAGCGGAAGTTGATATCGCGCGCGCCCCAGCCGTAGTGCGTTTCCGGATTCGGCGAGATGTCGCGCGTCTGGTTGGTTTTCTTGTCGTAGCGATAGGTCCAGTGGTGATCGCCGACATACAAGATGCTCGGGTCTTTGCGATTCACAGCAATGTAGCCGGACTCCGAATTCGCGGGCGACCACCAGTCCTCCTGCGTCACCCTGCCGAAGTCGGAATGCGCGGGCAGGGAAATGGAGGAGTTGTCCTGCTGCGCGCCGTAAATACGATACGGATACTGGTTGTCGGTGATGACGTGATACATCTGCGCGGTGGGCTGATTCAGGATGGTGGACCAGGTGCGGCCGCCGTTGAAGCTGATGGTCGCGCCGCCGTCATTGCCCTGCACCAGGTGCAGCGGATCGTTGGGGTCGATCCACAGGTCGTGATGATCGCCGTGCGGCGGACGGATCGGCTGCCAGTCCTTGCCGCCGTTGGTGGACTTCCACATGCCGATGTTCAGCACGTAAACCGCTTCCGGATCCTTGGGATCCGCGAAGATGTGGTGGTAATACCAGGGACGCTGCGTCAACTGCGCGTTGTCGGTGATGCGGGTCCAGGTCGCGCCGCCGTCGTCGGTGCGGAACACGCCTTTCTTGCCGGTTTCGGCATCGATGATCGCCCACACGCGATCCGGCCTGGCCGGACTCAGCGCGAGTCCGATGCGACCCTTCAGCCCCGTGGGGAGGCCCGGATTGTTCGAGATCTCGGTCCAGGTGTCGCCGCCGTCGACAGACTTGAAGAGCCCGCTGCCCGCGCCGCCCGATTGGTTCGCCCACGGGTAGCGGCGGAACTGCAGCAGCGAAGCGTACATCAGCTTCGGGTTCGCCGGATCCAAGGTGAGGTCGATCGCTCCGGACTTGTCGTCGCGATACAGGGTCTTCTTCCACGTGGCGCCGCCGTCGGCCGACTTGAACACGCCGCGCTCCGGATTGGGTCCGAAGCCGTCGCCGAAAGCGGCCACCCACACGGTATTCGGATCCTTGGGATGCACGCGAATGCGGGCGATACTGCGGCTGTCCTTCAGGCCGATGTGAGACCAGGTACGGCCGCCGTCGGTCGATTTGTATACACCGTCGCCCTGCGCGGCGTTGCCGCGGAAGCAGGACTCGCCCATGCCCACGTAAATGGTCTTGGGATCGCTCGGTGCGACGGCGATCGCGCCGACCGCCCCGGACTTGAAGAAGCCGTCCGAGATGTTGCGCCAGGTCCAGCCGCCGTCTTCGGTTTTCCAGACTCCGCCACCGGTGGCGCCGAAATACGCGGTCAGCTTGTCCGCGGGATCGCCAGTGACGGCGAGCACGCGACCGCCGCGCGAAGGTCCCATCTGGCGCCATTCGAGCAGGTTCAGAAACGCCGGATCGATGGTTTGGGATAACAGCGGGAATGCGAGGAAAACAGTGGCGAGGCGCATTGCTTTTGGAACCTAAAGCTATCATGGCGGCGGCCAGGGCCGCAAAGGAACAAAGCACGCCGGAGATGCGTTTATCATGAAAGCCTTAGCCCATCCATGGAACTCCGAATCGCAAATCTATCCAAGACTTACCCGAACGGCGTTCGCGCGCTGGACGATGTCTCGCTGACCATCCCCACCGGAA
>CAYOQB010000189.1:0-6140 GCA_964406035.1 uncultured Solibacteraceae bacterium | reverse complement strand
CCGGAATGTTCGGGCTGCTGGGTCCGAACGGGGCGGGGAAATCGACGCTGATGCGCATCCTGGCGACATTGCAGGAGGCGGATTCGGGCTCGGCCACGCTGGGAGACATCGACGTGCTCCGGCAGAAGGAAGAAGTGCGGAAGCTGCTCGGATATCTGCCGCAGGATTTCGGCGTGTATCCGCGCATCTCCGCGCTGGACATGCTGGATCACCTGGCGATGCTGAAGGGCTTCACGGATTCGAAGGCGCGGCGGGAATTGGTGAACGCGCTGCTGCATCGCGTCAATTTGTTTGACGTCCGCAAGAAGGCGCTCGCCGGCTACTCGGGCGGGATGCGGCAGCGGTTCGGGATCGCCCAGGCGCTGATCGGTAACCCGCGGCTGCTGATCGTGGATGAGCCGACCGCCGGTCTCGATCCCGGCGAGCGCAATCGCTTCTACAACCTGCTGGCCGAGGTGGGGGAGAACGTGATCGTGATCCTGTCCACGCACATCGTGCAGGACGTGATGGAGCTGTGCACCAACATGGCGATCATCGACAAGGGACGGCTGCTGTACTCTGGATCGCCGGATCAGGCGGTGCACGCGCTGGACGGACGGATCTGGGAGCGCAGCATCGGCAAGCGCGAGCTGAAAGAATACGAAACGAAGTATCGCGTGATCTCCCACAAGCTGGTGGCCGGACAGCCGCTGGTGCACGTGCTGAGCGAACAGGCGCCGGGCGAAGGCTTCCAGCCCGCGCCCCCGAATCTGGAGGATGTGTTCTTCGCCAAGATCGGAGGGCTGTCGTAGATGCTGCCGCGGATCGCCCTGTTTGAAATACGCTACTGGCTGCGCGGCTTCATGGTCTGGATTTTCTTCCTGATTATGATGCTGATGATCGGCGGCGCGGCGTCGTCGGACCAGGTGATCGTGGGGGCAGCGCTGGAGAACACCAACCGCAACGCGCCCTTCGCCATCCAGAATTTCTACGCCTTCTCGAGCATTCTGACGCTGCTGATGACCGTGGCGTTCGTGAACTCGGCGGCGGCGCGTGACTTCGCCAACAACACCGCGCAGATGATCTTCTCGAAACCGCTCAACAAGGTGCAATTCCTGCTGGGGCGTTTTCTGGGCTCAACCTTGATCGCGCTGATCCCGATGCTCGGCGCGTCGGTAGGCATTATGCTCGCCCCGCTGGCGCCGTGGGCCGACAAGGACCGCTTCGCCGCCATCGACTGGGGCGCGCACCTCGCCAGCATCTTCGTATTCGCCGTTCCCAACGTGTTCTTCGTCGCGGCGATCATCTTCACGGTCGCCGCGCTCACCCGCAGCACGGTCACCAGTTTCCTTTCGGCGCTGATCCTGCTGGTGGCCTACGCCGTCGCCGAGGGCCTGATGTCGGACATGAAGAACGAGACGCTGGCGACGCTGCTGGATCCGTTCGCCTTCCGCACTTTCTCGGTGATGACCAAGTACTGGACCGTGGCCGAGAGGAACACGCTGACCGTCGGCTGGGAAGGGCTGATGCTGTGGAACCGGCTGTTGTGGATTACGGTGGGTTCGGTGATTCTGGCCGCCGGCATCGCGCGTTTTCACTTCGAGGAGCGCTTCCGCAAGGGCATCAAGACCGCGGATGAAGCGTCCGATCCCGTTCCGGCGGCGCTTCCGGACGCGGCGCCGCGCTACCGCTCCTGGCCGCAGTTCGTGGGCATGCTGCGGACCGAGTTTTGGGGCCTGGTGAAGTCCACCAGTTTCATCGTCATTGCTGCCGCGGCGCTGCTGAACGTGCTGCCGAACCTGATCTTCAGCGCCAACGAAGGCTACGGCAACCAGAGCCTGCCGGTCACCTACTGGATTGTCGAGATCATCACCGGCACGCTGATCGCGTTTCTGATCTCGATCATCACCTATTACGCCGGCGTGCTGGTGTGGAAGGAGCGGGAAGCGCGCATGGACGAGATCCAGGACGCGTTGCCGTTCCCGGCGTGGATCAGCTACGCCGCGAAGCTCACCGCGCTGCTGGGCGTGGTGGCGATCTTGCTGTTTGTCGTGACGCTGTGCGGCATCGCGATGCAGACCTGGCACGGCTACACCCGCTATCAGATCGGCCTCTACGCGGCGGAGTTCTTTGGCTTCAGCTTCACCGATTACTTCTTCCTCGCAGTGCTGGCGTTCTTCATTCATGCCATCGCGCCCAACAAGTACCTGGGCTACTTCCTGTTCATCGCCTTTCTCATCGTGAACGCGTTCATCTGGCGTCCGGTGAACGTCGCCACCCGCATGGTGCGATACATGTCGCGTCCCGCCACCACGTACTCGGATCTGTTCGGGTGGGCGCCGTACCTGGAGGCATGGACCTGGTTCACGCTGTACTGGCTGGCCTTCGCTTTACTGCTGATCGTGGCGACCCTGGCGCTGTGGCCGAGGGGTAAGGAAACCGCGCTGAAGTTCCGCCTGCGTATCGGACGGCAGAGCCTGACCGGAGCGCGGCTCGCCTCCGCGGCGGTGGCGCTCGCCGTCTTCGCCGGGACCGGCGCCTGGGTGTACTACAACACCCTGGTCCGCAACCAGGTGTTCTCCGCCAAGGATACTCGCAGGCGTCAGGCCGATTACGAAAAGACCTACAAGAAATTCGAATCGCTGCCGCAACCCAGGGTGCAATCGGTTCGCTATGAGATCGACCTGTACCCGGAAGCGCGACGCATCGAAATGCGGGGCCGCCGCGTGCTGAAGAACACGCACGCGCAGCCCTTGCAGCAGGTTCATTTCACCGTCGACGACGATTACGAGAGCACCATCGAGATCCCGGGGGCGAAGCTCGCCAGCGACGACCGCCGGCTCTCCTATCGCATCTACCAGTTCGATCCGCCGCTGGCGCCCGGCGCGGAAGTCCCGATGAACTTCACCGTGAAGGCCGAGCCGAAGGGCTTTGAGGATTCGCTGCGGCGGCCGCAGATCGTGCAGAACGGAACCTTCTTTAACAACACCATCGCCCCGCAGATCGGCTACCAAGCGGGCGCGGAGCTTAGTGACCGCAACGATCGCAAGGATCAGGGCCTGCCGGAGAAGGAAATGATGCGCACGCTGGAGCGCGATTGCACCGCCAACTGCATGCAGACCTACGTGGGCGGGCACAGCGATTGGGTTTCGGTGGAAACCGTGATCAGCACCTCGCCCGATCAGATCGCCATCGCGCCGGGCTCCCTGCTGAAGGAATGGAATCAGGACGGCCGCCGCTACTTCCATTACAAGCTGGATCGCGATTCGCTGGACTTCTATTCGTTCCTGTCGGCGCGCTACCAGGTGGCGCGCGAGGAGTGGAACGGCGTCAAGCTGGAAGTCTACTATCACCCCGAGCACGCCTGGAACGTTCCCAAGATGCTGTCGAGCATGCGCAAGTCGCTCGACTATTACACGAAGAACTTCGGGCCTTACGCGCACAAACAGGCGCGCATCATCGAGTTCCCGCGCATCGCGCGTTTCGCGCAGGCGTTCCCCGGTACCATGCCGTACTCGGAGGCGGTCGGCTTCATCGCCAACCTGAACAAGCCGGACGCCATCGACCTGGTGTATTTCGTGGTCGCGCATGAGATGGGCCATCAATGGTGGGCTCACCAGGTGATCGGCGCGAACATGCAGGGAGCGACGCTGCTGTCCGAAACTCTTGCCGAGTACTCCGCGCTGATGGTGATGGAGAAGGAATACGGTCCGGACCAGATGCACAAGTTTCTCGAATACGAGGCCGACCGCTACCTGAGATCGCGAGGCACGGAACGGTTGAAGGAGCGTCCGCTGATCCGGGTGGAGAGCCGCCAGGGCTACATCCACTATCAGAAGGGCGGCCTGGTGATGTACCACCTGAAGGAGATGATCGGAGAGGACGCGGTGAACCGCGCCCTGAGAAAGCTGGTGGACCGCTACGCCTACGCCGCCCCACCCTATCCCACTTCGCACGCGCTGGTGGACGCGATCCGCGAGGAAACGCCCGAGAATCTGCGTTACCTGATCGCCGACTTGTTTGAGCACATTACGCTGTACTCCAATCGCACGCTCGCGGCATCGGCCACCAAGCGCCCCGACGGCAAGTACGATGTCACGATTGACGTGGAAGCCCGGAAAGTGCGGGCGGGCGACACCGGCGAAGAGGTGGAAACGCCGATGGATGACGTGATCGAGATCGGCGCGTTTGCCGAGCCGCGCAAGGGCGAACAATACGGAAAGCTGCTCCATCGCCAGCGGGTCCGCTTGCAGACGGGACGGAAGTCCTTTACTTTCACGGTTTCCGAACTTCCCGCAAAAGCCGGAATCGATCCCCGGCGGCTGCTGATTGACCGCGTGCCCGATGACAATATGAAACGCATCGACGCCACCTGAAGTCGAAAGATGCATGTGCGGCGTGCCGGCTGTGATATCCTCGCCAGTTACGAATCCGTGCCGGCTAGAGGGCGGATCGTTTGTTTCCGGAAATGAGGTCTTGACGCCAAGTTCATGAGTAACAACAGTCTTACGCGCAAGAAAACCCTGGAATCCCTGCTCACCGCAGCCAAGGGAATGGACCTGAAAAGGACTTTGACCGCCAAGGACCTGGTGGGTCTGGGCATCGGCGCCATCATCGGCGCCGGGCTGTTTGTCCGCACCGCCGCCGCTTCCGCGGAAGCCGCCGGACCGGCCGTAACCCTGGCCTTCATCTTCGCAGCCATCGGCTGCGCGTTCGCGGGTTTGTGCTACGCGGAATTCGCCTCTATGATTCCCATCGCGGGCAGCGCCTACACGTATGCCTACTGCACCATGGGCGAATTCGTGGCCTGGACCATCGGCTGGGCGCTGGTGCTCGAGTATGCACTGGGGGCGGCCACCGTCTCCATTGCCTGGAGCGAGTATCTGAATAACCTTTTAGGCGGCGCCATACCCTATGAGTGGTGTCACTCGCCTTTCGAGGTCTCCGCCAACGGCGTGAATGGGATCTTGAACGCTCCCGCCTTGATCATCCTCTTGCTTCTGACCGCGCTGTTGATCAAGGGCACGCAGGAATCGGCCACGGTGAACGCCGTTATCGTGTTCATCAAGGTCGGCATCGTGCTCGTCTTCATCGCCATCGGCTGGCAGTACATCAATCCCGCGAATCACACGCCGTACCTGATCCCCGAGGGCACGCCGGGCCACGAAGGCATCTTCCGGCACGGCTGGGGCGGCGTTTTGGGCGGCGCCGGGATCGTGTTCTTCGCGTTCATCGGCTTTGACGCGGTGTCCACCGCCGCGCAGGAGGCGAAGCGTCCCGAGCGCGACATGCCCATCGGCATTCTGGGCTCGCTGGCCGTCTGCACGGTCCTCTATATCCTGTTCGGGCACGTGCTGACCGGAGTCGCCAATTGGACGGAGTTCAAGACCGCCGGTAAGGAAGCGTCGGTCGCCTTCGCCATTCAGAATTACATGCCGGGCTACGGCTGGCTGGCGACGATGATCACCGTGGCGATTCTCGCCGGCTTCTCCTCGGTGATTCTGGTGATGCTGCTGGGCCAGAGCCGCGTGTTCTTCTCCATGGCCAATGACGGACTGCTGCCGAAGCTGTTCGCTGAGGTGCACCCCAAGTTCCGCACACCCTGGAAGTCGAATATCGTGCTGTTCTTCTTTGTAGGCGCCTTCGCGGCGTTCATCCCCGGCAGCATGGCGGGCGACCTTACCAGCATCGGGACGCTGTTTGCCTTCGTCCTGGTCAGCGCGGGAGTGTGGATCATGCGCCGGTCGGATCCGAACGCCAACCGGCCCTTCCGTACGCCGCTTGTCCCGCTGGTCCCGATTCTGGGAATGCTGGTCTGCTCCGGCATGATCATTGCACTCGATCACCGCACGCAGATCACGGCTTTGGGCTGGATGCTCGCCGGCTTCCTGGTGTACTTCGGTTACTCGCGCGCGTCCAGCAAGCTGAACCGCGCGCCGCAGCCCGCTTCCAAGTAAGCACTTAAGCCGTCAGGCGCAGCCATTCGCGCAAGCGAAGTTGCAGCGCCTGACGGCTTCCTTCTTCCGGATATACATCGCTGATCACGGCCAGGGAGTCCGCGCCCGCCTCCAGGATTCCTGCGGCGTTGCCGCGGGTAATCCCGCCGATCGCCACCAGAGGCCGTGCGCTGATGGGACGCAACCGCGTCCATCCTTCCACGC
>CAYOQB010000188.1:0-9338 GCA_964406035.1 uncultured Solibacteraceae bacterium | reverse complement strand
GGAAGAGGAGGAGGAAGAAGCCGTCGCCACCCCCACCCGCGCCCGCAAGAAATAGCCGCCGCGCAACGGGAGGCGCCTCCGCGCCTCCCCACTCGGCGGGACAGGCGGTCATTTGCCATTACAATATAAGCGTGAAGACGTTCTACCTCGAAACGTTCGGCTGCCAAATGAACGTTCACGATTCGGAGAAGGTCATTGGCACGCTGCTCAGCCAGGGCTACCGCCAGGTGGAGACCCCGGAGGACGCCGAACTGATCCTCTACAACACCTGCAGCATCCGCGACAAAGCCGAGCAGAAAGTCTTCAGCCGCCTGCAGCAGTTCAAGAAGGACGCGGGCAAGGGCAAGGTATTCGGGGTTATTGGCTGTGTCGCGCAGCAGGAAGGCGAGAAGATCTTCGAGAAGGCGCCCCATGTCTCCCTGGTGGCCGGATCCGCCAGCTACAACAAGCTGCCGGAGATGCTGGTGCAACTAGAAGCCGGCGATCGCCGCGTCACCGGCTTGAGCCTGGACACCGAAGACACCTTCGAAACCCCCTTTGCCCGCCGCGACAATCCGCATCGCGCCTACATCACCATCATCGAAGGCTGCGACAAGAGTTGCGCCTACTGCGTGGTGCCCTTCACGCGCGGCCCGGAGCGTTCCCGCACTTCCGAAAGCGTTTTGAAGGAAGCCGGCGAGCTTGCCGCGATGGGCTACACCGAGATTCAACTGCTCGGCCAGAACGTGAACAGCTATCGCGATTCGGGCGCCAGGGGCTGGGACTTTGCCCGCCTTTTGCGGGAAGTGGGCAACGTGCCGGGCATCCGGCGGGTGCGATTTACCACCTCTCATCCCCGTGATTTCGTGCGCGACATCGTGGACGCGATCGACGAGAATCCGGCGCTCTGCAACCACGTTCACCTGCCCGTGCAGTCCGGCTCCACCGCGGTGCTGGACCGCATGCAGCGTCTCTATACGCGAGACCTGTATTTGCGCTGCATCGAGTGGATGAAGTCGGCTCGCAGGCCGATCGCGATCACCACCGACATCATCGTCGGCTTTCCCGGTGAGACGGAAGCCGACTTCGAGCAGACCTTGAACCTGATCGACGAGGTCCAATACGACTCGATCTTCAGCTTCAAGTACTCGAGGCGTCCGAACACCCCCGCGCTGCGCTATGAGGATCAGATCCCGGAGGATGAAAAGAGCCGCCGACTGGCCATCCTGCAGGAGCGCCAGAGGCAGATCCAGATTCGCAACAACGCGACCCTGGTGGGCGAAGTGAAGGAAGTGATGGTGGAAGGGTTCAACAAAGCCACCGGGCAATGGATCGGGCGGACCAGCGAGAACAAGACGCTGAATTTCATCCGGCCCCAGGAGTCCGGGGAAAGCATTGTGGGAGAGTATCGGGAGGTGCGCGTGACGCGCTCCGGACCGAACTCGCTGGCGGGCGAAAGCCTGCGATAAGCTTTTTGTGCGCGAGAGAAAGCGAGGGCAAGATGGAAGTAGAAATGAAAATTCGCGGACTGATGATGGACCCGGTCACCAACATGCCGATCGTGGTGTTGAAGGACATCAACGGGAACACCATCCTGCCGATCTGGGTCGGCATCTACGAAGCGAATGCGATTGCTCTCGAGATCGAGAAGGTAGCGACACCGCGGCCCATGACTCACGACCTGATCAAGCAGGTCTTAATGGGACTTGAAACCGGGGTTCGCAAAGTAGTGGTGAACGAGCTCCGCGACGACACGTTCTACGCCGTGATCTGGCTGGAGAAGGGCGGGGAGCTGATCAGCGTCGATTCGCGCCCCAGCGACGCGCTGGCGCTGGCGTTGCGCCTGGATTGCCCCATCTACGTGGACGACAGCGTCCTGAAGAGCTCCAAGTCGGCCGCGACTGTCGCCGATAAGGTCAACAACGAAGAGCTGCGGCGCTGGCTGGAGAATCTGGGCGACGAAGACCTCGGCCGCTACAAGATGTGATTGCATGATCGCGACCCTCGAACGGCTGGCCGCCGCGTCCATCGAACTGGTGCCGGTGTCCGACCTGGCGCGGCACTTCGTCTTTACGCGGGACGGCTTTGTTGCCCTGGTGGAGCGAACTCCCGCCGGCGGTTTCGGCCCCATCGGCAGTTCCGGCATGCTTTCGGACCGGGGCTTCGCCGCGTTGATCTGGCGGGGCGAAAAGGCTTACTTCGTCGCCAGGGGATTCGAGCAGGCGGCGACAGCGGAGCAGGTGGCGACACTCCGCGCCTTCTCGCGAGACCTGGAACAGGCCCTCTCAGGCTGAGCGAAGCCGTTCCAGAAGGTCCCGCGCGTACACGGCCCCCGCGGCCGTCTCCTCGTGCTTGAAAAACACGTACACGTCCCGCCCTCCCGCCAGCACTTCCCGCGAACGGACGGCGATCTCCGCCCGCTCGTCTTCCGGATATTCGCTCTTCCGCAGCCGGGCGTACACGAAGTCGGTGGTCATCACCGCCGGAACCTCGAATTTGTCGCTTTCCGCCTGGCACAGCGCCACCCGGTGCTCCTCCAGCATGCGGTAAACTTCGTCCGCCAGCCAGGACTTGTTGCGGAACTCGAACGCGCACCGGACATCGCCAGGAAGCCTTCGCAGAAACGACCGCAGCAGCTCATCGTCGCGCTTGAAATTCGGCGGAAGCTGGAACAGCACCGGACCCAGTCTGCGCGCCGACCGAAGCGGATCGATAGCGCGAAAAAACACTTCCAGCGCGTCCGACTCCTTCAAGCGCTGGATGTGTGTGATCCGCTGGTGCGCCTTGCAAATGAACAGAAATCCGGCCGGCGTCACGTTCACCCAGCCCTCCAGCGTCGCCGCGGCGGGCAGGCGGCGGAAGGTATAGTTGATCTCCACCGCGTTCAACTGCGTCGCGTAGTATTCCAGGAACTTCTTCGCCGGAACCTTCTCGGGATAGAACTCCGGCTTCCAACTGGGGTACGTGAAGCCGGACGTCCCGGCGAAGAGTTGCGCCATTTCAGCCATTGTAATCGCCCGGCCTGCCCGATCGGCCGGGCAGGATTCGCGAAGCTCGCGGCTTGACAGCGGAATCTATGATGGAAGGGGGTTCGATTTGAAAGGTCCCATGCCCAAGATGCCCGCCGCGGAGCGGTCCGCCGCCGGGCGTAAACCGCGGGTGGAAGATACGGCGAAGAAGAAAAAATCACAATCCGAGCAACTGCGCGAGCTGTGGCCTGACATCATGGCCATGGTCCGGCCGCGGCGCAAGCTGCTGCTCCTCGGCTTCCTGCTGATGATTGTGAATCGCGTCAGCGGACTGGTGCTGCCGTATTCCACCAAGTTTCTGGTCGACGATGTTCTGGGCAAAGGCCAGCGCGAGATCCTCGGCCCTCTGGTGCTCGCGGTAGTCACCGCGACCCTGATCCAGGGCGGAACGTCCTTCGCGCTCACGCAGTTGCTCTCCAAGGCGGGCCAGCGCCTGATCGCGGAGTTGCGTCGCAAAGTGCAGGCGCACATCGGCCGGCTGCCGGTCGGATACTATGACGCCAATAAGAGCGGAACGCTGGTGGCCCGCATCATGACCGACGTCGAAGGCGTCCGCAACTTGATCGGAACCGGCCTGGTCGAGTTCGGCGGCGGAATCATGACCGCCTTCCTCGCCTTGTTCATCCTGATCCGCATCAGCCCGCTGATGACCTTCCTCACCGCGGGCTTCGTGCTGCTGTTCGCGGTGGTGCTGCAGCGTGCGTTCCAGTCCATCCGCCCGATTTTCCGGGAGCGCGGCAAGATCAACGCGGAGGTCACCGGACGCCTCACCGAATCGCTGGGCGGTGTTCGCGTCGTGAAGGGTTATCACGCCGAATCGCGCGAGGAAAGCGTGTTTGCCTCCGGTGTCCAGCGCCTGCTGGATAACGTCCTGAAATCCCTGACGGCGATGTCGCTGATGAGCCTGTCCGCCTCCGTGCTCACCGGCATCGTCGGCGCCACCGTGATGTATGTCGGCGCGCGCCAGGTGTTCGCCGGCACGCTGACCCTGGGCGAAATGGTCACGTTCACTGCCTTTCTCGCATTCCTGGTGGCCCCGATTTTCCAGATCGTCGCCATCGGCACGCAGTTGACCGAAGCACTCGCCGGCCTGGAACGCACGCGCGAGGTTCTCGCGGAGAGTCCCGAAGACTCCGACCCCCGCCGCACCGGGCGGCTGGGACCCATTGAAGGCGATGTTCGCTTCGAGGACGTCCATTTCTCCTATGAGGAGGGCAAGGAGGTCCTGCACGGAGTCTCCTTCCAGGCGAAGCCGGGAACGGTGACCGCGCTGGTGGGCGCTTCCGGCTCCGGCAAGTCGACCATCATCTCGCTGGTCTGCGCCTTCCATACCCCCACCAGCGGGCGGATCACCGTGGACGGCGAGGATCTCGCCACCGTCCAGATCTCCAGCTACCGCACGCAGCTCGGCGTGGTGCTGCAGGAAACCTTCCTGTTTGACGGCACCATTCGCGAGAACATCGCGTTCTCCAAGCCCGACGCCACCGAAGAGGAAGTTATGGAGGCCTGCCGCATCGCGCGGGTGGACGAATTCGCCCGCAACTTTCCTGAGCAGTACGATACGATCGTAGGCGAACGCGGCGTGAAACTCTCCGGCGGGCAGCGCCAGCGCGTCTCCATCGCTCGCGCGATCCTCGCCAACCCCCGCATCCTGATCCTGGATGAGGCCACTTCATCGCTCGACTCTGAATCCGAGGCTCTGATCCAGGAAGGTCTGCGGTACCTGATGCAGGGCCGCACCACGTTCGTCATCGCCCACCGCCTTTCCACCATCCGCCGCGCCGACCAGATCCTGGTCGTGGAAGGCGGCGAGATCGTGGAACGCGGCACCCATGAATCGCTTTATGCTCTCCAGGGCCGCTACTACGATTTGTACACCCGCCAGCACGGGCTGGAGTCGAATCTATTCCTCGCGCCCGGTGAAGGGGACGCAGTGCCCGAGAATGCCGGCGACGGAAAGGCGCCCGCTGCCCCGGACATCACCCGCGTACTGCGCGGTGTTTGAGCCGGCGCTTCAAGCCGCCATCACCCGCGCGATCGCGTTCACGATCCTGCGGTACGGCAGCTTGTTCCAGTCCTCAATCAGCAGGAATTCGCCATCCCGCCAGCTCGAGTAATACCAGCGCGCGAGCAGCGCCAGGTGCTCGGCCCGGTCCCCTTCAAAGGGCTCCAGACAAGCCGTTTGCTCCCGCAGACGCTGGTCCAGCGAAACGCCCGCTGTCTGCAATTCCAGGCTGACCGGACGCCGCCACCCGCCGCTCTGCATAAAGCGGAGTTCCACGATGCCCGGCGCGGCGGATCTCGTCACCGCGACTCCGTGCAAGCCGGAAACCTCGCGCGCCAGATCCTCACGCAAGGCGATGACGCCTTCCACCCGCTCATAACGCTGATGCAGGCGCGCCGCCTCCTCGAAGTCCATCTCATCGGAAGCCCGCTGCCGCGCGGCAGCCAGCGTATTCAGCAGCGACGCGCCGCCGCTGGCCAGGAACTGCCCCACTCGCGATGCCTCGCTTCCGTACTCCTCCTCCGTCACCACCTGTTGGCAAGGACGCAGGCACAGGTTCATCTCGCCGTAAATGCAGCCGGGATGATCCGGGCTCGGCTTCAGGTCCTCCTGGCAGCGGCGCAACTGAAACAAGTTCAGAAACTCGCCCTCGAAACGCTCCGCCGCGGCACGGCTGCGGAAAGGTCCATGAAACAAGGATCTGCCCGACAGCTTCGTCGTCACCATCGTCCGCGGAAAGGGATTGTTCGCCGTCAACTTCACATAAGCGGGATGCCGCAGCTTGATGCGCCGCTCATAGTCGCTCGGGAAGTGCTGCCGCGCCAGCTCATAGAGAAGCAGGCTCGACTCCAGATTCGAGCCGGTCAGCCAGTAATCCACGCGGGTTGCGAGCGCCGCCAGGTTCAGTGACCGGCCGCCGCCACCCGTGTCCGCCAGCAGCCGCTTCAAGCGCCGCCGCAGCAGCGCCGTGCGCGCCAGGTACGGCAACCCCTCCCCCGGCCAAATCAGGAACACGGCGGGAGCGTCCGGAACCGGCGCCAGATCAGCCGGCAGGATCAGACTTTCCTTCATGCCAGAAGCTTCAGGTAATCCAGGAAATCGATCGGAGCCACCCTCGCGACGCCCAGATTCTCGGAAACGTGCGCAGGATTGCTCATTCCCACCAGTGCCACCGCGATCCCCGGCGCCGACCGGGTGAACTGAATGGCGCGCTGCGCATCGCTCTCCACGCCGCGAATCAGCCGGTGCAGCGGCTCCGGCAGATTCCGCGACAGCCGGCTCTGCAGCAGTGACGCGCTTGCCACCGCCGTCACGCCCAGGTCCACGGACTGCTCGAGCACGTTCTTGCCCTCGTACGTAGTCTGCCGCATCGCCTCCAGCATCGCCAGGTTGTACGGGAGCTGGATGAAGCGGAAGCGATGCCGGTCGCCCCCGATCTCGCGCGCGATCGCCACCAGGTGCGGCAGCGACAATTGCTCCGGATTGCGGAACCCGTTCCAGGTCGCCATCCCGTAATACTGAATGCGCCCGTCCTCGGCTGCCGCTTCGCACATCGTGAACGCCTTCCGCACCCGCGCGTAGAACTCGGTGCGGTCCACGAAGTCCAACTGCGTTTCTGGGTTATGCAGGTAGAACACGTCGATCTCGCCCAGCCCCAGGTTCTCCCGGCTGCGCTCCAGTTGATTCTCCAGGAACTCCGGCGTCATGCAGTGCATCCCGCCCACCACGTCGGACTCACGCAAGCCTTTGGGCAGCGCCCCCGGAACCAGGTATCCTGCCTTGGTGCAGACCACGAACTCCTCGCGATCCAGTTCTCCGGCGGCAATCAGGTGCTTCAGCGCCCTCCCGATGGAGAGCTCGCTTCGCTGGTTGCGATAGTTCAGCGACGTGTCCACGAAGTTGATCCCGCTCCGGACCGCGGCGGTAAGTGCTTCCTCGTATCCGCGGTCTACGGCCTCGCTCATGTCGCCCAGGTAACTCCCGATGCCGATGCTCGACACCGTCCACTCCTGGGCGGAACGGAAGAAGCGGCTGGAGCGGAGCTCGGGAAACCGGGCGGCGAATTTCGCGGTCCCCTCGGCGGTCGCTTGCTGGCTGAACATGCTTCCGATTGTAGCGGCTCCGCCCGCGTCCCCAGGCATAGAACGAATGCTCTCTTGACAAGACTTACCGTCTGATTAGAATGAGCCTATGCCGTTTTGTGAGCATAGACGCACGGAGTTGCTAACAAGGCGAGACGGGGTCGATTACGTGCGCTGTCTGGACTGCGATCAGGTGTACGAAGCAGAGGATCTGGAGCCGGTAACCGCGCTCGACGATGAAGAATCCCTCACTTGATTCCTGAACCTCAATCTCCACTCGTGAGATGCTAAGGCCAGGAGGGAATCGTCTGCCTGGAAGTCGCTCCAGCGAGCCGCTTCGGATTGTGTCCATCGGCGGCGGCACCGGACTGTCTACGCTGCTGCACGGGCTGAAGCGGTACGCCAAGCTGCACCTGCCTGCCTCCTCGTCCGCGGAAACCTCCCCTTTTGTCGAGCTCACGGCCGTGGTCACCGTCACCGACGATGGCGGAAGCTCCGGCAGGCTGCGCCGCCAGTTCGACGTACTCCCGCCCGGCGACATCCGCAATTGCATGGTCGCCCTGGCCGAGGATGAGACGCTGCTTACGCGTCTCTTTCAATACCGGTTCCCCGGAGGCTCGGGGCTCAAGGGGCACAACTTCGGGAACCTCTTCCTTACCGCCCTAACCGACCTGACCGGCGACTTCGCGCATGCCGTCCGCCTGTCCTCGGAAGTGCTTGCCAGTCTGGGCAAGATCTATCCTTCCACCTCGGCCAACGTCAATGTCGAGGCCACCCTTCACGACGGCTCCCGCATCCTGGGCGAGAGCCGCATCGGCAAGAGCCGCAAGCGGATTCAGTCCATCTCCCTGGTGCCGGCGCGCTGCAAACCGTTGCCCGAAACTCTTGACGCCATCGCCGCCGCGGACCTGATCACCCTCGGTCCCGGGTCCCTGTTCACCAGCGTGATTCCCAATCTGCTCGTCAAGGGAATCCCGGAAGCCATCCGCGCCTCCCGCGCGCACAAGACATACTTCCTGAACCTGATGTGGCAGCCCGGCGAGACCATGCAGTTCCGCGCTTCCGACCACGTTCGCGCCCTCTACGACCATGCTCGCGGTCCGCTGCTCGACTCCTGCGTCGTGAATACGCGGGCCATCTCGCCCGCGCTCCTCAAGCGTTACGCCGAAAAACGCGCCCGGCCCGTCGAAATCGATCACGACAATCTGGCGCAACTGGGCCTTCAGGTGATCGGCAGGGACCTGCTGCGCAAGGCCCTCAAGGTCCGTCATGACCCGAGCGTTGCCGCCGCGGTGGCCATCGAACTTGCGATGGACTCGCGCGACCGCCGCGTTCCCGGTTCCACATCCATGCAAAGGCAGGCGAGATGAATCTCACCGTGATATTGCTTGCGGCCGGTCTCGGTACGCGCATGAAATCGAAGAAGGCCAAGGTGCTACACCGCGCCGGCGGGCGGACCCTGGTGGCGCATGTCGTCCGCGCCGCGCTCGGCGTCGCCGCCGCCGAAAACATCGTCGTCGTAACCGGCCATCAGGCGGAAGCCGTGGAAGACGAGCTGCGCCCCTTCGGCGTCCGCTTTGTTCGGCAACTGCAGCAGAAGGGGACCGGCCACGCCGTCGAGTGCACCCGCGAGCTTCTGGAGAGCGGCGAAGGCCTGGTGATGGTGCTTTACGGCGACACCCCTCTCCTCTCCACCCGCACGCTCCGCCTGCTCGTCGAGACGCACCGGAAGTCTCAGGCGGGCGCGACCCTCATTTCCACCACGCTGGAGAATCCCCACGGCTACGGCCGCATCGTGCGCGATGAAGACGGGCTGGTGTCCCAGATCGTCGAGCACAAGGTGGCGACGCCGGAGCAGTTGCTCATCGCGGAGATCAACTCCGGCATCTACTGCTTCCAGGCTGAACTGCTGTGGCGCCATCTCGGCGAAGTGCGTCCCGACAACCCCGCCCGCGAGTTCTACCTCACCGACATGGCCGCCATCCTGCGCCGCCGCGGCTTTTCCGTGGCGCCCCTGCACGTCGCCGACTCCCGCGAGCTGCTGGGGATCAATACGCGAGTCGAACTGGCCGATGTGGACCGCATCCTGCGCGACCGGAAGAACTCCGAACTGATGCTCGCCGGCGTCACCATCGAGCGCCCCGAAACCGTCGTCATCGATCCCGATGTGCGCATCGGCATGGACACCGTGGTCGAGCCGTTCGCCCGTATTCTCGGCCACTCCGTCATCGGCGAGGACTGCCG
>CAYOQB010000187.1:0-9476 GCA_964406035.1 uncultured Solibacteraceae bacterium | reverse complement strand
TTCGCGTCGCCGGACGTATCGGCGTGACCCAGGATCAGGGCCTTGCGCGTCGGGTTCTTCTTGATGTGCAGCAGCGATTCGGACGCCGCCCCCAAGCCCACGCTCGGATCCGTGCCCGGCGCCGGATTCGCCTCGCCCAGCGCCGGCAGGAAGACAGCGCTGTCCAGGTTGTAGTGGATGTCGTCCACTTCCAGGCGAAAACCCTTGAACGGCTGCAGATGGAACGTGTGCGTGCTGCCCGTCAGGCGCTTGAAGCTGGTCTTGTTGTCGCGTCGGATGATGTTCGCGTCAGGCATGGATCGAATCCGTTATTTCTTCTTCTTCCGCGGGTTCAGGTGGATCTCCGGAAAACTCACCGTGCATTCCTTGTTCGGGTCCAGCGTCGGAGGAATGTAAATCGAGCCCTCGGCGTCCAGCTTCCCATCCCGGCTCGATCCGTCCGGCAGCCCGAGCTTGAACTTCTCATTTTTCATGGGCTGGCCATCCTCGTCCAGCAACACGATCTTGATCCAGGTCTTCTCCTCGGTCTTCTTGGGAGGAGGCTCAGCCTCCTTCTTCTTCTGCGCGGCCGCGCCGGCGCCGCCCTTCCCCCCCGAGCCGCCGGCGCCTCCGCCGCCTCCGCCGCCTCCGCCGCCTTCGTCCTCGCCGCCGCCCCCGCCGACGCTCTTCCGCTCCAGAAACGCCAGCGTCTTGGAACGGAACGACCGCATCAGCGCCTCGATCACCTTCTTGGTGATCTCATCCGGCGTTCCCTTCAGCGGAGGTCCGGGATTCAATACCGTGTAGGCGTCCATCACCTTCTGCCGCGACGCCGGGTTCTTCATCCAGAACTCCAGCCGCCTCTGGATATCGCGGTCCGTCGTGACGAGGTCGAACAAGACCAGTTCCGACATCGGCACCGCGGCCTCCCGGTGCACGATCATGTCGCGGTCGATCTTCCAGATCTTCATGGCAGAGGAGCTTCCATTCTAATCGCAGTACGCCTTGAACTGATCCGCGTATTTTCGCCCCCCGGAGGATCATCTTGGTCTACACTCTGGGAATGCGTTCGCTGCTTCTTCTGGCTGTAGCCCCCGTGCTGGCGGCTCAGACGCCGCTTCCCGGCCAGCCCCCGCCGGGAGGCTTGCAGGTATACCTGTGCGGCACCGGATCGCCGCTTCCCGACGCCACGCGCGCCGGATCCTGCGTCGCCATCCTAGCCGCCGGGCAGATGATCCTGCTCGATTCCGGTCCCGGCTCCTGGCGCAACATTGCGGTCGCTAACCTGCCCGGCGGCTCCCTGTCCGCCGTTTTTCTCACCCACTACCACTCCGATCACATGGGCGGCCTCGGCGAGACCATCACTCAAAGCTGGATCGCCGGCCGGGCCCAGCCCCTTGATGTCTACGGGCCGCCCGGCGTCGAGCGCGTGGTCAAAGGCTTCGTCGAGGCGTACGCCCTGGACGCCTCTTACCGCACCGAACATCATACTGAGCAGTACATGCCCTCCCGCGCCGCCGGGGCTGTAGCCAAAACCATCCCCGCCAGCGACCTCGTTCCCGTCTTCGAACGCAACGGCCTCGTCGTGAAAGCGTTTGCCGTGCCGCACGAGCCCGCCTCGCCGGCTGTCGGTTACCGCGTCGAATTCGGCGGCAACATCGTCGTCTTCACCGGCGACGCGGCCGCTTCCTCCGCCATCACCAAGGCCGCCGCCGGAGCCGATCTCCTGCTGCACGACGCGCTAAACAAGGGCTTGATTCGCATGGCCGCCGCGGGATTCAGTTCCCAGGGCCGCGCCCGCCAGGCCAAGATGCTCGGCGACACGCTCACCTACCACGCCTCGCCGGAAGAAGCGGCTCGCACGGCTGCCGAAGCGAAGGTGAAGAAACTGGTTCTCACCCACTGCGTGCCTCCCCCCAACCAGCCCCCCGCCGAACAGGCCTTCCTGCGCGGCTTGGCCGACATTTTCCCCGGCGAAATCGTGATCGCCCGCGACGGCATGAAGTTCGACTTCCCGCCGAAGCCCTGACGGCTTATAATCGACCCCATGCGCCTCTTGCCCGTCTTGCTTGCCATGCCCCTGCTGGCCGCCGACACTCCAACTCCCATGGAAACCCTGAAACCTGTTCTCGATGTCGGAATCGTGGTCAGCGATTCCGCCAAGGCGAAAGAGTTCTATGGCGAGATCCTCGGCTTGAAAGCTTCGGCCACGTTGCCGATGCCAGGGGGCGGGGAAATGCAGCGGTTCCCGTTTGGAGGGTCCACGCTGAAGCTCGTCTCAGCCGCGCCGAACGCGCCCAAGTACGCTGGTCCCATTCGCGACGCCATCGGTTTCCGCCTGCTCACGCTGGTCATGAATGACTGCAAGCCGATTGTGGAGCGCATGAAAGCAAAAGGCCTGCCCGAGCCGAAATGGAACGGGACCGAGATCAAGTACACCTTCGTGTCCGATCCGGACGGCAACGTGATCGAGCTGGTGGAGATGGCCGACCCGGCTCGCAACGGCATGGTGCAACTAGGCTTCACCGTTTCCGATGCCGCCAGAACCCGCGCCTTCTACCGCGAGATCCTGGGCTTGACGGAGCAGGAGCCGCGCAAGACCTCCACCGGCGCGCCACTCTACCGCTTTGAAGCCGGCAAGAGCATCGTCAAATTCTGGGATGGAGCCAAAGGTCTGCCGGTACGCACCGGATCGCCCTTCGATGCCGTGGGTCTGCGCTACTACACCTTCATGGTCCGGGATGTGGACGCCGTACACGACATCCTGGTGAAGCGCGGAGCGAAGATCGGAATGCCCCCCAGCGACTTCGGCAAGCTGGCCCGGATCATGTTTGTGGCGGACCCGGATGGAAACTGGGTCGAGTTCGCGGGTCCCCAGAAGAAGCAGTAGCAAGCGTCACGGAGAAACGTTTGCCGCCACTCGCGAGCGAGCGGCAACCGGTCAGGCAGTTTTCCGCGCGTTCTCGAACAGGAAGCTCAGCGTCTTTTCCGTGCGGATATGCGACGCGATCCGCCGCAGCGTGCCGTCCTTCTCGAGTTGCGCGCGCACCGCGGCCACCGGCTCCCGCCGCTGCCGCGCGATCCGCGTCACTTCGTTGTCCACTTCGTCGCGCATCGCGTCGATTGCTTCCCGATCCGCGATCCGTTCCAGCAGCAGCGACGCCTTTACGTCGCGCGTCGCGCGCTCCGTCTGCGATTCCTTCAGCTTGGCCCAGTCGATGTTCAGCTTGCGGGGATCAATGCCCTGTCCTGCAAGCTGCCGCAACTGCGTCTCCAGATTCACTTCGATCTGCCGGTCGATGAACGCTTCCGGGATGGGGAAGTCGTGCGCGTCCACCAGCTTGTCGATGATCTTGCCCTTGGCTTCCTGCTGCGCGCTGAACTCGGCGTCGCGCGCCAGCGCCTTGCGCACCGCTTCCTTCAGCTCCTCGAAGTTCTGGTAATCGCCCAGATCCTTGGCGAATTCATCATTGAGCTCCGGCAGCTCCTTCTTGCGAACCACCTTCAGGCGCATCCGGAAACGGACGGTCTTCCCGGCTAGTTCCTTGCGGTCGTAGTCCTCCGGATACTCAACGTCGAATTCCTTCTCCTCGTCCGGAGACATGCCGCGCAACGCCTCGGAGAACTCCTTCATGGTGGCTTCATCGCCGACATGCAGCATCATGTCGTCGTTCTTCACCGGCTTGTCCACGCCGGAAACGCTCTCCAGCGCGACCACCGCGAAGTCGCCGTCCACCACCGGACGGGGATCGATGTTGACGAAATCGGCTTTCTGCTCGCGAATCTCATCGATCCGCTTCATCACCTGCTCCTCCGTCACCTCGGGCTCCGAGTACGGCACCTCGACGCCGCGATACTCGCCCAGCTCGATCACCGGCGCCACCTCGAAGGTCACCTTGAACCGCAGCGGCTCGCCCGCATGGAAGTGCACGTCCGACACATCGGGCGACGAGACCACCTGCAGGTTCTCCTTCTCCACCTCCCGGCGGAACGCCTTCGGAACCAGGCTCTCCAGCACGTCCTGCCGGATCTCGCCCGCGAACTTGGATCGCACCACGTTCACCGGCGCCTTGCCCGGACGGAAGCCGGGCAGCCGAACCTTCTTCTGGATCTCGCTCAGAACCCTTTCGGTCTCCTGGTCCACTTCGCTGACTGGAACGGAGATCTCCAACTGGTGTTTGCAGCCTTCAACCAATGCCACGCTGATCGAACTTCCCTTCTAAACCGATTTTGACTCGAGGTACTCGATGTTTGCCTGAATACGGCCGCGGTGGGCGTCGTCCAGGTCCGGGGCCCGGAAAACTTCCCGGTATACCGCCAGGCTTTCCCGATATCGCCCTTTCGAGGAGAGGAACGCTCCGAACCGCTCTTTTACATAGTAGCCGGAAAAACCCGGGTCTACCGCGACCGCGCGCCGGTACGCGGCTTCGGCTTCTCGATCCCGCTCCAGCTTCTCCCAACAGTTCGCGGCGTTCAGCCAGGCGATGGTCCGGTCCGAGGCTGGAATCGTCTCCCCGGCCAGCCGCTCGAACAGGTGAGCCGCCGCCTGCGCCTGCCCCTGTTCCAGCAGGTCCGACCCGCGCTGGGTATCGGCGAAATACTGCTCCATGGTGATGGTCGCGTTCTCCACCGCCTGCCACGCCAGCTTGGACCGCAGCAGCGACGCGTTGGCACGGGACCGCTCCCGCACATCCTCACCGACTCCCTGGCTTTCAGCCAGCAGCTCGTACAGTTGGGCGCTCCTCTCGAACTCCTCGCGGTCGGCAAGGAACGCCGCGTAAGCCTCCCGCACCACGTGAGTCCCGGCGAGTAGTTCATACGCCACGCCCCGGCTGTACGTCTCCTCCGCCTTGGCGAACTTGCCCGCCTGCAAGTAACACGTCGCCAGGTTATGGCACGCGATCGCCTTCAGGCCGCCCGCTACGCCGCTGCGGCTCAGAGCCTCGAAAACACCGATGGCGCCTTCCACGTCGCCCGCCTCGAAAAGCTGCGCGGCCCGCCTGGTCTCTGCGTCGTACTCGTCCCTGTTCATGTCAAGGTGCAAAAAGAAACGGGTCCAGCAGCCGGCAAAGGCCCTGGACCCATGCGTCCAAAACTACAGCAAACTTAGGTTCCCTCGCGCCAGCCGGTGAGATACTCTTCCTGCTCCGGCGTCAGCCGGTCAATCGAGCAGCGCATCGCCTCCAGCTTCAGCCTGGCGACATTCTTATCGATGTCCTCCGGCACGCTGAACACGTTCTTATCCAGCTTGGCGTGATTCTTCATGATGTACTCCGCCGCCAGCGCCTGGTTGGCGAAGCTCATGTCCATCACCGAGGCCGGGTGGCCTTCCGCCGCCGCCAGGTTGATCAGGCGGCCTTCGCCCAGCACGTAAATGCGGCGGCCGTCCTTCATCACGAACTCTTCCACGAACGGGCGGACTTCCCGGCGGCTGGATGCCATCTTGCGCAGCGCCTCCAGGTTGATCTCGACGTCGAAGTGGCCGGAGTTGGACAGAATCGCTCCGCTCTTCAGCTTGTCGAAATGCTCGCGATCCAGCACGCTCTTGCAGCCGGTAACGGTGACGAAGAAGTCGCCGATCTGCGCCGCTTCGCTCATCGGCATCACGCGGAAGCCGTCCATCAGCGCCTCGATCGCCTTGATCGGATCGATCTCGGTAATGATGACGTTCGCCCCCAGGCCGCGCGCGCGCAACGCCACGCCCTTGCCGCACCAGCCGTAGCCCGCAACCACGAAGTTCTGACCCGCCAGCAGGTTGTTGGTCGCCCGGATGATGCCGTCAATGGTCGACTGCCCCGTGCCGTAGCGGTTGTCGAACAGGTGCTTGGTCTGCGCGTCGTTCACCGCGATGATGGGGTACGCCAGCACCCCTTCCTTGGCCATCGCCCGCAGCCGGATCACGCCCGTGGTGGTTTCCTCGGTGCCGCCCAGCACTTCCGAAAGATACTCGGTGCGCTTGGAGTGCAGCGCGCTCACCACGTCACAGCCGTCGTCCATCGTCAACTGCGGCCGGAAGTCGATCGCCGCGTTGATGTGCGACCAGTACTGGTCGTTCGACTCGCCCTTGATCGCGTAAGTGGAAATGCCGTATTCCTTCACCAGCGCGGAGGCCACGTCATCTTGCGTGGACAACGGGTTGGACGCGCACAGCACGATGTTCGCGCCGCCGTCCCGCAGCGTCACCATCAGGTTCGCGGTCTCCGTGGTCACGTGCAGGCACGCAGCCACCCGGATTCCGGCCAGCGGCTGCGTCTTGATGAACTGCTTGCGGATGGTCTGCAGCACCGGCATCGACTGGAACGCCCATTCGATGCGCCGCTTGCCGTGCTCGGCCAGCCCCAGATCTTTCACGTCGCAAGGCACGGTGGCCGTCGCGGCTGTGGTATTGGACATAATTCCTCCCTGATTCTCTCTCTCGCTCAAAAACCCGGATTGCGCTTAGCCGCGGGCCGCGCTGGTCAGTTGCGCCGCTTCCTTCAGCTCCGCCGCCTTGTCCGTCTTTTCCCAACTGAAGCTGTCTTCGGTCCGGCCGAAATGCCCGAACGATGCCGTCGTCCGGTAAATCGGACGGCGCAGCTTCAGGTGCTCGATCATGCCCTTCGGAGTCAGCGGGAAATGCTCCCGCACCAGCTCCACCAGCCGCTGATCGCTGATCTTGCCCGTGCCGAACGTGTCCACGCGGACGCTGGTCGGTTCCGCCACGCCGATCGCGTAGCTCAACTGAACCTCCGCCCGCCTGGCCAGCCCCGACGCCACAATGTTCTTCGCCACGTAACGCGCCATGTAGCACGCCGAGCGGTCCACCTTTGTCGGATCCTTGCCCGAGAATGCGCCGCCGCCGTGCCGTCCCATCCCGCCATAGGTGTCGACGATGATCTTGCGCCCGGTCAGCCCGGTATCCCCATGCGGACCGCCGATCACGAAACGCCCCGTGGGGTTGATGTGGAACTTCGTGGCCGAATCCACCATGTCCTGCGGGATCACCTTGTCGATGATCAGCTTCTTCACGTCCGCCCGCAGTTGCTCCGTGGTCACGTCGTCATCGTGCTGCGTGGAAACCACCACCGCTTCGATGCGCACCGGACGGTCGCCGGCGTACTCCACGCTCACCTGGCTCTTGCCGTCGGGACGCAGATACTTGAGCTCGCCGCTGCGGCGCGATTCGCTCAGCCGCTGCACCAGCTTGTGCGCCATCATGATCGGCAGCGGCATCAGCTCCGCCGTCTCGTCGCAGGCAAACCCGAACATCAATCCCTGGTCGCCCGCTCCGCCCGTATCCACGCCCATCGCGATGTCCGGAGACTGCGACTGAATGGTGTTCAGCACGCCGCAGGTCTTGGAATCGAAACCCATCAGCGCGTCGTTGTAGCCGATATCGTGGATCACCTGGCGCGCCAGCTTCTGAACGTCCACATAAGTCTTGGTGGTGATTTCGCCCGCCACCACGCACGTTCCGGTGGTCACCAGCACTTCGCATGCGACCCGTCCGGTGGGGTCATCCTGCAACACCGCATCCAAGACGGCATCGGAAATCTGGTCGGCCATCTTGTCCGGGTGCCCCTCGGTCACCGACTCGGACGTGAAAATATGCCGCATCTGATCAGACACTGTTCGAAAATCCTCCAACGGATTGGGAGTGCTTCGGGACGTTCTTCGCGGGAACTCTTAAGCCTCGTTCTAGTGTATTCTCTCCGGCCGAGGAGCGTCAACGAACCTTAGTCCTGGGTCCCAGGTTCTGCACGGAATGGTTGGAATCGCTGGTTGAACGTGCCTTATCAGCATGTTACCCGGCCGGCTCGGCATCGCGATGCACGCTGTCGAGGCTGAACGCCGGCAGGCAGATCGCGATGTACTCCGCCCCTTCCGGGTCCGGCGTGGAATACCGCACCCATTCCCCCGCCTTCGCCAGGATCGCCTGACCGCCCCGCACGTCGATCGCGCCGCCTTCATGCTCCACCCGCATCACGCCGCGCAGCACCACCGTGTACTCATCGAACTCCGGACGCTGCCCCGGCTCGCTCCAGCCCGAAGGGCTCACCATGTGCGCAACGCTGATCCCCGGCGTGCCTGTGTTCACCCGCCCGACGTATTCATGAATCACCTTCCCGCCCGGCACCGGGATCTGGGTCGGCTTCTCGATCAGAACTGGCATGGGTACAGGATAATGTGGATCGCTACCCCCGATGAATCGCATCCACCGCTAGCTTGGGTTCATGAGCGATGATCCGGAGCAGCGCTGCTGCCGGCCCTGTCGGACGCCTGCGATCCTGTTCCCAGTTCTGCAGCGTTTTCAGGCTGACGCCGATGAGCCGTGCGAATTCCGACTGCGAGAGGCTGGTTCGTTCTCGAATCGCGCGGATGCCCGAAGCGCCGATCGCAGTCCGGCGTGCCGCCTTCTGCCCCCGCAAAATCGCCCCACCCTCGCGAATGGTGCTCAACAGTTCTTTAAACATCTTCTCGTTCATTCATCACCAAACTCCTCTTTCACTACCCTGGCCAGCTCCGACACCTGACTGCGCCAACCCTCCACCAAAACAATGGAGATCACTCGCCGCATAGAATTCTCCGTCTGTCATGCTTCTCGCTCCGCCCCCTTTGCCAAGTACAGTTCCACCCGATCAGTCGTCCACGTCGCCACGCCGCAGCCGAAGAAGTCGGTGTCTTCGGTCCAGGTCGGGCAGCTGAGCGCGAGCGCCGCGGCGAGAACCGGCCAGTCGTCCGCATCACGCTTTTCGATGCGCTCGCGAGCGACACCTTCAAATGGACCGTAGGTCTCCGCTTCGACCGTTTGTATCAACCGCATCAGCAGATCGAGCGTCTCCAACGCGGGAGCCGCCGGAATCTTCCGAGCCCCTAGGATTCCCGGCAGATGCTCGCGCGCTTCTTGGAACACCACGTCAGGAGCCATGAATTCGACTTGCCCGGCGTACTTGCGCAACAAGCCCTGCACACGCGAACCCAGCACCGCGCGAATGAGGATATTCGCGTCGAGCACCAGCATCGCTACTTCGTCCGCGTCCGCCGCTCGCGCCGGGCCTTCTTCATGTCGGCGACGATTTCGTCTTCCGTGGTCCCCGCCGCGGCAATCAACTCCTGCATCCGCTCACCGGCCACGCGCAAGGCTTCAAGGTCCGCCTGGCTTGGTTTGGGCTTGGTGGGAACATAGATCCCTATCGTCGAGCCGTGCCGCGTGATCGCAACCGGAGTCTTCGACTCCAGGTAGTCCGCTAGGTTCTCCCGAAATTCCCGAATTCCAACTTTGGTGGTTTGCATGGCTATTCCGTTTTGTGTACACAAGGATAACACATTCCAATGAGCACGCGCCGCCCGCACACCCACCACCTGAACCACAGTCTTGCCGGCAAATTGATCGCCCGAAAACACCAAGACCCGCCAGCGGCGGGCCTGCAAACCAACGAAACTGGAGCCACCCGCCGGGATTGAACCGGCGACCTGCTGATTACGAATTGTACATCAGGATTATCGCGGTGCTCTTC
>CAYOQB010000186.1:0-9657 GCA_964406035.1 uncultured Solibacteraceae bacterium | reverse complement strand
CTTTCGCTGTGATGGTGGTCATGCCGTCTCGCCCAGGGACAGCAATCGGATGAGGGACCCGAGAACTCGCCTGCTTGTTTAAGATTGTAGCCGAGTTTCAGGCGCAATTCACTTCTTGCTGACCTCGGCCACCAGCCGGCTCGCCAGCGGACTCGTCTGCCCCGCGTATTTGTTCCCCGCCTTCTTGTAGTACGGCACCGAGGTCGGCGTGGTCAGTTGCTCGAACGTGAACGAACAGATTCGCATCCCCGGATACAACGCTACCGGCATGATTCCCAGGTTCGACAATTCCAGCGTCGCCTTGCCGCGCCAGCCCGGGTCGAACAGTCCCGCCGTCCCGTGCACAATGATCCCGATGCGCCCCAGCGACGACCGGCCCTCCAGTCGGCCCAAAACGTCGTCGTCCAGCTCCAGCGTCTCCATCGTAATCGCCAGCGCGAACTCCCGGGGCTGCAGGATGAACGGCTCGCCCTCCGGCACCTCGATGGTGCGCATCAGGTCCTGAATCGCGGACTTTTCCCGCGGATCGATGTAAGCGTGCCGTGAATGTTCGAAAATCGAGAATTCCGAGCCCAGCCGGAAATCGACCGAGCAGCTTCCGAACTGCTCCGGCGGCAGTTCCGGCGTCACGCGGATCTTGCCCTGCTCCATGTAGCGGCGGATGTCGATATCCGACAAAACCATAAGCTGTTATCGTAACAGCGCTCGGCGGGCGCATGCTATACTTCTTGAGGACTCTGGCACGGGCGGCTAGCTCAGCTGGGAGAGCACCACGTTCGCAACGTGGGGGTCGTGGGTTCGAATCCCATGCCGTCCACCATCCCATCCATGCCGGAATTCGACCCGCAAGCCGAACTCGACCCCGGAGCTCAGTTGGAGAAGATGCGTCTCGACTGGGACCGGCGGGCTCGCGAAAATGCCCGCTACTATGTCGCTACCGGCAAGACCGAATGGAGCGACGCCGAGTTCTTCGCTTCCGGCGAACAAGCCGTTGCTGAAGACATACTTACCGACATGGGCAACGTCTGCCAGGGCAAGGATCCCAAGCAGATGCGGGTCATCGAAATCGGGTGCGGCGCCGGACGCATCACCCGCGCCCTGGCCGGGCTGTTCGGCGAAGTCCATGCCGTGGACGTCTCTGGCGAGATGGTCGCCCGCGCCCGCACGGCCTGCTCGGACCGCCCCAACGCCTTTGTGTATCAGAACAACGGTACGGACCTTACCGTGATTCCCAGCGGCGCGCCTTTCGACTTCGCTTACTCCACCATCGTCTTCCAGCACATTCCCAGCCGCCAAGTGATTGAAAATTATGTTCTTGAGGTCGGCCGCCTGCTGCGTCCCGGCGCCCTGTTCAAGTTTCAGGTGCAAGGCGATTCGCGCGTGCAAAGCGATCCGGGCGACACCTGGCTGGGGGTCTCCTTCACCGAGCAGCAGGCCATGGAAATGGCCTGGCGATGCGGCTTCGACCCGCGCTACCGGCATGGCGCCGGCGAACAGTACTTCTGGCTGTGGTTCTTTCGAAAGTAGCGGTTAGCTGCTCTTCCGGGCATTGCTTCGCCGCTTTGCCCAGTAGCGCTTCATCCTCTCCGATACTTTGCGGCGTTCTTCCGGGCTCATGTTCTTGCGGCCCCGTCTTGCCTGCGGAGCACCCGCCATCACGGCTTCCAACGCCGCGATCGCTTTGTCCACGCGCTCCCGCTCCTGCAGCAGTTCACCGATAATACGATTCAGATCCATATTGTTCAGGGGCCCAGCTCCCCAGTAGCCTCGGTTGGAACGTAGTGCCGGGTCATCGCCCGGGACCGTCTCTTTGGTTAGAGCTCTATAGTAATACAAATTACACTGTGGCGGCTCAGCGAACCAGAAAAGGCCAAGCCCCGCTCAACCGGTAGCCGTATCTGGTCATAAGAAGGTAGACAAACCCCGCCGACATCGCCAGCACCACTCCCGCCACCAGCAGCACCGCCATCCACGGGAATCGTTTCTTGTCCCTCTGCAAATTCAACAGGTAGCCGGCGAACACCCCAACGAAGTACAGCAGGCACATGGGCACCGCGAACATGGTCAGGTTGAACACGTCCGGCGTCGGAGTGAGGATTGATGCTACGACGACGATCGCAAGCACGGCGTAACGCGAGTTGCGAACTAAAAACGCGGGCGTCACGATCCGCAGCAGGACCAGGAAGAAAATCAGCACCGGCAGCTCGAACACCAAACCGATGCCCAGCGTCACGTTGATGAATAGATCAAAGTATTCGCTGGCTGAAACATACGGGACGACCCCGATATCCTTGCCGATCCCCAGCAGGAACGTCAAACCGAAACGGAAGGCGACGAAGTAAGCGAACGTGCCCCCAAGAATGAACAGCCCCGCCGTGCAGATCACAAACGGCGCCGCCCACTTGCGTTCCCGGCGATACAAACCGGGAGCGATGAACGCCCACACCTGCCACAGAATCCACGGCGACGCCAGAAAGAGCGAAGCCAGCAGCGGCAGCTTCACATAGATCGTGGAGAAGCCCTCCATCGGCGAGAGAATCACCAACTGGGGCGGCAGGCCAAGCGATGTCAGGGCCGCTTGCGCCGGTTCGCTTACCGCCAGCCACAGCCGGTTGGCGAAAATCAGGCTGAAGGCAAACGCCACCGCCAGACCCATCAAAGCCTTGATGATGCGGCCGCGAAGCTCTTCCAGGTGCTCCAGGAAGCTCATCCGCAGCATCCCGTCGTCATCCTCGTCGGGCTCCGGCTCCGGATCGGAGGAGGGCGGCGGGGCGATGCGTGCCGGCGGCGCCGGGGGCGGCGCGGCCGTGATTCCCGTTGCGGCCTTGCCGCCCGCGCCAGCTTCCGCCTCGGCTTCGGCGGGCTTGGCCCACGCCTCGTAATCCTTGCGCCAGTCTTCTATCGGATCGGGATGGTTGGAGTAGTCGTAATCGTCGTCGTGGAAGTTGTACGGATCGTCGATAACCCGGTCGGGCGCAACTCCGTTCTTCGGTTGCACCGATTCCGTACGCTCAGGCGCCTGGCCTGAGTCTTGATTCTCGTTCGAGGCCATTCCACTCCCGGAGAGCCTGTGTTCAGGCCGCCGGACTGTTCTCCGGTTGAATCCCGTTCTTCGCTTCCGGCGCGGGCGCTGTCCGGGCAACGGTGCCTTCCGGCCTGGCCGGCGCGGCGATCGTTTCCGCGCCCGATTCCACTTCCGCGGGCGGCGCCGGCGTCGCGGTGCCGTACGGATCGCTGTTGTCCAGATAGCCGGTGTAGCTGGTCAAATCGTTCTGAAAGTCGCGCGCCGTCTCTCGCAGAGAGCGGTTTTCATCGTCGATCTGCTGCATCTCGCGATCGAAGGTCGCCTTCAGGTCGTTGGTGGCGCGGCGAAACTCGGTCATCGCCTTGCCGATGTTGCGCCCCAGTTCGGGAAGCTTTTTGGGTCCAAACAGCAGCAGCGCGACCAGGAAAATCACCACCATCTCGGGCCAACCGATGGGTCCCATGAATCCAGCCTCCTTTCCGCGGGAATTCGCCTTGGTTCAATGATAGCCCAGCGCCAGCGGAATGCGCCATGAGCGCGGGTTGTTACTGAATCCAGATATCGGCCAGGTCGGTGTAGCCGTCGGCGGTCAGGATCGCCAGCGCCTGCAAGCCGGTGGGCGCGTTCGCCGGAATCTGAACGTTGATCTGATACAGCCCCGCCAGCGTCGGCGCCAAACCTTTATAGATCACGTTTTCGGCCATGGTCCCGCCGATGAGCACGCTCACCGGACCCGGAGTGACGCTGAGAGGATTCGAGGGCGCGGCCGCGCCGTCAGCAACCGCCGGCGTGGTCACGCCCAGCCCGGTCAGGAAGATCTGCACGAAACTGCCGCGCCGCGCGCGGTTGTTGGTCGAGATCACCTGAAACGCAGGGTCCAGGATCGCGCCCTCGCCCAGGCCGTTCCGCGGAATCGTGAAGATCCCCGGCGCGGACGCTCGCAGCGGCACGTCCACCGGGTTGGAGCGAACCCCGTTGTTCGTCAGCACGAAGGTCGCCGTCTCACCCGTGGCCGAAAACGGAACCAGCGCGCTCACCTGCCCTGGCGACACCGCATAAACCGGCGCGGTGGCCCCGTTCACGGTCAGCGACACGCCCGCCAGCGCGGCTGGGAACGGCAGCGCTTGCGCCACTTCGGTCCGCGAAGCCAGCCCGGCGCCGAACAGGGTCACCAGCATTCCCGGCGCAACGGGCGCGCCCGCCGGAGCGAAACTGGCGCCGTTGAAAATTCCCTGCGGGTTCAGAAACACTCCGGTCCCGGCTTGTGCCGGCGCGCGGAAACCGGCCTGGAAAAGGTAAGCGCCAGGGGTGCTGTTATCCGGAACCCCGGTCCGGAGAAACCCGCTGCCGCCGGCGCCCAGGGCGAACTTGCTTCCGGCGATCTGGCCGGATCCGTCGCCGGTCACCGAATACGCGGTCAGCAGGCTGAAGTCGAACACCGCGCTATCCTCCTTCCAGCGCCGGTGCCAGGTGAGTGCTCCCGCGCCCGTCGCATTGGCCGAGCCCACGAAGGATCTCCCGTTCCCCCGGAACTCCAGTCCTCCAGTGAAGAACAACCCGGTGAAAGCGCCATTCGATCCGCTGCCGGGAAGCGTCCGGGTCGCCAGCAGAATACCGTGCAGGCCTGGCTCGAACGAGCCTCCCAACAGCCAGTTGCCGTCCGCGGAAAGATACACGGTCTTCGCACCGCTCACCAGTTGCCCCGTGGCGGTCTGGCCGCTCGACAAGGGCAGGGTGACCGTGCCCGTTCCGTCCGCGCCGATCGAATAGCTGATACCGGTCACCGTCTGGCTCAGCCTCTGCCCGCCGAGGTTCGCGGCGTGGCCTTCGATCAACGCGTTGCCGAAGTTGCCCGCGCCATTGGCCCCCGCCTGAAAGAAAGCGCCGCGGATCTGCGCCAGGGTGCCGCCTGGAAATTCCAGGGTGGAAAGTGAGAAGTTGCCCTGCAGGGCGGCGTTGTTGACGGCTTGCGCCGGCGCGGGGATGGCGATCATCAGGTCCTGGGTCCCCGGCGCTTCCGTCCCGGCGATCACCGCGCCGCTGGCCAGCCGGCCCGTCAGGTTCCCGCCTCCGGTAAAACTGCTCGCCGAAAGGAAGCCTCCCGGCCGCACCTGGTAAGTGCCCGTGGCGTTCAGCGCCACCGGGGCGGCCGTACCGGTCATCTGCTGCCCCTGTATGGTGTAGCCGCCGGCGCCGTTGAAGGTGATGGCGCCGCCAGCGCTGCGCGCGGCCGTTACAGTAGAGCCGGCGATCGTGATCGCCACGTACCGGAAATAGTACCGCCCGTTCAAGTTCGCGTTGTTGGAGACCTGGGCGCCAACCTGCGCAATAAAGAAGGCGAAGAAAACGCAAAGTTTGGAAGTCATTCGAACCGCCGTACGCATGGACGGTTACAGGACTTGAATCCTGCACCACATAAAGTATGCTGGATGAGGCGGGGTACTGTCATCCTGGTAAGGGGAGATTGCGTCCTGACGATTGTATCGCGGGGTGTGGAGTCAATGGCTTAAGTAAACTCCCGTGGTACGCTCCGGATTTTCGGGGTGAAGGCTAGGGGAGAATCTCTGTAGGGCAAACGGGGTACTCTCGGGCATACTGGAACGAGAAACGTGGTGAGAGGGATTGGCATGACAAAGAGCGTTACCGTATTGTCGCTGTGCGCGGCGGGGTCGACAGCCGTGCTGGGCGGATGGCTATTGCTGCAGGCGCAGGAGCCTCGGGAGCAGGAACTTCCCGAAAACCACGCCGATTGCGTGATCTTTTCGTCCAAGCGGGAAAAGTTCGCGGGATGGGCGGAGTCGCGGGACCGGTTCGACCGCTCGCGGCTGACCATGGAGGTGAGCACGCGGCTGAAACAGCCGGGCGACTTCAGCGCCTCCATGCCCTCGCCTCCCGCCGACAGCCGCACCGGTCGCGCGCAGGACGACGTCTGGAACAAGACCGGCCTTATTGATGGCCCCTTGTTCGCCGCGATGCGCGAAAGCGGCGTCCGGCCCGCCGAAAAGACCAATGACTTTGAGTACATCCGCCGCGTCACGCTGGACCTCACCGGTCGCATCCCCACCCCCGATCGCGTAGCTCTCTTCGTCACCTCCACCGATCCCGACAAGCGCGCCAAGCTCGTGGATGATCTGCTGGCATCGCCGGAATGGGTGGACAAGTGGGGCCTGTTCTTCGGCGACCATCTGAAGAATACACAAATCGTCGTCAGCCAGGGAACGCAGATCCGTCCCGAGGGACGCAATGCGATGTATCAATGGATTCGCGCTTCCCTCTCGGAAAACAAGCCCTATAACCAGATCGCGCGCGAACTGATTACCGCCACCGGCGAGAATTCCTGGGAGGATGGACGCCTCAACTGGATGATCGGCGGCCGCGTTACCGGCGGGCCGGTACACGACATCTGGGACGGCCAGGCCAAGCGCGCCGCCGAGATGTTCCTGGGCCTCGGCCACATGGATTGCCTGCTGTGCCATTCCGGCCGCGGCCACCTGGATACGCTGACGCTGTGGGGCGGGCAGACCTCCCGCATGACTGCGTGGGGCTTCGCCGCATTCCTGGCCAAGTCCACCATCGCCATCGTCCGCCTGCCGGGCTCCACCAACAACAACGATTATTACTGGGCGGTTCGCGAAAACAATGCCGCGCGTGGTTATCAGTTGAACACCACGACCGGCAACCGCCCCGCGCGCCAGCCCATCGGGACCGTCAACACCGTGGCCCCGCTGTATCCCTTCTCCAATCGCGGCGCGGCTTCGGGCGAGAATTCCCGCGAGGCGCTGGCCCGCGAAATCACCAGCGACTTCCAGTTCGCGCGCGCCTCGGTCAACTATCTGTGGAACGAATTCTTCTACCGCGGCCTGGTGATGCCGCTGGATCAGTTCGATCCCATGCGGCTGGACCCCGACAATCCGCCCACCGAACCCGGCTGGACCTTGCAACCCTCCAACGCCCGGCTGCTGAAGGATCTGGCTCAGCGCTTCGTCGAGGACGGCTACGACCTCAAGAAGCTGATGCGTCTGATCGTGACCTCCGAGGCCTACCAGCTCAGCTCGCGCTACGGTTCCGATTGGAAGTCCGAGTGGGAGCCGCTGTTCGCCCGCAAGCTGGTCCGCCGGCTGCTGGGTGAGGAGCTCGCCGATTCCGTCGTACTCGCCAGCGGGATTCCGCAGGTCTACAACCAGCAGGGCGTCAGCGTGAACCGCGCCGTGGCGCTGCCCGAGCCCGGTCGTCCCCCGGTCAACGGCAACTTCCTGCTCAGCTTCATGCCCGGCAATCGCGACGACGAGGATCGCCGCCCGGATTCGACCATCCAACAGGCCCTGAACCTGATGAACGACGGATTCGTGATCAACCGGACACGGGAAACCGCCACCGGCGTGCAGCAGACGCTGCTGGCCCGCGCGCTGCAGGGCAACGACGAGCAGGCCGTCAACACCTTGTACATGGCCGTGCTCTCGCGCAATCCCACGGACGCGGAGAAGGCGGTGGCCACCGCGCAATTGCGCAGCGGCGCCGGCACCCGGACCACGCGAGGCCGCAGCCTGCTGTGGAGCCTCTACAACAAAGTCGATTTCATCTTCAATTACTAGGGAGCCGGCCAACATGGATAACCAGTTCAAGCACGACCAACTCGTAGCCAAGCTGCCGCATCAGCACAAGAATTTCTTCAGCCGGCCCCACTGGACCCGCCGTCACTTCTTCGGCCTGGTGGGCTCGGCCGTGTCGGGATCTTTCCTGGCGCAGCGCGGCAAGGCCGCCGAGATCACCAAGCTCAACGTCCAGACCATGAACACGGCGGAGAACGTCATCTTCGTGTTCCTGGCCGGCGCGCCCAGCCACGTCGATCTCTTCGACTTCAAGAACTACGCCGGGGTCACGCCCGCCGCCGCCGCGCCGGAAACCGTCAACGGAATCCTGTTTCCCACCGGCATCCTGCCGAAGCTGAAGGATCAGCTCGGCGATATCGCCATCATGCGCTCGGTCCGCTCCTGGGCACTGGTGCACGGCTTGTCGCAGACCTGGCTGCAGATCGGCCGCAATCCCACCTCCGCGCTGGGTTCGGTGTCGCCGAACATCGGCAGCGTGGTCGCGCTCGAGAAGGAAGTGGAGCGTCGGCCAGGGCAGTTTTTCCCCACCTTCCTGGCGCTGAACTCCGGCGCCGCCGCGGGGTCGGGCTACCTGCCTTCGATGTTCGCGCCCTTCAAGACCGCCCCCTCGGTGAACGGCCTTCCCGGCACCACTCATCCCGACGGCGAGGCTGCGCTGAACGAACGGATCACGCTGATGCGCGCGCAAGATGATGTCCTGCGGGTGAACTCGCCTTACGGCCGGGCGCTCGAAGACATGGACGCTTTCTATCAGGCCGCGCGTGGGATGATGTACAACCCGGCCGTGGATCGCGCCTTCCGCATCCAGGCCGCCGATCGCGCCCGCTACGCCCCGCAGGGCGTTGCCTCCACCGGCTTCGGCGATGCCTGCCTCGTCGCCAAGCAGGTCCTCGAAGCCAAGCAGGGAACCCGGTTTGTCCAGGTCACGCTCGGCGGATGGGACATGCACGGCGACATCTACGGCGCCAACGGCAACATCGCCGTCGGCAACAACATTTTCACCCTGGGGCGGACGTTCGACGCCGGACTCAGCGGGCTGATCGCGGACCTCAAGGCCGGCGGCTTGTTCGAGAAAACCCTGGTAGTGGTGGCCGGCGAGTTCGGCCGCACCGTCGGCGCGCTCAGCGCCCAGCGCGGCCGCGACCACTTCATGCAGCAGTTCGCGCTCATGGCCGGCGGCGGCATCAAGGGCGGCCGGGTGATCGGCAAAACCAATGACGCCGGTTCCGCCACCGTCGAGGCCGGTTGGAAAGCCAATCGCGACATCCGCGCCGAGGACTTGGAAGCCACCATTTACTCCGCGCTGGGCATCAACTGGACCACCACCCGCTACGACGATCCCTTCGGCCGCGGTTTCGAGTACGTTCCTTACGGCAAAGAGGGCCTGTACGAGCCCGTTCACGATCTGTTCTCCTGACGCGGATCGTAACAGTCTGTGCGATTTGAAGCGGGGTGTCCCACAAGCGGACACCCCGTTTTGCGTCTGCCTGACCGGAAATGCTTTGCTTTGCTCGCGATACAAGGGCAAAATCAAATGGAACCGCAAGTGCCACGACACAGTGGAGTATTCCTATGGACGTTAAACGAGAAGGTGTAGGCCGCAAGAAAGCGATTCGCCGCGCGATTCTGACCGTGCTGCTGCTGGCGGCGGCGGGCGGAATCACTTTTGCCCTCAGCCGGTTGAAGCCGGCGGCTCCGACCAAGGAGCGGGCCACGGTGTGGATCGACGGCGTGAAACGCGGTCCCATGGTGCGGCAGGTCCGCGGCCTCGGCACGCTCATCCCCGAGGAGATCCTGTTCATCCCGGCGCAGCATGAAGGACGAGTCGACAAGGTGGTGCTCCGTCCCGGCGTCAACGTCAAGGAAGACACCGTCCTGCTGGTTCTCTCCAACCCCGACATGGAACTCCAGTTGGTGGACCTCGAATGGCAGATCAAGGCCGCCGAGGCCAATCTGGCCGACCTCCGGGTGAAGCTGGAAACGCAAAAACTGGCGCTGCGGTCCAGTTCCGCGCGCGTCCAA
>CAYOQB010000185.1:1922-9699 GCA_964406035.1 uncultured Solibacteraceae bacterium | reverse complement strand
GACCGAGGAGTGGAAGTTCGTCGATCGCGAGGTTGATATTCGATTGGCGAGGTGACGTTCCCAAGGCCGGTGACTGACGAAGGAGGCGGAACTGGCACCGAGCGGTTCTGGCGTGCAAGATCGCGCCTCCTTACCGGTTTCGGCCCTGATCACTCGGAGAACCGAGTGATCTTGACAGCACTTCCATCAGGGAAGATCGCGCGAATCTCAAGCAGCACCCACCGCCTTCAGATAGCTGGCAAGCGTGCTGACATACCTGTTCGTGCGTCGCTCCAACCGGAGAGATCCCCTTGGCCGATATGCAGTTCCCCGGCAACCTTCGAATGAGTCAGTTCACGGGCGTTGCGAAGTTGGACAGCGACCTTGCTTCTACCAGCCAGCGGTGTTCGGCGGTGCTCGCCGCCCGTGCTCTGGCGGACGGGGACGGCATGGAGTCACCAGCCTATCAAATTAATTTCTCCCATTGTGACGGTTTTCCCTCCGAGTTTACGGAATTGAACTGAGCGCTCTTGGACGAGACGCGCCAGAGAGAGGAGAACTATGAGGCCCCTACTGATCTTTCTTCCCGCACTGGTGATGTGCCAGGTCACTCCGGATGTCACGACAAGCATCCGGCTGGAGAACTTCGTGTTCTACATGGACCAGCATGGCGACGCCACGAAGTTCGGAACCCTGCCGGGCCCGGTTCCCATTGACCCGCAGCTTGGGACCGCGCTGCGCAGATACGCAATCGTCGCCGATATTGTTTCCGTGGATGGGAAACCGGCGGCTGGAACTTTCTTCGCGCAAGGCACCGTAGTCGGGTCTGTCAATGCGGATTTCAGCCGCAATCAGATGCACCCGATGACGCTCGAAATCCTAACCCCGAACAGAGCTCAGGTGGGCGCTTTGTATGGGTTCTGGATGGGCGCCGGCGCCTCGGCTCCCGGCGCTCCCGCCGGTTCTGGGGTGCTGGCTGTGCTTGGGGGGACGGGCGCTTACGCCGGGGTGCGAGGGCAGGGATCGAATGTCGGCGCCAGTAATCTTCGGGTCGCCTCCATGCAGGAAAATCCCTCCCTGCGAAGGATGAATGGCGGCGGAACGATGACGATGGGGATCAACCTGTCGGGCGCCCTGCTGCCCAACGTCATCTCGGCCTTTCACTCCGACTTCACGCCGGTGACCGCGGAGAGGCCGGCGCAATCCGGCGAAACGCTGATCTTGCAGGTGCGAGCCGGGTGGCCGGTGCAGCCTCCGTTGGCCGCGGAGCAGGTCTTCCCGCAGGACCCTCTCCGGCCCGTGTCCATCCCTGTCGAGGCTTCGGTGAATGGCGCTGCGGCCGAAGTGGTCAATGCGATCGGATGGCCGGGTTCCGTGGACCATTATCGCGTCGACATCCGAGTGCCTTCGGGAGTCGCACCAGGCACGGCCAAACTGCAGGTGAACGGCGCTTACCTTCCCGGCGTGGCTTTCCAACTTCCGGTGCGGTAGCTCCATTTCGTTCAAAACTTTCCCAGGAGAAGGGGTATGAAACCAGCTTTGCTTTGCTGCCTGATGGGCGTCTCTTGCGCGTTCGGCCAGGGTGACAATCGGGTGACGTTGGTCGTCGATGTGGACAACGCGGTCACCTACCGTTCCGATGTAATTGATCCGGCGGGACGCGGCACGACGCAAACGCAGACGGCCGCCCCCCCAAACCGGCCGTTCACCGATGTCCTGATCGTAGGCGACATCGTCGCCGTCAATGGAGCCCCGGCTCGCGGTCTTTGGACCAGCAGGGTTTTTGCGATGGGCTTCAGCCCCACGCCCGCATCAGGATTCGGGATCGCGGACCGAGCCTCCGGAAACCTGGCCGACTGTAAGTGGGAATTCCTGGACGCCGACGGACGCCTGATCGGCGCCCTTTACGACAGCGGTTACTTTCCGCACGGCGTCACCGCGGGGACCGGCGCTTTCTACGGCTTCCGGGGTCAAATGGGAAGCCCGGCGCCGCGAAATGCACCCCCGCCGCCGCCGCAGCGTCCGATTCGCGTTGCCTCTATGTCGGAGGACCCCGGCCGCCGGCGAATTCTGGGCGGGGGAACAAGCCGGATCGTTTTTACTCTGATCCCCCCGGAGCGGCCGGAGGTCACGCATGCCTATCACGAGGATCATTCGCCCGTTACCGCCGCCAGGCCGGCGCGCCCCGGCGAAGTGATCGTGCTCCGCGTGACCGGCTTAGGCCCGCTCGTTCCTGGCAATCTCCCTTCTGGTACGGAGCCATTTCCGGACCCGCCAGTTGAAGTGAACTCCCCGGTGTCGGCCACGGTGGCGGGGCAAAACGCGCCAGTGATCAACAAAATCGGATGGCCCGGCTTTACGTCTACCTACCGCGTGGATATCCGGGTTCCTGCGATCAGTCCGGGAGAGGCAAGTGTTCAACTGACTGCGGCGTGGGTTCCCGGGCGGGTGTTTCAACTGCCGGTGGGCAACTGAGCCACGTGCGGCTTGCCTGGTGCAAGATCAGGCGCTTCGGACCCGAAATGGAACGGAACTTTCTTGACCGATCCTTGGATCCGCGGTAGCAATTCCAGAGGCGGTGCGGGGATATAATTCGCGGAGCCGGAAAACTCGATAGGCTCAGGGAGGGTGCTGGATGCTGGCAGAACGATGGCGCCGGATCGAGAGTTCGTTCCTGGAGGCGCTGGCCATGACTCCGGAGGCGCGAGCCGAATTCCTCGATAGCGTCTCCGCCGAGGACCGCCGGGAGATCGAATCCCTCCTCCAGCATGAGCATCTGGCGCGCAATTTCCTCGAATCGCATAGCGCCCATCCATCTCCTGAAAGCGGCGCGCCGGAAGGGGTTCCGGAGGGTGAGACCATCGGCCCCTACACGATCCTGGATCTGGTGGGCGCCGGCGGCATGGGTGAGGTTTATAAGGCCCATGACCAGCGCCTGGATCGCCATGTCGCCATCAAGTTCTTTCCCCGCTCCGTGCCCGACGACGTGGCATCCCTGCGGCGGTTTGAGCGGGAAGCGCGAGCCGCCTCGGCGCTGAACCACCCCAACATCTGCACCGTGCATGATGCCGGCGAATACCAGGGACGTCCATTCCTGGTGATGGAGCTGCTGGAAGGGCAATCGCTCAAGGATCGCATTGCCACCGGTCCGGTCAGCACCCGGGAACTCGCGTTCCTAGCCCGGCAGGTATGCGCGGCGCTGGCAGAGGCGCACGAGAAGGGCATCGTGCATGGCGATATCAAGCCTGCGAACATCTTCGTGACTCGCGGCGGGCAAGTCAAAGTCCTGGACTTCGGCCTGGCCAGGCGAGTCAAGGAACTCGCCCCGCCCCAGCGCCCTCAGAAGCTGGATCACTCACACCTCCTCAGTACCATCACTGGGGCGATCATGGGAACCCTGGCCTATATGTCTCCGGAGCAAGCCGCGGGTCAGGAGACGGACCTCCGCAGCGACATCTTTTCGCTCGGAGTCGTGCTCTATGAGATGGCCACCGGGCGCCGTCCTTTCCGTGGCCACACGCCCGCGGGCATGCTGGGGTCGATTCTGACGGAAGCGCCAATGAAACCGTCGGCCGCGAATCCCAGCGTGCCGGTCAAACTGGATCGGGTGATTTTGAAGGCGCTGGAAAAGGATAAAGAGACCCGGTACGGCTCCGCTGCCGAATTGTCCGCGGATTTGGCTCCATGGTTGCCCCCCGCGCGCGCCCATCATGTCACCCCGATCGCCGTCGCCCTCGCGGCGATCGTGATCGTGGCGGGCGGCTTCGCCGCGGCCAGATCCGGCTGGTTCGCGAGCGGATCGCGCGCGGAGCTGACGCCTCGCCAGGTCACCGCCAATCCACTCGAAGATCCCGTCATGCAGGCTTCGCTCTCACCCGATGGGAAGACGGTCGCCTACGGGGACTTCGCCGGCTTGCATCTGCGCCGAATCGATACCGGGGAGACCCGCCTCATTCCTCCTCCCAAAGACTATTGCTTCCGGTGAACGCCGTTTGCCTGGTTCCAGGATGGAACCAAATTGCTGGTAAGCGGGCCTGCCGGCCCCAAGGATCGATCCGGCATCTGGATTCTGACGTTGTCCACGGGAGTGCTGCACAAGCTGGTGGATGACGCTCTCGGTGGGGCGGCGCTGTCGCCCGACGAGTCCCACATCGTGTTTCGGCGAACCTCCGTTCCGGAGATCTGGATCATGAAGACCACGGGCGAGGAGCCGCGCAAGCTCCTGAGCGTTTCCGCCGATAGCGTCCATGACGCGCGACTGGCATGGTTTCCCGACGGCCGCCGCATCGCGTTCGCCAGCGCCAGCCGTGCCGGCGAGACCTTCTCCATCCAGGCCTACGACCTGGAGAGCGGCCGAACCAGCGTGATTCTTTCCGATCCCAAAGCCGGCGAGTTTTGCCTGACCCCGGATGGCCGGATGATCTATTCCCGGCTTGAAGATGCTCCGAACGAGAAGTCGGCCAATCTCTGGGAAGTGGAAATCGACTTTCGGACGGCCCAGATCCGCGGCGCCAGCCGGCGGCTGACCAGTTGGCCTGGGTCTTTGTTCTCCGCCCTGGGCAGCACCCGGGATGGCAGTCAGCTTTTCTTCATCCGGCTCCGGAATCAAAACAGCGTTTACGTGGGCCAACTAGCGGACAGCAACACGCGACTGAAGGACCCCAGACGCTTTTCTTTCGAGCAGTGGACCAACTGGCCATCGGGTTGGACTCTCGACAGCCAGGCTGTGTTTTTCAATTCGGATTCCCGCGGCCGGCCGGATATCTTCCAGCAGCCCATTGGGGGTCGGGCGGTTGTGGCGCTGGCCCAGGGTAGCGGCGAACGAAAAGACGCACGGCTCAGCCCCGATGGCAAGTGGCTTCTGTACTTGTCATGGCCTTCGGACAACGAAAACGTGGTGCGCGGAGCGGGACGCCTGATTCGCTCCAGCGTCGATGGAGCGACAATCCAAGTGGTCTTCCCGGTAACCGGCTATTCCAACCGGGTCAGAACCGATCCGATGGTCAGCATCTCCGCCGAGGGGCATCCGGCTTTCCGTTGTCCCCTTGTGCCGGGCGCTCCGTGCGTGCTGAGCGAGGAGACGGATGGCCAGGTGGTTTTCACCCGATTCGATCCGCTGCAAGGCCGTTCCATGGAGATCACCAGGTTGCCGGTATCTGGTTTGAGCTTCTGGGATTTGTCACCGGACGGCCGGTGGATCGCCTTCGGTAAGAACGCGGAGACCAGCGGCAGAATACGTCTCCTGTCCCTGAACGGCGACCCGCCGCGGGACATCCAGGTGGGCGACTGGACCCATCTTTTGTCGGCGGCTTGGGCCATGGACGGCAAGGCGCTGTTTGTAACGGCGTTTGCCTCGAAGGGCGCCCCGTTGCTCCGTGTCGGGCTGGACGGCGACACAAGAGTGCTCTATCGGGGGCTCAAGTACGTCGAGAACCCGGTCGCCTCGCCCGATGGCCGCTACCTGGCCTTTGGAGAAATGACCCAGGAAGGCAACGCTTGGGTAATGGATGCCTCCAGCAAAGCCCGTTGAACTTGCTCGCGCTGAACAGACAGTGAGCTTCGCCTCCGCGCGAGCCTGCCACGCCACCCGGTCGGTTACAGTAAAATCGTGACCGACGCGCAAACCATCGAACTCCTTCAGGACTTCCTTCGCATCCCCAGCATCTCCACCGACCCCGCCCACAAAGGCGATGTGCACCGCGCCGCGATCTGGGTCCGCGACCAGCTCCACCGCGCAGGCATCGCCAATGCCCGGCTCATCGAAGGAGAGGGTCATCCCCTCGTCTACGGCGACTGGCTCGATGCCCCCGGTAAGCCGACCCTGCTTCTCTACGCTCACTACGATGTCCAGCCGCCCGACCCCATCGATCTCTGGCACACTCCGCCGTTCGAGCCCTCCATCCGCGACGGCAATATCTACGCCCGCGGCGCCGCCGACGACAAAGGCCAGATGCTGATCCTGATTCGCGCCCTGGCGGGCCTGATGCAGCGCGATGGACGGCTGCCGGTGAACGTCAAGATTTTGTTCGAAGGCGAGGAGGAGGTCGGCGGCGAGCACGTGTCGCGCTACGTGGCCGCGCACACCCGCGAGCTAAGCGCCGATGCCGCCGTGGTCTGCGATACCGAAATGTTCGCGCCCGACCTTCCCACGCTGTGCATCGGCCTGCGCGGGATCGTCTATGGCGAAATTCACGTCACCACGTCGCGCACCGATTTGCATTCCGGCATGTACGGCGGCGCTGCGCCGAACGCGATGCAAGCCGCCGCCGAGATCATCACCGCCTTGAAGGATCGCGATGGCCGCATTCACGTTCCGGGGCTCTACGAGGATGTTCTTCCTCCTACGCCCGCCGAATGCGAGGCATGGTCCCGGCTTCCCTTCAACGAAACGGAGTTTCTGGAGAAGGAAGTTCAATCCGAGGCGCTGACCGGCGAGCCAGGCGTCGGCGTGCTGGAACGCATCTGGGCGCGGCCGACATTCGAAGTCCACGGCATCCGCGGCGGCTTTACCGGGGAGGGCGCGAAGACCGTGATCCCGGCCAACGCCGTCGTGAAGTGCAGCGTCCGCCTCGCTGCCGGGCAGCAGCCGGACAAGGTGGTGACGCAGCTTACCCACGCTGTTCGCGCAGCCTGCCCCCGCGGCGCGAAAGCGGAGTTCCGCCTGTTTCACGCTGCGCCGCCGTCGCTCGTCAACCCGGATCACCCCCTGATCCGCAAATCGGCGGAAGCAATGGCGGAGGTCTTCGGACGCGAGACTGTCTACATCCGCTCCGGCGGCTCGATTCCAATTGTCGGCCTGTTCTCGGAACATCTGGGAATACCCAGCATCCTGATGGGATTCGGCCTGCCGGACGACAACCTGCACGCGCCGAACGAGAAGTTCTGCCTGGCGAATTTGTTCCGGGGAATCGAAGCGGTGCAGCGGTTTCTGGAACGCGCGGCCTAGCGGATCAAGAACCGCTGGCGCCGGGCTGCGCGTGTTGCGAGCGGAATGCCGCCGGCGTCTTGCCCTCAAAGCGCTGGAAGGCGGCATACATCGCGCTCCGCGATCCGAAGCCGGCAGCAGCGCCGATCCCTTCCAAGGTCAGCCGCCGGCTGTCGGGATCGAGTAGTCGCGCTTTCACTTCCTCTACCCGCCGCCGGTTCACGATGTCGTGGAACGACGCGCCTCCGAAACGATTGAGGACCTGCGAGATCTGGTGCGGTGTCGCATTCAGGGTCGTGGCGAGCTGCGCCAGAGTCAGATCCGGACGGGTGAAGATCCGGTCGTGAGCAAGGGCGTGTTCGATTCCGGCCAGCAACGCCGCGGCCTGGGATTCATCCACCGCGGAACGCTCGTAACGGGGCGGCGCCGCTGGCCGCGCGGGCGAGCGCTGCGTCAATCCGCGCCACCCCAGAAAGGCAACCATCGCCAGAAAACCGGCGCACGCGGTCAACGGAATCGCCGCCCGGACCACCTGGACGTGGCCGAAGACCATGCGTACGATCTGCGCCAGGTTCAGAGCAATCAAAAACAGCACAATGTAATCGGGCTGAATCAGCGTGGCGCGGCGGCTGGCGCCACGGGCCCACACTGTCGCGGCACACAACGCCGTGAATCCGAGCAAAATGGGCAGCAGCCAAACAAACGGAAGGCGGCTGTCGACGCCTGACGCAGAGCGCGCGGCGACCGCCACCAGGTATACCCCCGCCGGCGACCACAGCCACGCTGCCCTCCCGAAAACGTCAGGAGCCCCGCTCGCTTCCCTCGCATGGAACACGATCAGGGGAAGTGCGCCGAACCCCAACAGGTTCACGG
>CAYOQB010000185.1:0-1912 GCA_964406035.1 uncultured Solibacteraceae bacterium | reverse complement strand
GCATGTTCGATAAAAGGAGCCGCGGGTACCAGCCCGGCCAGCCGCCCGCTGATCAACGCTGCGATCAGGGACATCAGAAAACCTGCACCCCCGAGAAGGCGCACGTCCAACGGGCGGGAGCGCGACCAGAACATCGGCACGCTCAGAGCGGTTCCGAAGCCGGATCCCGCCAGCCCAAATATCGCCAGTTCGTACGCTCCCATCGGATCTGCTCCTGGTTTGTCCTGGCCGTTTGGTTCGGACATGTTTCAGCTTGCTGGGCATGGGGTTGCGGTGTCAACTGGGAGGGATGCCCAGAACTCTCGTTTTCATATTCCTTCTGATCGCCGCCGCCGCTTCCCACACCGTGAGCGCACAGCAGCAGTTCGATGTGGTCATTTCCGGAGGCCGGGTAATTGACGCCGAATCCGGGCTGGATGCGATCCGCAATGTTGGCATTCACGGGGATCGCATCCGCAGAATCAGTTCCGAGCCTCTGTCCGGCGCCGTCAACCTGGACGCCCGCGGGCTGATTGTGGCGCCCGGGTTCATCGACATTCACCGCCATGCCCACGGCGATGTCTCCTACCGGTACGCGGCGCGGGATGGAGTAACCAGCGCCTTCGAGCTGGAGATTGGCACCCCGGATGTGGACGCCTGGTACCGGATGATGGGTCCCGCGCGGCTGATCAATTTCGGGGTCGCCGCCGGGCACATCGGCGCCCGGATGCAGGTCCTTGGCGATAAGAGCTTTCTGTTGCCCAGCGGACCCGGCCGCGGACCTGCTTCCGCGGACCAGATTCCGGAGATCCTGGCTATTGTAGAGAAGGGTCTCGCCAGCGGGGGTGTCGCGGTTGGCATGGGAACTGCCTACACGCCGGGGGCTTCCGCGGATGAGATCGCCGCTGTCCTGACTCTTGCGGCGCGACATGGAGCGTTTGTTCACGCGCACCTCGACGGCGGCCTGCGAAAGCTGACCTCGTTTCTGGATCTTGCCGGGCGTACGCGCGCCGCGATGCACATTGCCCACATCAACAGCACCGCCGGGGGCGAAATCGGGGAGTGGCTGAACAGTGTGCGCGATGCGCGGGGACGCGGCCTGGAAATCAGCACCGAGCTGTACCCGTATACCGCGGGCGCCACCCTCATCCAATCCGCGCTCTACGATCGCTGGGAGTCCTGGCCCGATGAGCGGTTCGCCACCCTGCAGTGGGCGGCCACGGGGGAGCGTCTCACCAGGGAAACCTTCGCGCAATATCGCAAGCAAGGCGGCTCCGTCATTTCTCACGCGAACACGGAGGCCAACCTTCGCATCAGCCTGGCCGATCCCCTGCCGATCATCGCCAGCGACGCCGGACGCGACATGAGCGATCAACCCACGCATCCCCGGGCTGCCGGGACCTTCGCCCGGATTCTGGGACGATACGTCCGGGAGGAGAAAGTGCTCACCCTGCACGACGCGCTGCGCCGGATGACCATCGAGCCCGCCCGAAGGCTGGAGCGCCGCGTTCCGGAAATGCGCGATCGCGGCCGCCTGCGGGAGGGCGCCTTTGCCGATATCACGGTTTTCGATCCGGCAACGGTGATCGACCAGTCAACGTACACCAACCCGGCGGCGTTCTCCGCCGGGATCACCCATGTCGTGGTCAACGGCGTCCCGGTGGTTCGCGCCGGCGCGTTTGAGGAAACGGCGGAGTTACAGGGTCAGCGGGTGCAGGTGGGTCCGCGGGTGCCAGGGCGGCCGATTCGCGCGCCCCGCGCGGCGCCTTAGCCTTGTACTTTTCCTGCCAACCCGCGCCCAGCTCAGAACCGCAGCCGCACCGCGAGCTGGAACCGCCGCGCGTTGGTCCCGTCCGGCTGGGAGCTGTTGTTGTTCTCCACCAGGAAGCTGGTGTCCGGCCGGAGCACGATTGGGGATGCGAGGGGCGTGGTC
>CAYOQB010000184.1:0-9787 GCA_964406035.1 uncultured Solibacteraceae bacterium | reverse complement strand
TGGCGGCCCTTTTCGTCGATGCCGCCGTGCAGCAGGGTGACGCCGCGAGCCGAATCGTAGGCCATGGCATGGTGCGCGCGCGTCCCAGGATTCGAGGAATCGCGTTGGGTCCACGCGGTTCCGTCGTATTCCCAGGTGTCGCGTCGCCAGACCACATCGTTGACGTAGACCCCACCGCCTTGCACCACCATGCACTTCCGTTTGGAGTCATAGGCCATGGCCAGGTGATCGCGTGGTCCGGCCAAGGCGCCGCGCGCCGGGAAGTATTTCTCCTCCCAGCGCTGTCCGTCCCACTCCCAGGTGTCGCCGTACTTATTGTTGTTGCCTCCCAGGCCGCCGAACACCACCACGCGATCGCGAGCCGAATCGTAGGCGAAACCGCACAGGGTGCGCGGCGCGGGTCCCTGCGTGTCGATGCGGGTCCACGTGTTGTTCTTCAGGGCCCATAAGTCGGACATGCGCGGCTCGGGGAGGGCCACGCCGCCGCCGAACAGCAGGATTGCCTTGCGCCCCGGATGGTAGACAAGACCATGGCCCCGGCGCACCGAAGGGCGCGAGGCCGGCCTGGGGTCGGCGGCGGCTGCCGCCGCAACCGGGACGATGGAGGACAGGATAACTCTGCGGGTCGGAGACATGCCGGTTGGACGGGGTGGTCGCCGGATGGTCACCGGAAAGTATACTGAGAGTCCGTATGCGTGCAAATAAGCTTCTTTCCTTGGCCTGCCTGCCCCTGCTCGGCGCGGAGTTGAAGCTGGCCGAGTTTGCCTCGCCACTGGTGCCGCAGCCAGTGCCCTATGCGGTGTTGCTGCCCGACGGGTACCAGCAGGGCGAGCCGCTACCCTTGTTTCTCTATCTGCATGGGGGAGGAGGCGACCGGCGGGCCTTGAGTCAGATCCAGCCTCTTCTGGAAGAGTTATGGGCCGCCGGAAAGCTGCCGAAGATGATCGTGGCGACACCCTCAGTGACGGCTCGGTGCTTCTATATGGACTACAAGCAGGGCACCGAAAAATGGGAAACGCTGCTCGTCGGTCCTTTCCGGGAGATGCTGCAAAAGACCTATCATGCGAGCCCCGATCCGAAGAAGAACTTCGTGGGGGGCGTGTCCATGGGTGGAATGGGCAGCCTGCGGATGGCGTTCAAGTTCCCGGACAAATTCGCGGCGGTAGTGAGTTGGGAGCCCGGCATCGAACCGATATTGAAATGGAACGAGATGCGGCCCAGGCACCGTTTCTGGCGGGAGGACAGCCTGTTCGAGGTCGCCTTCGGCAAGCCGGTGGATGCAACATATTGGGAGCAAAACAACCCCGCGTCCATCGCCCACGCGAATCCGAAGCGGCTGGCCTCCTCCGGGCTGCAGATCTATCTGGATTGCGGCAATGAGGACCTGTTCCTGCTCCACGAGGGGACGGAGTTCTTGCATCGTATCCTGTGGGACGGCGGCATAAAGCACGAATACCATTCGGTGCATAAGGCGGATCACGTGGGAAGAACGCTGATGCCGCGGCTGCGCGAGGGTCTGGAGTTCCTGAATCAGGTGCTGAACCCCCCTCCCCCGGATCCCCGCGTGGAGGAAACCCGCAAGCGGATCGACCCCCTGCGGAAGAAGTACGGTATCCGATAGGCGTCCGCTACGTCAGTGGTATTGGTATGAGAAAGGTTTACTTACTTTTGCTTGCAATGAGCCAGCTTACGCTTGCAGCTGAATCCGAATTGAAGCCTCCGGTTGCCAAGATCGTGCCCAAGGTAATGGAGCACCACGGCGACAAGCGCGTCGACAACTACTTCTGGCTGCGGGATCGGAACGACCCGGACACGATCAAGTATCTGGAGGCGGAGAACACGTACACCGCGGCGTCCATGAAGCATACCGACGCGCTGCAGTCCAAGCTGTACTCCGAAATCCTGGGCCGCATCAAGGAAACCGACTTGAGCGTCCCGGTGAAGCGCGACAACTTCTACTACTACTCGCGCACGGAGAAGGGCAAGCAGTATCCGATCTACTGCCGTAAGAAGGGATCGCTGGAGGCGGCCGAGGAGGTCCTGCTGGACGCCAACATCCTGGCGGAAGGTCAGAAGTATTTCCAGTTGGGCAACTTCGAGATCAGCCCGGATCACAAGCTGCTGGCCTACTCCACCGATACCGCCGGCGATGAGAGCTACACGCTGTATGTGAAGGACGTGGCGGCCGGCAAGCTGCTGCCCGACCGGGTAAAAGACACGTACTACTCGCTCGAATGGGCCTCGGACAACAGAACGCTGTTTTACACGACGTACGACGCCGCGCGGCGTCCGGACAAGGTTTGGCGGCACGAGCTCGGCGGGGCCAAGGACACGCTGGTGTACCACGAGCCGGACGAGCGCTTCACCGTGGGCGTGAACAAGACCCGCAGCCGCGAGTTCATTCTGATCAACATCAACAGCTCGCTGACCACGGAAGTACGCTACATCCGGGCCGACGAGCCGGGCGCGGCGTTCCGCCCCATCCTGCCCCGGGTGCAGGACACCGAATACGATGTGGAGCACAACGCGGAGTACTTCTACATCCGCACCAATGACGGGGCGAAGAATTTCCGCCTGGTGCGGGCTCCCATCGCCGACCCCGCGAAGCAAAACTGGCAGGAACTCATTCCCGGACGCGATCGCGTGACCATCGAGGGCATCGACGCTTTCCGCAACCATTTGGTGGCGCTGGAGCGCGATAACGGCCTGCCCAAGATCCGGATTCGCCGCCTTGGCGACGCCGCGGAGCATTTCATCGATTTTCCGGAGCCGGTGTACACCGCCGTGCCCGGCGGGAGCGCCGAGTACGACACCACCACGCTGCGCTTCAGCTACACCTCATTGGTGACGCCCAACTCGGTGTACGACTACGACATGGAGACCCGGCAGCGAACGCTGATGAAGCGGCAGGAGGTGCTGGGCGGCTACGATCCTTCGCAGTACACCAGCGAACGCATCTTCGCTAAGGCGCCGGATGGGGTGGAAGTGCCGGTATCGCTGGTGTACCGGAAAGGGTTGGTGAAGAACGGCAAGGCGCCCGCTCTGCTGTACGGCTATGGTTCTTATGGGCTGAACTCGGATCCGACATTCGCGTCGGATCGCCTGAGCCTGCTGAACCGCGGGTTCGTGTTCGCCATCGCCCACATCCGCGGCGGCGCGGACCTGGGCAAGTTCTGGCATGACGACGGCAAGATGATGAAGAAGAAGAACACCTTCACGGACTTCATCGCCGCGGCCGAGGCGCTGATCGCGGGCAAGTACACATCTAAGAACCGCCTGGCGATCATGGGCGGCTCGGCCGGCGGGCTGCTGATGGGCGCGGTGGTGACGCTGCGTCCCGATCTCTTCCACGCGGTGGTGGCCAAGGTGCCCTATGTCGACAATCTCAACACCGGTCTGGATGCCACGCTGCCGCTCACCGTGGGCGAGTACGAAGAATGGGGCAACGCCGAGAAGGACAAGACGTATTACGACTACATCAAGTCCTATTCGCCGTATGAAAACACCGGCAAGCTGAAGTATCCCAACATGCTGGTGACCGGCGGATTGAACGATCCGCGGGTATCTTATTGGGAACCGGCGAAATGGGTGGCGAAGATGCGCGCCCTGGCGGATAAGGGATCGGGCAAGCTGTTATTGAAAACGAACATGGGGGCAGGGCACTTCGGCGCCTCGGGGCGCTACGAGCGGATCAAGGAAACGGCCTTCGACTACGCCTTCCTGCTGGACATGATGGGCATCAAGGAGTAGATCCGGCGGCGGCGGCGCGCGGCGCGGCCTTGGCCGGAGGAAGCGCCTCCAGCAGCTTGCGGCTGGTTCCGGCGATCTCCTCGATCGCCGATTCAAAGGCCGCTTCGTTGTTCTTCGAAGGCTTCTGGAAGCCGCTGATCTTGCGTACGAACTGGCGGGCGGCGGCGCGGATCTCGGCGTCCGACGGCGGTCCGGCGGGCTGGCGCAAGCGTTTGATGCTCCTGCACATAGCACCAGTTTACGCCGCTGCCTGCTATGCTGATTGGCGGACGTGTTCAGCCGCCACCACCGCAAGACGAAGCTCTTATTCTGCCTGGCGGAAATCCTGTTAATTGCGCTGGCATTTGAGGCCGCCTATCAGACCCGGGCGCGAATGGACCTGCGGTCTGTCTTCTTTTTGACCGTGCCGGTGAAGGCGCTGCTGCTGGGTTGGACCATGGCGGTGTGGACGGCGCTGGGCTACTGGCTGGGCATTTATGACCGCCTGGAGACCTCCCGGCCGCTGGCTGCGTTTGGCGACGGCGTGCGGCAGACGGCGATCGCCGGGGTGGCGATTGTCATTTTCGAGTTTGTTCTGCGGCTGGATCTCAGCCGCCTTTTCCTGGGCCTGTTCCTGCTCTTCGCGGTCGCTCTGGTCGGCCTGTTCCGGATGAACGGCCGGCGTTTCGCGCTGTTTCTGCGCCATGAACCGAACCTGGTGATGGTGGCGGGCTTGAATGAAAACGCGCTGCGGGTGGCGCGGCACCTGGAACAATCCTCCGAGTATGGGGTGGAACTGCTGGGATTTCTCTCCGAGGACGGCGGCGGACCGGCGGAAGTAGCGTTGTCGAAGGCCTACCCGGTGTACCGGCTGGATTCGCTGAAGAGCCTGCTGCGGCAGTACGTGATCGATGAGATCGTGTTCGCCGTGGATGGGCGGAGGCTGGCGGAGCTGGATGAAGTTTTCCTGCTGTGCGACGAGGAAGGCGTGCGGACCCACGTGGCGGTGGATTTCTTTCCGCGGGTGAACAGCGAAGTGTACCTGGAGCGCCTGGGATCGCAGCCGCTGCTGACGTTTTCGGCGACGCCGCACGACGCGCTGAAGCTGTTTCTCAAGCGGACGCTGGACGTGCTGATCTCCGGCGCGGCGCTGCTGCTGCTGAGCCCTTTGATGGCGCTGACCGCGATTCTCATCCGGGCGACATCGGCGGGTCCGGCGATCTTCCGGCAGATCCGCTGCGGCCTGAACGGGCGGAAATTCGTGGTGTACAAGTTCCGATCCATGTGCGTGGACGCGGAGCAGCGCAAGGCCGAGGTGGCGCACCTGAACGCCAGGGATGAAGTGGTGTTCAAGATCCCCGATGATCCGCGGCTGACGCCCGTGGGAAAATGGTTGCGCAAGTTTTCCGTCGACGAATGGCCGCAGCTTTGGAATGTGCTGAAGGGCGATATGTCACTGGTGGGTCCGCGTCCGGCCGTTCCGGAGGAAGTGGATCGCTATCAGACCTGGCAGCGGCGGCGGCTGCGGATGCGGCCGGGGCTCACGTGCCTGTGGGCGATTTCCGGTCGCGACTCGCTCGATTTCGAAACCTGGATGAAGATGGACATGCAGTACATCGACAACTGGTCGCTGGCGCTGGATTGGGCGATTCTGTTGAAGACAATCCCTCACGTGCTTACCGGCCGAGGAGCGCACTGACAACAATATGCAACTGGTTCCCACTCAAGAAGACGTCATCGAGATTCTCCGCAAAACCGGCGGACTGCAGAAAGGGCGGGTGGAACCCGTCGGCATGTGGGGCGACACGTTCGTGGAAGTCGCCGCGACCATGCGCTATTACCAATACGCGCGGATTCTGAGCGTCGGGCTGACGCGCAAGCTGCGGACGAACACGGAATTGCGGGCGATGATTTCCGAGCTGTCCATCGTCGCGCCCGCCACCGGAGGCCTGCCCGTCGCCTACGGAATCTGCGAAGCGCTGCGCGCCAAGCAGGTGTATTGGGCGGAGCGGGAGAACGAGACCGAGCCGCAGCGTTTCCGTCCGGGGCTGGAGCCGCATCCCGGCGAGAAAATCCTGCTGGTGGACGATGTCCTGCGCACCGGCAAGAAGCTGACGGAACTGAAGCGCATGATCGAGGAGCGCGGGGCCGAGGTGGTGGGCCTGGCGATCATCGTCTGGCAGCCGTCCCCCAATTGCCCCGACTTCGCGCCGCTGCCTTTGTATTATCTGGCGAAGCTGGAGAACGCGGAGTAGGAGCAGGGCATGTCGCGAAGACTGATTACGAGCGGAACGAAATGGGAGCCGAGGGTCGGCTACTCGCGGGCGGTCCGGGTGGGAGCTCACGTGTGGGTGTCGGGCACGACCGCGACGGACGCGGAGGGGAACCTGGTGGGCCGGGGCGATCCCTACGCGCAAGCCGTGCAGACGCTGCGCAACATCCAATCGGCGCTGGAGAAGGCGGGCGCGCGCCTGGAGGACGTGGTGCGGACGCGCATGTATGTCACCGACATATCGCAATGGGAAGAGATCGGGAAGGCGCACGGCGAGTTCTTCGGCGAGATCCGCCCGGCGACCTCGATGGTGGAAGTGAAGGGGTTGATCGACCCCGCGATGGTGGTGGAGATCGAGGCCGACGCGTACGTCAGTTAGCGTTACGAGGACCGTTTGAAGCACCCTCAAGTAGTGATGCTCGCCGGTCCCAACGGCGCAGGCAAGACCACCGCCGCTCCATACCTGCTGCGGGATACGCTTCAGGTCAGCGAGTTTGTGAATGCCGATGTCATCGCGCAGGGTCTGTCGGGGTTCGATCCCCAGGGCGCCGGCATCGACGCCGGACGCATTCTGTTGAAGAGGGTTCAGCAGCTTTCCCGCGATCGAATCGACTTCGCGTTCGAGACGACCCTGGCAAGCCGGAGCTTCGCGCCGTTCCTGCGGGGGCTGCGGTCGGAGGGCTACAGATTCCGGCTGGTGTTTCTCTGGCTGCAAAGCGCGGATATGGCGGTTGAGCGTGTGGCTTTGCGGGCTCGCATGGGCGGGCATTTCGTTCCCGAGGCCGATGTCCGGCGGAGGTATCACCGGGGGCTCAGGAATTTTTTCGATCTGTACCGGGTTGTGGCGGATACCTGGACCATGCTGGACAACACGCACGGCAATCGGACCAGCGTTGCACACGGCTTCTTCGAGGAAACCGCGCACGTCGATGATTTCGACCTCTGGTATAAGATCAAGGAAGAGGCCGCGCATGGATGACAAGAACCAGCGCATCGACGAAATGTTCCGCGACGGCAAGGCCATCCTGGCGGCGATGGAGCTCGCCTATTACTCCGCCGTGCTGAAGCACCGCGCGGCCGGTGTGCCGATGGTGCTCGGAAAAGACGGCAAGGTGATTCACGTGGACGCGAACGAGATCGAGATTCCTCCCGAGATCCTGGCGCGTCTGCGCCCGTGACGCGGTCCGGCGGATAGCGGGCCCCGGCAGGGTGCGGTAGCCAACCTCCGCCCTGAAGCGTCCAACCCATGGAAGCGGTTCTCGCCGCTTCCCGGGAGATTGCCGCTATGCGAAAGAAACCGCTACTCATAGCCGCCGCCGCGGTGCTGATCCTGATTCTGGCCGCGGCTGCGTCCCTACCGTTCTGGCTGGATGTCAACCAGTTTCGCGGCGCCCTGCAGTCGCAGTTGGAGAGGCGATTGAAGCGGCCGGTGACGTTCGGCGAACTGTCGCTGCGCAGCTTCCCGCTTTCGATCCGGGTGCAGGATGTGGTCATAGGACAGCCGGCCGGCTTTGAATCGCCGCGGCCGTTCCTGAAAGCGCGGGAGATGGCCGTGGGAGTCCGCTTCTGGCCGCTGCTGCGCAAGCAGGTGGAGGCATCCTCGGTGCGGCTGGTGAGCCCCGCGCTGGAACTGATCCGCAACGCGCAGGGCAAGTGGAATTACGAGACCGGCGAGGATTCGCAACCGGGATCGAGCTGGACGCTGGGCGAGCTCGCGATTACGGACGGCGCGGTGGCGGTCACCACGGACGGCAACCGCACCGTGTACGAAAATCTGCAGGCGACCCTCACCGGCATTTCGCCGGAGGGCGTGAGATCAGCTGATCTTGGCGTACGCGTTCCCTCGCGCGAGCTGAGCGCGTCGCTGCGGGCGAACTTCGATCGCGAGGGCGAATCGCTGGTGGCGCGGGGCACGGCGCGGGTGGAATCGAAGCAGGTGAAGGACCCCGTGGAGATGAAGTTCGAAGCGCTGGCGGCGGCCGGGCTGATCACCTTCCGTTCACTCGAGGCGGAGGCCGGATCGCTGCGGGCGACCGCGCGGGGCAGCATCGACACTGGGGCGAAGCCGGCGGCCTTGTCGCTGGATGTCGAGACCAGGAATGCGCCGGTGGAGGACCTGCTGCGGCTGGCCGGGCTGTTCGGAGCGCGCACGCCGCCGGGCCTCTCGGCGAAGGGCCGGTTGGACGCGCAAATTCATGCCGGAGGCACGATCGAGCGGCCGGAGTTCCGGGGCCGGATTCAGGCCACTGAGTCGGAGATCACCGCGGCGGACCTGAAGGAGCCGGTGCGCGCCGGCGCGGTGGTGATCGACCTGACGCCGCGCTCGCTTTCAACCACTCCGTTCGTGGTGCGGACCGGGAGCACGGAGCTGACGGCGCGCGCGTCCGTGGACGCCTACAGCAGCAAGTCGCCGGTGGTGCGGGCGGAGGTGCAGACGCGCGGGGCCCAGGTGGGGGAATTGCTGCGGATCGCCGAGGTGTACGGAGTCAAGCCGGAGGGGCTGGAGGGCAGCGGTCAGGTCTCGGTGAACATGCAATTGACGCGGCAGGACGGCAGGACGCGCTACTCCGGATCGGGCGATGTGAAGTCCGTTTCGCTGCGCACACCGCAATTGACCAAGCCGGTGAACGTGGCCGCGGCAAATCTGGCGTTCGAGGCGGATCGCATCCGTTTGGAGAACGTCAACGCGAGCATCGGACCGCTGCAAGCCACCGGCTTTGTATCGATCCGCGACTTCGAACGCCCGAATATCGAGTTTCAGGCGAGCACGAACGAATTGAATGTAGCGGAACTGCGCGGACTGGCCGCGAGCGGCGGCGCGGGAAAAGACGATTCGGAGAGCCTGCTGCGCAAGGTGACGGCGAAGGGCGCCATCACCGCGAACCGCCTGGTGGCGGAGGAAATCGTGCTCGCGCCGGTGCGCGCCACCGTGTCCCTGCAGGCCGGACAGTTGCGTCTGGATCCAGTCACGGCGGGCCTGTTCGGCGGGCAGCAGACGGGGAGCATTACCGCGGACCTGAATCGCACGCCGGCGGTCTATCAGATCAGCACGCGAATCGCGAACGTTGAGGCCAACAAGCTCCTGAGCGCGACCACGCCCGTGGAGAACGTGCTGTACGGCCTGTTGGGCGGCAACCTGGATGTCCGTTTCGTGGGCCAGAAGGACCGCCTGGCGCCCAGCCTGAACGGCGTCGCCAGGATCGAGATGGGCGAAGGACGACTGGCGGGCGTGAACCTGGTAAACGAACTGGCCGGAATCGCGCGGATGCTGGGCTTCCGCAAGAGTGGCGATGCGTTCACCAACATTCTGAAGCTGTCGGGCACGATGCGCATGGACAACGGCGTGGCGCGCACCGATGACCTGCGCATGGATTTCAAGGGCGGATCGCTGGCGGCGCAAGGCACCGTGGGCTTGGCCGATCAGAGCCTGAACCTGCGTGCGACGGCGGTGCTGTCACGCGATTTCGTGGTGAACACGACCGGCGGCCTTCCCGGCGGCGACAAACTGGGAGGCTGGCTGAACACGGTGCTGGCGAATCGCAACGGAGAACTCGTGATTCCGGCGACCATCACGGGCACGTTGTCGAATCCGCGCTTCGCTCCGGATCCCAAGCGGGTGGCGCAGATGAAGCTGGAAGGCATGCTGCCGACCGCGAAGGATCCGGATTCGCTTTCGAGCGGCATTCTGGGCGTCGTGGATGCGATCCGGGGCAAGCCGCGTGATCCGGCGGCGCCGAAGAGCCCGATCACGGACATCCTGGACGCGATCACGAAGAAGAAGCCGCC
>CAYOQB010000183.1:625-9828 GCA_964406035.1 uncultured Solibacteraceae bacterium | reverse complement strand
CTGAAGAAATACGAGGGGCAGAAGCTGCCCGAGAGCATGGGCAAGGTCGGCAGCCAGTTCACCGACGGCACCACACCGATTCTGTCCACGCCCTGGGAGTTCTCGCTGCACGGCAAAGCCGGACTGCCGGTGTCCACGTTGTATCCGAACCTGGCCAAGTGCGTGGACGACATTTGCTTCGTACGCAGCTTCTACACAGATAGCGTCGTGCATGCCCCGGCGATGTACCAGGTGCACACGGGCCGGATCCTGATGGGCTTTCCCAGCATGGGGTCGTGGGTCACGTACGGCTTGGGCAGCCAGAGCGACAACCTTCCCGCTTACGTGGTGATGCCGCAGCCGGAGGGTACGCCGGAAGGGGGAACGCCCTGCTGGGGCTCGGGATTTCTTCCCGCGGTGTATCAAGGCACCCTGCTGCGCGGCGGGCCCAGCCCGATCCTGCACCTGAATCCCCGAACTACGCCCGAGCGGCAGCGCAACATGTTGGATCTGCTGCAGCGAATGAATGAGATGGATGGTGCGGGCGGCAACGAGGAGATGGCGGCACGGATCGCGTCCTATGAGCTCGCCTTCCGGATGCAAACGCACGCTCCCGAGGCCGTGGATCTGAACCAGGAGAGCGAGGCAACGAAGAAGCTGTACGGTCTGGATCAGAAGCACACGGCGGACTTCGGCGCTCGCTGCCTGCTGGCCCGGCGAATGGTGGAGCGCGGCGTTCGCTTCGTCCAGGTCTACTCCGGCGGCGGTCCGCTCAGCATGCAGTGGGACGCACACAAGGAACTGAAGGCGAATCATGAAAAGATGTGCGGCCACACCGATCAGCCGGTGGCCGCGCTGCTGACGGATCTGAAGTCGCGCGGGCTGCTCGATTCCACCCTGGTCGTCTGGGGCAGCGAGTTCGGACGATTACCAATGTCGGAATCGGGCACCGGCCGCGATCACAATCCGCATGGATTCACCATGTGGTTCGCCGGCGGTGGCGTGAAAGGCGGACAGGCGATCGGCGCTACTGACGACTTCGGCCTGCGCGCCGTGGAGAGTCGCTACTCCATGCGCGATTTCCATGCCACCATCCTGCAAGCGCTTGGGCTGGATCAGAACCAGCTTTGGTATCTGCACAACGGACGTCACGAGAAGCTGACGGATTTTGGAGGAACGGTCATTGAGAGAGTGTTCGCTTAGCAGGCGCAGCTTTCTAGCATTGGCGGCCGGCCCGCTGCTCGCTTCCGACGCGCGGTTCACCGATGAACTGTGGTCAGCCATTGAGCCGATCTTCCAGAAGACTCTGCGTCATCCCTTTCTCACCGGCTTGTCGGATGGGACGCTGCCGCGCGCCCGCTTCGATTTCTATCTCGCTCAGGATGCGCTGTATCTGACGGCATACGCGCAGGCGCTGGGCGTTCTGGCCTCGCGATCGCCGCGTGACGACTGGCGGATGACGCTGAATCAGCATGCGATCGACGCGCTGAAAGGCGAGCGCGATCTGCACGAGACGCTGCTGAAGGGCAAACGCGCGGATCGCATGATGCCCACCAACTACGCGTATACGAATCACCTGCTGGCGGCAGTGGAGCGGAAGTCCTTCGCCGAAGGTCTGGCGGCCATGCTGCCCTGCTATTGGATCTATTGGGAAGTCGGCAAGGAGTTGAAGAAGCGTGGCTCGAAGAACGCGGATTATCAGCGCTGGATCGACCAGTATTCGGGCGAGAGCTACGCGGACACTGTGAATCTGGTGCTCCGCATGATGAACACGGAAGCAGACCGGGTTACGGCAGCAGTGCGCGGATCCGCCAAGGATCTCTTTGTGATTTCGTCGCGCTACGAATATCAGTTTTGGGATATGGCGTGGCGCGAGGAGAAGTGGTCGCCGGAGTAGCTACGCTTACCGGCCGAACTGAACTCGTCCTTTGTCGTTATAGATCCTAACTGTAACTTCAAAGCTTCGCGACTCGGGCCGTAGTTGGTCGTTGGTGTCGAAATAGATCCAAAATTGATCGTAGTCGTAATCTCGTGGACGAACTCCTTGAAATACCGGGTTGTCCCCTAAATCCACCACACGGCCTTCGACTGAATCTCCAGCCGCCGGTTTCAAGTGGACCGACCAATCCTTTGGTATGACACCTGACCCTTCCCTGGGATCAAGCTCCACAAGAAAGACGAATGGCCCAAATTCGGACTTCAGCATAGCTGCCGTCTTCACATCGTCCAGGCCCCGGCGCAGTTGTTCGATTCGCGCGTTCGCGGCACGGCACTCCGGGCTAATCCAGGTGACACGAAGCTTGTAGTTGAAGCTGCGTTCTGTGTGAAGACCTCTCATGTTCATCACCTTGCCAACGCGGCCGGTTTTTCGATGTGCCGCCAGGACGCGTGCAGCTTGACCTTCGGTCAGCTTGGGGATTGCGACAGGTTCCTGCTGGATCAGCAGAAGCAGAGCGGCGGATGCAATCATCGTTTTGCCAGAATACAGACGACTTCCGAGCCGCCGAAAGCAGTGCCGTTTACAGTCATTCCGAGAACTTCGTAGCCCTGTTCGCCCGCCTCCCTCAGCTCCTTCTGCATAGTCGACGTCTTAGTGGTAGCCAACAATCGATAGTCGATGCGTTCAGCCTTTGAACTGTCGCGCTCAAGAATGACACTGACCTCCCGGCCGCCGACCAACGAGTTGAAGATAGTTTGCCCCTTGTATGCGAACCCTTCGTCGCCGGCTTCCTGCAGCTCCTTCTGCATCGTTGAGGTTTTGGAGGTGGCCAGCAACTTGTAGCGCCGTTTTGCAGCAGCGGTCTTGAGGTCTTTGACCATCACAACAATCACTTCTTTTCCGCCAAATGCGGATGAGCCGCCCATGACGCTTGCGAAGGAGAATCCTGCCTCAGCGGCCTCGTTCATCTCCTTCTCCATAGTGGAGGTCTTTGAAGTAGCAAGAACTCGATAATCGAAGTCGGCTGAAAGTGAGATAACCGGCAACAGCAGGACGAATAGGAAACTTTTCATTGGATGGAGTGTATCATACTGCTGTAAATGGAGGAATTCACAACGCGCTCTTCGATCTGAAAATGGGCAGATCGCGGTTACAGCCGCTTCCGTCCGCTCCGCCACATCAGCACCGACGGCGCGCCGAAAATCAGCATCACCATGAAGCTCCCGGCCAGCCCAAAGTCTTCCGAATAGCTCCACAACAAAGCATCCAAGACCCGGCTGAGGAACAACATCGCCCCCAACCCGCCCATGATCGCCCACAGCGCGGCGCCCTTCACGCTCACCATCGGCAGCAGGCAGAACCCGCCCGCCGCGGCTCCAAGAAGCACCGCGTCCACGCTCGCGAGCAGCGTCTGGCCCGGATGCGTCGAAGCGTGATACCAGAACCGCAGCGCAAACACCGCCACCGCCAACCCAACCGCAACCTTGTGCCGGAGCCTCACAAGGCAAGCTCGTTCTTCCACGCCTTATATGCGGGAATAGCGCACAACAAGGTCAGCACCAGCGTTCCAGCCAGCGCCGATTCCTCAGAGTACCGCCAGACCAGGAGGTTGAGTACCGCGATCAGAAGGAGAATCACCAGGCCGCCGAACAGCACCAGCCACACCATCGACCGAGTCCAGGCCGGACGCGGGAGCGCCAGCAGCCCAGCCGCGGCTGCGCCCACCAGCAATGCATCCGCCACGGCCACAAGCCAGGCATCGGGATGCGCCGCAACCAGGCTGCGCAGGCGTCCCGCGAACAGGATCAACCCCACCACAACGGCGATCCAGTGGCGCCGCCGCCGCCGTCCGCTCAAACCGCCTCCAGCGCCTGCTCGAAGTCCGACAACAAGTCCCGCCAGTCTTCGATACCCACCGAAACCCGCACCTGCGAATCGTTGATTCCCGCCGCGGCGAACTCCGCATCCGAAAACCCGGAATGCGTGGTCGTCTTCGGATGGCAGATCAGCGTCTCCACGCCGCCCAGCGACACCGCGTTCCGAGCGATGCGGATGTTTCGCAGAAAATCGAACGCCGCCGCCTTGCCGCCCTTCAATTCCAGTGTGAACATCGCTCCCGGATAGTCGCACTGCGCCAAACGAATCCGGATCTGCTCCGCGTCTTCGAACAGCGTCGGATACAGAATGCGCTTCACCTTCGGATGCCGCACCAGCCGCTCCGCGATTCGCTGCGCGTTCTTCGATTGCTTGTTCATGCGCAAATGCACCGTGGGCAGGCGCTGGTCCAGCATCCAGCATTCATCCGGCTGCAGAATCGTCCCGAACAGGCTCCGCAAGGATCGCATTTTCTTCATCAGGTCCGCGTCAGCCGCCAGCGCGAACCCGCCCAGCAGATCGCTGAAACCGGAAAGATACTTGGTGGCGGAATAGAGCACGATGTCCGCCCCCAACATCAGCGGGTGCTGGAACGCCGGGCCCATCATGGTGTTGTCGACCATCACCATCGGCCGATCCCCGCCGCGCTCGGTGACCGCGTCCACAGCCTTGCGGATGTCGGTCATGATCACGGTGGGATTGGCCGGAGTCTCGATCAGCACCACGCCCAGGTTCGGCGCGTTGCGAATCGTTTCCGCGATCGCCTCCGTCTGCCCGGCCATCACCGGAATACCCTTCACGCCCCACGGTTCCAGGAACGTCTGGATCAGCTTTTGGGTTCCGCCGTAAATCGGCACCGTGAACACCACGCTCTGTCCCGGCTTCAGGTACGCCATCAGCGCCGCCATGATCGCCGACATGCCGGTGTTGAACACCAAAGCCGAGGTCGCGCCGGTTTCCAGCGGCACAATCTGCTCTTCTAATATCTGCGAGTTGGGATGGTTGAACCGCGAATAAACCAGGTCCACCTGCTCGTCGGCCGCCAGTTGCGCCCGGCCCGCCATCAGATCGAATGCGCGCTCCGCCGCTTCCGGACTGGAGAATACGTAGGTCGAGCTTCGGAATACCGCGGGGCGCGCCGATCCAACCGACAAGCTGGGATCAAAGCCGCGCGTCAGCACCTCCGTCGGTGGACGAAGGACGTTCTTGGTTTCTGCCATTGTTTGCGCTCCAACCTCAGTGTAATCACTCCCGGCGCGGGTGGCTATCGGGACTTCGGTTCTAAGTCCTTGCCGCCGCCGTACCAAGGGCGGCATATCAGGCAATAACGTACGGCTCTTAGGGACTCCGCCCGATTGGTACCCGCGCGTGGGGGTCCTACAATCCAGAAAGTAGGAATGAGGCCCACTTCCGGATGATCTTGTCCAAACCCGCCAAAGCTCACTATACGGAGCCCGAAGCTGCTGAAGAGCTTGGAGTTACAGTCGAACAACTGCGCGTGCTGATTCGCCGGCACATCGTGGACCGCGACGAGGACCTCAGCAACGTCCCGGTGGCGCTGTTTCAGCCCTCGGACCTCGTCATCCTCCGGCTGATGCTCAACGGAATGAAGCCGGAGACTACCTTACCTTGATCCGGATCTCCTCCCGATCCTCGTCTCCGCTCGCGCCTTTCACCTTCAGAATGTATAACTTAGTGGCTTCGGGGCGATCTGCCATGCAGTTCTGGTTTGGATTCGCCGCCGGGTCCATTGCGGGCAAGGGGTGAAGTTCCGCCGAGATCGCGTCGGCGGCTCTCCAGCAGATGGAGATGGCGCTGCCTTTGCTCACCTCGAGCGCGCTGACGCGAACATCCAGGATTTTCGCTCGCGCTCCGCCAACAGTAACTTGAACCGACTGCGAAACGCTTGTGCCGTCTTTCGATTTCGCTGTCAAACGATATTCAGTGCTTCTTGCGGGTAAGATCTTCAGGCAACGGCTGACCGCGGGCGCAATGGACGCGACCGGAGGGTCCAACGCGACGCTCGCCGCCTGCTCCACCCCGTAGCACAGCAGCGTGCTCTCCCGCGCCGCGACCTGTGGCGGCGAGGCATAGAACATGGTGATTTTCGGAGGCAGCTCCGCGGGGTCCGTTGCGCGTGCGCCGGACGGACGCTCGGCCGGTCCGCCGCACCCTGTCAGGAGCATTGCCGCGAAGCTCGCCGCCGGAACGCGCATTTGTCTTGAGCATAGCGCGCCTCCCCGATTTGGCAACTATGGGGTGTTCGGAAGCGCACCTGCGCTGTCTTCCTTTAGATCCACTCCGCTCAGCCGCCGCGATCGCGCCGCGTCGATCAGCCACAGCAATTTCCGCGCGGCTTCCGGATAGGACAATCCCTCCGGCCGGACATTGGAAATGCAGTTTCGGTCCGCATCGGTTCGCCCGATGCGCGGCTGGTAGGTGAGATAGATGCCCAGGGAATCCGGCGAGCTGAGGCCGGGGCGCTCGCCGATCAGCACCACGCTGATCTCGGCCTGCAGCAGCTCGCCGATCTGATCGCCGATGGCCACCCGTCCCTGCTCCACCAGCATCAGCGGCTGTGGATCGGAGAGCTCGTGCAGCAGCTGCGCGGCATGACGGTGGATCGCCAGCGCACTCAAGCCGTCGCAGATCACCCAGGCGATGGCCGCGCGCAGGCCTTCGATGGCCGTCGCCGAACGCGGATCCAGCTTGCGTCCGAGATCCGGCCGGCGCAAATAAGCAGCGCGGTCCGGCGCCTGGCTGTGAACGGGAATGGCCGCCGGAAGCTCAGCGCGCGTCGCGGCGACATCCAAAGGCAGATGCACGGCATCCCGCGCCCGCGCGTGCGCCAATTGAAAGTCGAGCAGCTCCCGCGTGGGCAGCGCATGCCCCGCCCGGCCCAGCGCGATTCGCGCCGGCGTCGCCGCCTTCAGGTGTGTCCATGGGTTCGTGGTTACCACCTGCCGCGGCCCTCCAGCGCACTCGCGAGAATTCCGGCGTAAGTCCGGTCGGGAACTTCAATGGCGCCGAACTGCGCCAGGTGTGGAGTCAGGTATTGCACTTCCAGCAACTGGAACCCGCCGCCGAGAAGCTTGCCGGCGAGACTCGCCAGCGCCACCTTGGACATATCGGTGACCCGATGAAACTTGGACTCGGCGAAGAACGCCGCACCCAGGTGAACTCCATAGGTGCCGCCCGCGAGCTGGCCATCGATCCAGACTTCCACTGAGTGCGCCTTGCCCCGGCGGTGCAGCTCTCCGTACACGTCGATGAACTCCTCGGAGATCCAGGTGGAATCGCGGGAGGCGCAAGCCCGCATCACCTGCTCAAAAGCACAGTCGTAGGTGACCTGGAAATCCTGCTTGCGCATGCGCCGCGCCAGGGATCGGGAGACGTGAAACGCGTCCAGCGGGATCATGGCCCGCTTGCGGGGGTGATACCAACTGATCCAGCCGGTATCCGGGTCGGACATGGGGAAGATGCCGCGCCGGTAGGCCGCCTCGACGGTTTCCGGCGTGAAGGGAATACCCATTAGTTCTGTTGTAGCAGGTGGACTGGGTAAGCAGACTCGTGCTTCATCTCGTTCAGCCGCTGAATCATCTTCTCCCATTTCGCACGCCGCTGCCCTCGTTCTTCCCCACCTCGGTGCCAGGCACCACCTGGCACCGATCCGCCGGCGATTTCAGGTTAAGTCTCACCCTGTCAGTCGATTGTGGTGAAGTCGCGGCAGTGCAAAAAGCGCCCCTCCCGCGTACCCCCCTCTTTTCCGGAGAACTTCCGCCGCGCTCCCCCACTACATCTTCGCCCTGCCTCGCCGACCCCGATTCGCACCTCCAGGCGCGGCAACTTCGGTCAAACAAAGTTCTTCACCGACCCGATCGCCTCCATCATTTGAACCTCCGCGTCATTGCATGGTGCTCTGTCGAACATGATGGAGCGCCTCGCCGGCGAGTACGCGAAGCTCCTCAACAGCCGCCTGAGCCGAACGGGCATTTCTTGTGTTTTGGACGAAACGCACTCCGCTATATCGAACTGAACCCGGTCCGCGCGCGCATCACCTCGCGCGTCACTGGTCCACCGCGGCGGCTGGACACGCAAGCATTTGAGGATCGATTGTTTCAGTCCACTGGAGGCTCGCATTGAGCCTCGCCACGATCTGCAAGGCCACGCGCGACGGCATCCCTGGAGGAGCGTTTCGGTGTCACATTTCCGAAGCCGAAGCAGGCCGAGCGAAAAGCGCCCCAAAAGCAACGGGGGTCTACTTTGGAGATCTCTTTTTCCACAGCCTAAGCTACTGCACCAACAAGGGATTGCCTCATTCGCACCCCCAAGTCGGTGCCAGGCACCACCTGGCACCGGCTGCTACTTGGCACCGGCTGCTACTTACTCCGCAGCACGTAAACAACCCACGGCGGGATCAACGTTTCGGATTGCCAGTCATATGGCTCGTCCTCATACCCGAGGGGCCTGTACTCCGCCACCAGATCGAGTCCCGAGACAGCAAACAGGTCCACATAATCCTCGTGAAACCAAACGAGGTCTACTACGGGGCGACTATCCTCCACATCCTTCATGACGATGCGTACCGCCTCCCCACTCTTCGCGTGACGATTCTCCGGAAACGCCATCGTCGTGAACGACGCCCATTCGTGGCAGTAAATTTCCGGCTTCGAACCGAGCAGGATAATACGACCTTCCTGATTGAGCAGGCTGCGCAATCCCCCCAGCAGGGAACGCCGCTTCTCGATGTCCGGAATGTTGTCGAACGCGAACGCTGAGAAGACCAGATCGAACTCGCTCGTGCGGAGAAGACCGAAATCGCCGCCGTCAACGAGCGCGTACTGGCCGTCCGGATCAGTCTTTTTCGCTGCCTCGATCATACTGGCGGAGATGTCGATGCCCACCGCGTCGAATCCGAGCTTCTTAAGGAATCTCGTGGATCGTCCCGCGCCGCAGCCGAAGTCGAGTGCGGCAGGTCCCCGCACGTGCTCCGCGAAGATCGCCTTCAGGTCGCGGAACGCCAGGTAGTAGGTGCCCGGAAATTCGAGTTTCGCGTACGATTCTGCTCTCTGCTCATCCTCGTAGACATTGTGGAATGACATGCACCACTGTTGTAACAGGGAATCGAGGAGTGCGCTCGACCTCCGCTCAGTGGCTGCGAGAGTGGCTGCGAATGCCTGTTCCACCTGCTCCATATACCCGGAGTAAGGAGGAATATCTCGTTCGGGATATCGCGCTGAATGATTCCAGCAACTTGCAACCGCACCAACCTCGCGAAACCGGCGATTCACGCCTTTTTCGGGCTAAGGGGTCGCACGAGCCCCGGAACACGTGGAACTGGCACCGGGCTGCGAGTGCCTGTTCCACCTGCTCCATATACCCGGAGTAAGGAGGAATATCTCGTTCGGGA
>CAYOQB010000183.1:0-525 GCA_964406035.1 uncultured Solibacteraceae bacterium | reverse complement strand
TCGGGCTAAGGGGTCGCACGAGCCCCGGAACACGTGGAACTGGCACCGGGCTGCGCCATATTCCTGTACCCTCAACCCCGTCGAACGACCCGCGCAACTACCTTTCAGAGTCTGCACGGCAGCGCGTGGATAACGCCTATTTCGAAGCAGAAAACATGCGGTGGCAGGCGCTTGCGTCGGTTAGAGGCGCAGTACCGAAGCGACGCTCACCCCAGCAGTGGGTTCTCGGAGTATTGCGAAACCGGGCAAGCAGCGGTCGATATAGGCGACGCGAAGCGTCGTTCGGTGCGGATGATTCTGACAACGCTGCTACGGGAATACAGGGCGGCTGGAAAAGTCGGGCCGCGAGCTGCAGCGGATCGTGGATGAGGAGTTCGATGGGCTCTCATACTCTGCCGAACTGACAACAATCGAGCAGCTCGTTTCTTGCCCTTGCGGCTCTGAGCGAGCTTTGCTACCCCTTCAGGATGCCCCGGAACTTCGCCTGGTGCCCCGGAAACACATCCGCGAGCTTGCCGTTGCCGA
>CAYOQB010000182.1:0-10189 GCA_964406035.1 uncultured Solibacteraceae bacterium | reverse complement strand
GGCCAGGGCCGGAGCGACCTTGGCCATGATCTGGTGCAGGGGGTAGTTCCAGGGCGTGATGGCGGCCACGACGCCGATGGGCTCGCGCACCACCAGCGAGTTGCCGATTTCGTGCTCGAGTTTCGCTTCGCGAATCAGCTTGGCATAGCTCTGGGTTACCGCTACGGGCAGCCCGGCCTGAATGGAGGTCGCCATGGAGAGCGGGGAGCCGACTTCCTGGGCGATGGTGCTCGCGACACGCTCGGCGCGTTCCTTCAGCCCCGCGGCAAGCTTGTCGATCCACTGCGCGCGTTCCTCCACGGTAGTGTCGCCCCACGCGCCTTGAAAGGCCTTCTGGGCGGCCGCTACAGCGGCGTTCACGTCTTCGGGGCGGCCCTCGGGAACAGCGCCGATCACTTCTTCGGTGGAGGCGGAGAGGACGTCGATCAAGCCGGGTCCGGCGGGCTGTTGCCAGGCGCCGTCGATGTACAGGTTCTGGTAGGCGAGCATGGTGAACCTTGATTATCGCAGGCGGCCGGGCGAGCGGGTCAGGAGCCGGAACTCTCTTCCAGCACCCGTATGGCCACGCCGCCGAGCTTCATGAACGAATCGAAGTCGGAAGGCTTGCGGAAATAGGCGTTCGCGCCGAGGCCCAATACCATGGCGCGATCCTCCCGCGAGTCCGAGGAGGTGACCACGATCACCGGGACCTCGCGGCAGGCGATTCCGGATCGCAGGAGGCGGAGCACCTCCCCGCCGGCGAGGCCCGGGAGGTTCAGATCTAGAATGACCAGGTCGGGGCAGGCCGGCGGGTCGCCGGCCATGCGCAGCAAGGTCGCGGCGTCGGCGCCGTTATCCAGCACCACGAACTGCGCGCTCATCCCGGCGGAGAGAGCCTCCCGGATGAGGAACACGTCGGCCTCATGGTCTTCGATGATCCACACGCGGCGGATGGGATCGGACGGCTGTTCATGCTGGGAGGGTGAAACGGAAATCGGCGCCCCGGCCCGGTTCGGACTCCACCCAGATTCGTCCGCCATACCGCTCCACGATTCGCTGGCAAATAGCGAGGCCAATACCGGTGCCGGAGTATTCGGTTGCGGCGTGCAATCGTTTGAATAAGCCAAAGATTCTCTCCTTATGCAGGGGGTCGATTCCGATGCCGTTGTCGCTGACGGTGAACTGCCAGAAAGCCTCACGCCGCTCGGCGGCGACCTGAATGACGGGCCGGCGCGAGGGATCGCGATACTTGATGGCGTTGCCGATCAGGTTCTGAAAGAGCTGCTGGAAGTGAACGGGGTGGATTCGGACTTCGGGGAGCTGGCCGGCGTGGATGGACGCATCGGCGTCGCGGATCGCGCCACCGAGATTCTCGAGCGCGGATTCGAGGGCGGCGGATGCGGACGCCGGCTGGACGGATAATTCCAGTGAATTGACGCGAGTGTATTCGAGAAGATCCCGGACGAGCGCCTCCATGCGGAGCGCGCCGCCGCGCACCCGCTGCAGGAACTCCCCGGCCTGGCCGTCGAGCCGGCTTCCATGGCGGCGCACCAGCAACTCGCTAAAAATACTGACGGTGCGGATGGGCTCCTGCAGGTCATGGGTAGCGGTGTAGACGAACTGTTCCAGTTCGTGATTCAGGGCGCGCAGCTCGTTCTCGATCTTCTTGCGGGCGGTATAGTCCATGAGCGCGCAGACGGCGCCGCGCACAGCGCCGCTCGGGTCGCGCAGGGGCAGGGCGCTGCCGGCGAGCGCGAGTTTGCGGCCGTCCGCGGCGCGGGCTTCCAGGTCGAGGTCGAGCTGCGGTTCGCCTGAAGCCGCCGCGACCTGTAGGGGCATTTCGGAAGGGGCGAGTTCACGGCCGTCCCGCAGGAGCGCGAGGTGCATCCCGCCGGACTGCGATGGCGCCGGACCGCCGGCGGACTCCAACAGGAGCTGAGCTGCCCGGTTGCGCTGCACCTGCGAACAGTCCTGGTCCAGGGCGATCCAGACCGGGATGGGGACCAGGTCGAGTATGGTTTCGAGCTCCTCGGTGCGCCTGCGCAGGTTTTCGAGAACCCGCTTTTGCCCGGTGATGTCGATCACTTCGATGACGGTGCCGTTGATGCCTTTGGCGTCGCGCAGCGGACTGGCCGTGTAGGCGACGTTGTAGAAGCTGCCGTCCTTGTGGACGAACACTTCCTCCCCCTGCATGCGATCGTTTTCCGGGAACGCGCGATCGATGGGGCATTCCGACAGGGGATACGGCGTGCCGTCGGGCCGGGTGTGGTGGACCACGTCGTGCAGGGGCCGGCCTCGAGCTTCGGCGAGCGTGTACCCGGTAAGCCTTTCGGCCGCCGGGTTCATGAACACGCAATGCTGCCGGTCATCCATGATGAACAAGCTGGTGCTCGCGTTATCCGTAATGGCGCGGGTAAGGCGGGCCTGCCTTTCGAGCGCCTGCTCCATGGATTGCCGCTCTGTGATATCGCTGGTGATACCAACCAGGCGGGTGAAGGCTCCGTCCTCGGCCAGGGCGCGGCCGCGGCCCGCGAACCACCGCTGGCCCTTCACCGGATGGTGGATGCGGAAATCGAGTTGGAAGTCGCCGGTTTTCGTTGCCCGGTCGAGGGCTTCCTCGGCGAGCCCGCGATCGTCGGGATGCACGCAAGCGAGCCACTGCTCGGGGCTGAGCGCGGCAGAAGGATCGAGCCCGTAGAGAGCGTAGTACTCCGGAGTGACTTCGAGCTCATGCGTTCGCAGGTCCAGGCTCCAGACGGCGGCCTCTCCGTGGAGCTGCGCCAGGCGGAGCAACTCAGTGTGCTCGGACAAGCGGGAGGAACTGAGGCTGGCGCCGGCTTGGTGACGCGCAGCTTCCAATTCGGCGACGCGGGTTCGCAGGGCTTCCAGCTCCTGGCGGGTATCGTCCGATGGCCCCTGTCCGCAAGCGGTCACGCTGGCAGCTCCGCGGGCGTCACTTCTAATTGCTTAAGCCGCATTCGAGTGGTACGAAAACACACATATCACTGCTTGTGAGGCCCAGGTTGCCAACTTCTGTGTAGCACACTTTATCTTACTCCTGCTCTCGCGTCAAAGATTTTGCGGGTAAATCGCAGGCAGGACGGAAGTTCATGTCGGGGCAGCCCGGCTCACTTGCGGAGGCGGTCCGCGCGAGTGCGGTAATCCCGGATTTCGACGCCGGAGAGGCGGTACTGAACGGCTCGCGTCAGTTCCGCGCAATGGACTCCCAAGTCGGGGCAGGCGGGCGGCATCGCGCGGGTGCGGCGCACATCGCGGAGAAACTCCTCGATCGGTGCGGCGCGTTCGGCGAACTGGGTCTTCTTGTGAATCCACAGGTAGCTCCAGTTATGAGCCAGGAAGATGAGCGGCGCCAGCACGATCGCCAGCGGCGCCGCGCGGGTGCGCATCACCCGCCAGAAAGCCACGGAAAGCAGGATGGCGACTCCCATGGCCGCCAGGTAATGATGCCGGCTGGGGACGGACGGCATATAGGACAGGAACGAGTAGGGCGCGATCGCGAGCGGGACCCATAGCGCGGCGAACCAGCAGATCCGGGGGAGTCTGCGAGGCTTGCGAAGCAGCAGCAGGGGCAGGCTGAGCAGGCCCCAGATCCAGTAGGAGCGGATTATGCTGCGCATCAGGACAGGGACGAAGAACAGGGAGGCTTCAAAGGTGCCATCGCGATAGTGCTGGTTGTCTTTCTGGCCCAGGTAGGAGGCGAGAAAGTACACGGCGCCCGCGGCGAGGAAAAAGGCGGAGGCGGTCCAGGCGCGGCGCCGCTGGCTCCCGTAGATCCATCCCAAGATGGGGAGAACGCCGCATAAGGCGACCGCTGACTCCTTCGACAGCAGGGCCAGCACGAACGTCAGAACCGACGCGACCAGCCAACGCTCGCGGCTGGTTTCCAGCCAGCGCAGCCAGAGCAGAATGGTTCCGGCCGAGAAGAGGAACACCAGAAGCTCGGGGAGCGCCGCGTACCAGATGACGGCTTCGTGGTGCCGCTCGCGCGCCGAGAACACCAGCGCCGCCACGAAGGAGATCCGCCAGCCGACGAAGCGCGAGGAACCGAGCAAGTACACCAACAGGCAGTTCAGGGAGTGCAGGCCGAGGCTGGTGAAGTTGATCACCACCGCGCTAAATCCAAACCAGTGCAGGGTTAAGCCGCTTACCACCAGGGAAGTCGCGCGGCAGCGGTACAGCGGATGGGACCAAACGCTTCGCCAACCCCCGGGCTGGAAGGCGGATTGGCCGAGCTCCGCCTGATAGTAATCGTCGGGAAGGGGCGGAAGGTCCAGGAAGGGAAGATACGTGAAGATCGCGAGTACAACCACGACCGCGGCGTAGACCCAATGGAAGTCGTGCAGCCGGGGCAGCTCGGTTTTGTGGAAGGACCGCATTCCGGGGTCCAGATGGTATCGAAACTCACATATGTTGTAAAGGGGCAGGTATGTAAGGGCCGGGGCGCCGGCCCTTACCGTTGCGCGATCAGGCCGCGGCGGTTTGAGCCTTGTCCTTGTCCCACTGGGCGAAGGTCTTGCCTTCGGCGGCGAGCTGTTTCAGCAGCGGAGCCGGAGTCCACCAGGCGCCGTGCTCTTTCTCGAACTCGCAGATCCGATCGTAGACCTTTTGCAGGCCGACGGTGTCGGCATACCACATGGGACCTCCGCGGTGCGCGGGATACCCATAGCCCATGATGTAGATGATGTCGATATCTACGGCGCGGAGCGCGATGCCTTCTTCCAGGATGCGCGCGCCTTCGTTCACCAGGGCATACTGCGTACGTTCGATGATCTCCTCGTTGGAGATTGCCTTGCGCTGAATTCCGCGCTTGGCCGTCTCACGCTCGATCATCTCCGCGACCGCGGCATCGGGAACCGGGCGGCGATTGGCGTCGTACTGATACCAGCCCGCGCCGGTCTTCTGGCCGTAGCGGCCCATCTCGTACAGGACATCGGCAAGGAACGGGTAGCGGCGGCCGGGGATCTCGGTGTGCTTGAACTCCTGCCGGATGCGCCAGCCGACGTCGATACCGGCGAGGTCGGACATCGCGAGCGGGCCCATCGCCAGGCCGAAGGCGTACAGAACCTGATCCACCTGCTCTGGAGAGGCGCCTTCCTCCACCAGGAATTGAGCCTCGCGCCCGTAGGGCGCTACCATCCGATTGCCAATGAAGCCGCGGCAGTTCCCGGCGAGAACGCCGACCTTCGACAGCGTCTTGGACAAATTCATCGAGGTGGCGATCACTTCGAGCGACGTGTGCTTGCCGCGCACGATCTCGAGCAGCCGCATGACGTTCGCGGGGCTGAAGAAGTGATGCCCGATCACGAACTCCGGCCGGGAGGTGGCGGAGGCGATCTCATCAATGTCCAGAGTAGAAGTGTTCGAGGCCAGAATGCAGCCCGGCTTGCAGATGCGGTCGAGCTCACCGAAGATTTCCTTCTTCAGGGCCATGCCCTCGAAGACGGCTTCGACGACGATGTCCACCTGATCGAAGCCGGCGTAGTCGAGCTGCGGAGTGATCAGGGCCATGCGCTTGTCCATTACTTCCTGCGGGAAGCGGCCCTTGTTGACGGAATTCTGGTAATTCTTTCGAATGGTGTTCATGCCGCGATCCAGCGCTTCCTGGGTGGTTTCGCGGAGACGGACCGGGATTCCGGCGTTTGCGTACACCATGGCGATGCCGCCGCCCATGGTGCCCGCGCCAATGACGCCGGCGGCGCGGATGTCATAGGTGCGGGTGTCCTTGCCGATTCCGGGGACCTTGGCGACTTCCCGCTCGCCGAAGAAGGCGTGAATGAGGGATCGGGACTGGTCGCTGAACAGGCAGGTGCGGAACAACTCGGCTTCGATCTCGCACCCGCGAGCGAAGTCGGAGTTGGTGGCGGCTTCCACCGCATCGACGGCGGCCAACGGCGCCATCAGGCCGCGCCGCTCCTTGCGGCAACGCTCGCGCCAGCCGGCGAAGAACGCGGTATCCACGCCGCCGAGCTTGTCGTTGCGCTCGCGGGTTTTCGGATGCGGGCCCCCGGCGGCAATCTTTTCGCCGCAAAACGCTACCGCGCCTTCCAGCAAATCGCCTTCGACAATGCGGTCCAGGATTCCGGCGGCGAGCGCCTTGGGCGCTTTCACGGGATCGCCCAGAGCGCACATCTCGGTCGCGAGCTCGACACCGCACAGCCGGGGCAGCCGCTGCGTTCCGGCAGCGCCGGGGATCAAGCCCAGTTTTACCTCGGGCTGGCCCACCTGAGCCGCGGCCACGGCAACGCGGTAATGACCGGCCATCGCGGTTTCCAGACCGCCGCCGAAGGCGGTGCCATGAATCGCCATCACCACGGGCTTGGCGGAGTCTTCGATTTTCAGGAGCGTGGGGAGCAGCGCGACGCTGCGCTTGCCGCTGGCGACCATCTTGCCGAATTCGCGGATATCGGCGCCGGCGATGAAGGTGCGGCCTCCGCCGATGATCACGACACCTTTCACCTCGGGGTCGGCCGCGGCGCGGTCGATCCCCTCGGCGATGCCCTCCGGCACGCCCGGGCTCAGCGCGTTCACGGGCGGGTTGTCGATCGTGATCACGAAGACTTCGCCCTGCCTGGAATATTTCACCAGCTCGCTCATTTTGTTTTCTCCTTTTCCAACTCCCGCAGCGATCGCCGCAGCACCTTGCCTACCGCGCTCTTGGGCAGGCCGGGCACGAACTCGATCTGTGTGGGCACCTTGAACTTGGCCAGCCGTTCCGCGCAGAAGGCTTTCAGCTCCTCGGCGGTCAAAACGGCGTCGGGCTTCAAAACGACGAAGGCTTTCGGCTCTTCCCCCCGGTAGGAATGGGGAACGCCGATAACCGCGGCTTCCTGGATGGCGGGATGCTGGAACAGCACATCCTCCACCTCTCCCGGATACACGTTGAAGCCGCTGACGATGATCATGTCTTTCTTGCGCTGCACGATGTAGAAGAACCCGTCTTCATCCATGCGCGCGATGTCGCCGGTGTACAGCCAGCCGTCGCGAAGGGTATCGCGGGTTTCCTCCGGCCGGTTCCAATAGCCCTTCATGATCTGCGGCCCGCGGATGCAAAGCTCGCCTTCCTGCCCGGACGGGATCTCGGTGTCGCCGGTCAGGATGTCCACGATTTTGCATTCCGTGTCGGGGAAGGGAAGTCCCACGCTGCCCGGCTTGCGTTTAGCGAGCGAGGGCGTGGAATGGGTGGTGGGCGAGGCTTCGGTAAGGCCGTAGCCTTCCGACAGCCGCGCGCCGGTCATCGCCTCAAACTGATGGATCACCTCGACGGGCAAGGGCGCCGAGCCGGAATTGAACTGCCGCACCTGATCCAGGTTGCTGTGCATCGCGCGGGGATGGTTCAGCAGGGAAATGAACAGGGTCGGGACGCCGGGGAAATAGGTCGGCTTGAAATCGCGGAAGGCGTTCAACAGGCTGTCGACATCGAACTTCGGCAGCAGGATGAGCTGTGTGCCGTTCCAGGCGGCCAGGATCATGCCGACGTTCATCCCGTAGATGTGATACATGGGGATGATCAGCAGCACCCGCTCCTCGCCCTTTCTGGTGAAGTAGCCGCCCCATAACGACGTCTGGATCATGTTGGCGAAGACGTTGTAGTGGGTGAGCATCGCGCCCTTGGATCGGCCGGTGGTTCCGCCGGTGTACTGCAGCACGGCGAGGTCGTTCTCGGCGTCCACCTCGACAGGGGGGAGCTTCACATCGGGGCTCTGCCCGATCATGTCCACGAAGGAGACAGAGCCCGGCGGCAGTTCCGGAGTGCGTTCGGGGAAGGATGAGTATTCCTCCAGCGTGGTGGCGATCACGCAATCCATGCCGCAATCCTGCCTCAGGGCCAGGATCATCGGGGCGATGGAATCCAGCGTGATCATCATGCGGATGCCGGAGTCCTTGGCCTGATGCTCGACTTCCCGCGCTGTATACAGCGGGTTGAAGTTCACCACCACCGCGCTGAGACGCATCAGGGCCCAGAAGGAGATGATGTACTGCGGACAGTTGGGCAGCATGATGCCGACGCGATCGCCTTTGCGGATGCCCGCGGCGTGCAGCGACGCGGCCAGGCGGTCGGCCTGGCGCCGGATATCCCCGTAGGTGAGCTGAGCGCCGAGAAACTGCGTCGCCGGGCGGTCGCGATAGTTGGCCGCCGCGATCATCAGGACCTGATACAAGGACCGCCGGGGATAATTCGCCGTGGCGGGCACCCAAAAGTCATAGTGTTGCAGCCAGGGCTTGGCGGCGTAGGGAGAATTCGCGGCTGGCGCGGTCATCTGGACATCCTCGCGATCGGGGACTGAGGGCGGGCGCGCGGGCCTCGTGGCCCTGCATCCCCATTGAGTATATCCGCAGAGTTGCCAGCCAGGGTAGGCGCTTACTTCTGTTTGAGCAGCAACTGTCGAGCTTCACTTAACAGTCGCCGCTGCTCACTTGTCACTTCCGGATAGTGCAGATCCAGGCCTTCGAGCGCGTGATACAGGATGGCGGCGACCGCGAGGCGCGTGAACCATTTGGCGTCGGCGGGGATCACGTGCCACGGCGCCCACCGGGTGCTGGTGGCGTTCAGGCAGTCCTGATAGGCCCGCATGTAATCGTCCCAGTGGTCGCGCTCCTTGGCGTCGGAGGGGGAGAACTTCCAGTGTTTCTCGGGCTCCTCCAGGCGTTCGAGAAATCGCTTTTTCTGTTCCGCCTTGGATACATTGAGGAAGAACTTGACGATCTTGACACCGTTGCTGGAGAGGTATTTCTCGAAATTGTTGATCTCCTCGTAGCGGCGCTCATAGATTCGCTTGTCCTTGAACTGCTCGGGAAGCTTCTGGCCGCGGATGATCTCCGGATGCACCTTGGTCACGAGCACCTCCTCGTAGTAGGAGCGGTTGAAGATGCCGATGCGCCCGCGTTCGGGCAGGGCTTTCATGCAGCGCCACAGGTAATCGTGGTCGAGCTCCTCGCTGGTGGGCGCCTTGAAGCTGAACACCTGGCAGCCTTGCGGGTTGATGCCGCTCATCACGTGCTTGATGGTGCCGTCCTTGCCGGCGGCGTCCATGGCCTGGAAGATCACCAGGACAGACCAGCGGTCCTGGGCGTAGAGCATTTCCTGGAGTTCCGCGAGCCGCGCCACGCCCTGCTGCAACAGCTCCGCGGCGTCTTCCTTCTGAATATTGCGCGGCTCCAAGCCGGGATCGAAGTCGCGCTTCAGCGAGATCTTCTTCCCTGGAGGCACCAAGCACCGTTCCAGAAGCCGCTCGATTTTCTTGAGGGTCGCCTTGTCCATAAGAGTGCGATTCTCTCCCAAGCCGAAGCCGGGGCGCAACGCCGGCCAAAGTCGTATAGAGTGGTAACCTGCGCGGAGGAGCCAGTAACTTGGGGCTCGCCGGACGCGCCCTCAAAGAAACCATGCGCAAGCTCCTATTGATCCCGATTCTGGCGATTTGCGCCAATGCAGAAGACTGGCCGCAATGGCGCGGCGGGAACCACGGCGTGGTGGGCGCCTCGAAGGCGCCGCTGGCCTGGGACTCCACGAAGAATATCGCCTGGAAGACGCCGATCGAGGGCGCGGGACATTCCTCGCCCGTCATCTCGGGCGGCCTCGTATTCCTGACCACTTCGGTGGAGGGCGCCGTGATCGAAGGTCACGCCCCGGTGAAGCACACCCGGCGCGAACAGCCCTATTTGCATCCGGACAGCGTGGCGGGGAATCGCAGTCATGAGCTGAAGGTGCTGGCGCTGGACGCCAAAACGGGCAAGGTGGTCTGGTCCAGGACTGCGTACGAAGGCAAGATGTTCGATGACCGGCACCGCAAGAACACATATGCGTCCTCGACTCCGGTTACCGACGGCAAGCACCTGTTTGTGCACTTCGGCTCCGAAGGAATCTACTGCTACAGCGTGGACGGCAAGCAGGTTTGGAAGGCCTCGCTCGGCCCGATGCCCAACTGGGGTCTTGGACCCGGGACCTCGCCGGTGCTGTTCGAAGATCTCGTGATCATCCAAGGGGACAACGACGGCGGCGAGACTTCGTTCCTGGCGGCACTATCCAAGAAAGACGGGAAGGTGGTCTGGAAAACGAAGCGAACGAACTGGACCAGTTGGGCGACCCCGATCCTGGTGAAGCATGACAATGCCTGGCAACTGATCACCGCGGCTCGTGAAGCCACCATTTCCTACGATCCGAAGACCGGCAAGGAGTTGTGGTCCGGACCTG
>CAYOQB010000181.1:0-10227 GCA_964406035.1 uncultured Solibacteraceae bacterium | reverse complement strand
CGGTGCGCGCGGAGGTAGCGGCGCATGTAGCGGGCGATGCCGTAGCCGCCGGCGACCACGGTGGTGAGTTCCTTAGCGAGCTCGCCCCGGTACAGGAAGTCGCTGAGATCCTGCGCCATCACGGCGGGGTGGACGGCGTCGGTGTAGCCCAGTCCGGTTCTGTAGTATTCGGCGTTCTGGTCCTCGAATTTTTTGCGCTCGGCGGCGAGCTCAGCGACCCACGCTTCGTGCTTCATGCGGGGCAGCGCGGCGGCCAGCGCTTCCAATGCAGCCTTTTCGCAGCTCACGATGCCGAAGTCGATGGGCCAGTTGCGGCCGATGTCGGCGGCGTCGGGATCGATGCGGACGTACTTCGCGTCGGGACTAAAGGCGCATTCGCCGACGTTGGGCATGGAATATTGACCGATGAAGATCACCAGGTCGGCGCTGGCGAGCGCGCCGGGCGCTGTGGAGGCGGACAGCGGGTGGGCGTCGGAGAAGTGCCCGCGGGAGGGTCCGGATTCGACGACGGCAATCTCGGCTTTTTCGGCGGCGGCTTTCAGGGCGTCCCAGGCACGGCTGTAGAACACGCCGGTGGAGGCGACGATGATGGGCCGCTGCGCTGTCTTGATCATGTCGGCGAGCGCGGCGATGCGCTTGGGGTCGGGATGCGGGCGGGCGTCGGTCTTGTACTTGGCTTTGTCGTGGAAGTAGCGGAGCTCGCTCGCGTCCTTGAAGCGCGCATTGGAGATCTCGCCGGGGAAGTCGAGGTGAACCGGGGACGGCACGCCAGTTTTCAACTGGCGGAAGGCGTAAGCGGCGTATTCGTACACTCGCTTGGGATCGATGAGACGCTTGCCGTACTTGCGCATGCCCTCGGTGGTCGGCTGCTGGTAGCAGGTCTGGATGCCCATTTCCGCGTCGTCGTCCGCGATCCGTTTGTTGCTGGCGAGCACCAGCAGCGGGGTGCGGGCGGCGTTGGCGGCGGCGATGTTCATGATCATGTTGGTGAAGCCGGGACCTTCGGTGCCGGAACACGCGGTGATCTCGCCGGTGACGCGGGCAAAGCCGTCGGCGGCGGAGCACATGGAGCCTTCGGTGCGGCCGCCGTACGCCGGGATGCCCTCCTCAACGATGGAATTGATGATCTCGTAGTTGCCGGGGCAGCAGAACAGGGCGGCCAGGCCCTCGTCCTTGCAGACGCGGGCGAAGATCTGTGCGCCGCGCATGGGCCAGTTGGCAGGCTTGCCGGGAGTGTTGAGCGCGGTGGGGATGGCGTCCGGGACGCGGATGGGGGAGACGCCGGGCTCGGCTTCGGCTTTTTGCGCCGCCCCGAAAGCGGCCGCGGCCGCGATCGCGGAAGCGTTCAGGAATCCGCGGCGGGACTTCTTGTTTTCTTCGGTTTTGGTGGGTTTTTGCTGCTCTTCCATCGTGGCTCGCGTGCCTCTGAGGACTCAGCATATCAGCCGCCGGGCTGGTTTTGGGCGTAAAGGAACGTAATGCGCAATCCCGATGTAATCTAGTTTTGTGCGAGCTGCGGTGGCTGTTCTGATGCTGATGGGGATGCCCGTTTTGGCGGGAGATGCGTTCCCAGACAAACCCGGGAAGAAGACCGTGGAGCGGCTGTGCGGCAGTTGCCACGGGTTGAATCTGTTCGCGAACATGCGCAAGACGCGGCAGGCGTGGCACACCAGCGTGCATGACATGGTCAGCCGGGGGATGAACGCAGAGGATTCGGAACTCGAGGAGATGGTCGAGTATCTGGCGCGTTATCTGTCGCGGCTGAACGTGAACAAAGCGCAGGCGGCGGAGCTGGCGGATGTTCTGGGACTCACGGCGAAGGAAGGCGAGGCGATTGTCGCGCACCGGGCGAAGGCGGGCGAGTTCAAGAGCTTCGATGAATTGAGCAAGGTTCCGGGAGTAGACGCGAAGAAGCTGGCGGAGCAGCGGGACCGGATCGGTTTCAGCGGCCAGTAGGCGCGTCGAGAGACACTACGGCCTAACCTCAGGGGCTCCGGCGGATCGCCGGAGGCCCTCACTTCATCTTCTCGACAAAATTATTGCGGGATCGATCCCGGCTTAAGAAGCAGGCTGGCCAGCCCGTCGCGCTTCGGCCAATGTTGTAGCACGGGCGGAGAACGCCCGCGGCGCTGGCCGGAGCAAGGGATTGAAAGCAAACGAAATCGAGCAGCGATCGGGGCGTGACAGCACAAAAAAAGCGCCGGACCGTTGCCGGCCCGGCGCTGGAGAGTGCTTTCAGGGATCAGAAGTCGAGCCGCAGCGCCATTTGCATCACGCGCGCGCCGGACTGGTTGGCGGCCCCGGTGACGGTGGCCTGAATGCGTCCGAAGGTTTGCGGAGTCTGCAGATTGAGCAGCGGGTTGACGAAGTTGACGTTGTTCAGCAGGTTGTAGGCCTCGGCGCGGAAGGTGACGAAGGTGCGTTCACCGATGACGCGGAAGCGCTTGATCACGGAGAGGTCGGTGTTGAAGAAACCGGGTCCGCGGAAGGCGTTGCGGCCGGAGGTTCCGATGGAGCCTGGCTCGGGGACCGAGAACAAGGCGATCTGCTGCGGTGTGAAGAACTGGACGCCTGCGCCGATTCTTTCCACGCGGCCGATGCTGCGATCGGTTCCGTTGTAGTTGACGAGCGATCCGACGTTGGTTGCCGCCGGGCCGAAGTCCGTCTGGTTGGGACCGGTATAGACGCCGGAGGAGATGCTCATGGTGGCGCCGGAGGTCCAGATGCCGAGGGAACCGATCTCCCAGCCGGCGGCGACTCGATCGAGCCAGTTGGGCATGTTGCCGCCGATCAGCTTGCCCTTGCCGATGGGCAGGACGTAGCTGGCGGACCAGTTGAAGGTATGGGGGCGGTCCGCGTCGGAGCGGGCACGGGTCAGCTCCAGGTTGTAGTTGTCCAGCGGGCCGGTGAAGCCGCCGCCGTCGGTGGAGAGGGTGTCCATGGTCTTGGACCAGGTGTAGTTGGCCGCGAAACGCAGGCTGCCGGCCTGGCGGCGGAGGCTGACCTGCATGGAATCGTAGTAGGTGCGTCCCGCGTTGGTGGTGACGTTGACGTTCTGGAACTGCGGGAAGTTCCGCAGGTAGAAGTTGGACAGGCCGGCGGCGGCGTAGCGGGAGTTGTTGGAGGTGTCGATGGTGTTGGCGGCGGCGCCGACGCTGCCCTGGCGGACCGGGGTGGCGCCGATGGCGGTGATGGCCGCCTGCGGGGTGCCGAACATGCGGACCAGCGCGTTGGTGGCGGAGGGGGTGGCCGCGGAATTGGCCTGGAAGGCGCGAAGTTCATTAAAGTCGTTCAGGAACCCTTGGTAAATGCGGGTCTGATTGACGTTCTGGTCCAGGACTTGCTTGATGCCGCGGTTGCCCACGTAGCCGACTTCGAGCACGGTGTTCCGCATCAGTTCGCGCTGGATGGTGAAGTTCATTTGCAGCACGTAGGGAGTACGGAAGCTGGGATCGAAGAGCGAGAGAGTGGCGAAGCCGCGGCTGGCGGGAAGCGTCAGGACCGGAGATCCGGTCGCGGCAGGCAGCGCTGGATTGTCGCGGAGACGGACATCGCTGCCGGCGGTGCGGTTAGGGAACACCTGCGTTGCCTGAGCGAAGCCGGGCATGTTGGCGTCCGGATCGATGGAGGTGCCGCCGGTGACGCGGTCGTAGAACATGCCCCAAGAGGCGCGGATGCTGGTTTTGCCGTCCTTGAACGGATCCCAGGCGAAGCCGATGCGGGGAGCGAAGTTGTTCCAGTCGTTGGAGAACCAGGCGTTGCTGCGGCGAACGGTGAGGTCCGGAATCTGGCTGACGGTGTTGATGAGTCCGAGCGGCTGCTGATCGATGTTGCCCTGCAGGCCGTCGCGTTCAAACGGCACGCCGAAGAACTCGTAGCGGACGCCGAGGTTCAGGGTGAAGTTGGGGGCGAGGCGCCAGTCATCCTGGAGGTAGTAGGCGTAGTCGCGGAAGATGAAGTTCCTTACGCGGGGCTGGCCGGGGAGGAAAGTATCAAGATCGCTATTGAACGTCTGCGCGATGTTGCTGATGCGGCCGAGCAGGTTGTTGTACATAGCATCGAAGCGCTGCCGGTCGGCGGAGGCGATCACGGTGCTTCCGGAGGGCCCGATGTTGCCAGGGGCGGCGTTTCCGTTGTCCTGGCCGAGGCTGATGGTGGGCCAGATATTTGCATCGGCGGTTTGATACTGCCGGGTGTGGGCATAACGGAACCCAGCCTTCAGGCTGTGCTTGCCGCGGAGGATGGACAGGTTATCGGTGATCTGTTTGACCGGTGAATTGCGATCCGAACCGAAGCCGATGGGAACGGGATTGGTGTAGAGGGTGGTAGCGGTGCTGGTGGTCAAAGTGGCCGAGATCAGCGGCTGTCCCGCGAAGAAATCGCTGCGGACGCGGCCAAAGCGGACGCTCGACTGGGAGAAGCCGGCGATGAACTCATTGACGATCCAGGGCTTGATGGTCCAGTTGCCGCCGGCGGAGAAACCGGAGCGGATGCCGCCCTGGGTGCCGTTGGGCTGACCAGGGAAGGTCTGCTCGGCGTTGTTGAGGGTGTCCGCGGGCGTCAGGGTCTTAAACCACGAGTAGCGGAAGTACATCCGCAGGGATGACGCAGGGTTCCAGTCGGTTTTGAAGGTGCTCTGATCACCCTGGTTGCCGGCGGGCGCGTTGAAGCGATATCCAGAGGTGTTGAGGCCGTCGCCGACGTCGGTGTTGTTCGGCAACGGAGTCAACGCGATCAGGCCTGCGACGGTAGGATCGATGCCGAGGCGACGCGGGTCAGCCGCGGGGATGTCGAAACTGCGGACTTCCGAGGTTCCAGGCACAGTCCACCGGAAGATGCCCTGGCGGGCTGTGGCGGTGAGTACGGTGCGGTTGCGAACCACTTCCTGCGCCGTGCGGGAGCCCTGGTAGTTGTAGAAGAAGAACAGCTTGTCACGGCCGTTGAAGAGCTTGGGAATCAGGACCGGGCCGCCGAAGGAGCCGCCGAACTGGTTCTGAATGAACTTTGGCCGCGCATTTTCCGGGCCGGCGGCGGACTTGTTGAAGAAGTTGTTGGCGTTGAGGATGGTGTTGCGGTGGAACTCATACAGGTTGCCGGAGAAGCGGTTGGTTCCCGAGCGGGTGATCAGTTCGATCTGTCCGCCGGCGCTGCGTCCGTGCTCGGCCTTGGCGCCATTGGTGATGATGCGGAACTCCTCGATGGAGTCCGTGTTGGTGGCGTTGAGGGCGAGTCCCAGGCGGGGGTTGACGGCGTCGTTGACGTCCACGCCATCCAGGGTGCTGTTATTGGAGCCCTGGCGCATGCCGTTGACGCGGCCGAAGCTGGGGTCGCCGGGGTTGCCGATCTGGACGCCGGGCTGATAGGTGGCCAGCGCGATGGGGTTGCGGGCGAGCTGCGGGAGGTTGTCGATGTCGCGGAGGGTGATGGCGCGCTGCACGGTAGCTTCCGCGGTTTGCACGCGGACCGATCCGGCTTCGACGGTGACGGAATCGGCAACGGCGCCGACTTCCAGTTTGACGTCCTGACGGATGGTGACGCCCACGTTTAGCTCGATGTTGGTGACGGTGGACTTGCGGAAGCCGCCGGCGGAAACGTTGAGCGTATAGACGCCGGGTTGCAGGACGGGGAAGACGTAGAAGCCCTGTGCGTCGGCGTCAATGTCGACCTTGACTTGAGTACGGTTGTTGACGAGTGACAGTGTCGCGCCCGGTATTACGGCGCCGGAAGAATCCTGAACGGAACCTTCCAGGCGGGCGTTCTGAACTTGTGCGAGGACCGGAAGCGCAAGACTGCCGGCGAGAAGGATGGAGAACAAACCCCTCATGTGAACCCCCAAAAGCGAGACTTCTGGCTGGCGCCCCGCCAAACCCTGTACCGGCGGAGAACCCCTCAGATGGCGCAAGCTTATTGCCGGATCGGAGCGGCGGCAATTTGAATGGGGTGGAAGCGGCATTTCCAGTGGCGGTTGGTCCAGAGCGGGCGGAGCGCGGATCGGCTGGCGGTTTGGGAGGCCTTGATAGACTGGTTACAGCGAAACCCAACATGGATTTTGAATACACACAGGAGCAGGTTCAGCTCCGGAAAACAGTTCGCGGCTTCGCCGAGGCGGAGCTCGCGCCGCATGTCCTCGAGTGGGACGAGGCGCAGCAGTTCCCGATGGACGTGATGAAGAACGCCGGCAAGCTGGGTCTTCTAGGTCCGATTTTTCCGGAGGAACTGGGCGGCGCCGGGCTCGGCTACATCGAGTATTCGATTATTGTCGAAGAACTGTCGCGGGTGGATCCCTCCTTCGCGCTGAGCGTGGCGGCGCACGTTTCCCTGGGCACGAATCATATCTATGAGTCGGGAACGGAGGAGCAGAAGCGGAAGTACGTGCCCAAGCTCGCGACCGGCGAATTTATCGGATGCTGGTCATTGACTGAGCCGGAAGCGGGATCGGACGCGGGGGGCACGCGGACCACGGCGGTGCGGCAGGGCGAGTGCTGGGTGTTGAACGGGGGCAAAACGTTCACCACGAACGCGCATGTCGCCGATACCTGTGTGGCGATGGCGGTGACGAACCGTTCGGAATCGCAGCGGGGGATTTCGGCGTTCGTTATTGAGAAGGGCACGCCGGGGTTCCGGGTGGGCAAGAAGGAGAACAAGCTGGGGATGCGGTCGAGCCCAACGGGCGAGGTGCTGTTCGAGGATTGCCGCCTGCCGGCGTCGCAGCTCGTGGGGCGCGAAGGGGAAGGTTTCAAGAACTCGCTGAAGGTGCTGGACGGGGGGCGAATTTCGATCGCCGCGCTGAGCGTGGGCCTGGCGCAGGGGGCTTATGAAGCGGGGCTGCGGTACTCGAAGCAGCGCAAGCAGTTCGGGCGGCCGATTTCGGAGTTTCAGGCGATCCAGAACAAGCTGGCGGACATGGCGACGAGCATCGATGCGTCGCGGCTGATGGTGTATCGCGCGGCGTGGATGAAGGATCAAGGGCAGCCGGTGAACAAGGAATCGGCGATGGCCAAGCTGTTCGCGTCGGAGGTCGCGGTGCGGGTGGCGGACGACGCGCTGCAGATCCACGGGGGCTACGGGTTCATCAAGGATTATCCGGTGGAGAAGTTCTACCGGGACGTGAAGCTTTGCACGATTGGAGAAGGCACCAGCGAGATCCAGCGGCTCGTGATCGCGCGGCAGTTGCTGAAGAGCTGATGGGAGAGCTGGCGGAGAGAGTTCGCAGCGGCGACATTCGCGCGCTGGCCCGGGCGGCAACCCTGGTGGAGAATCGCAAGCCAGGCGCGGAGGAATTGTTGAAGGAGCTGTTCCCGGAAACGGGGCGGGCTCTGATCCTGGGAGTGACGGGAGCGCCGGGCGCGGGCAAGAGCACGTTCTGCGATCAGTTGACACGCACACTGCGCGAGGCGGGGAAGACAGTGGCGGTGATCGCCGTGGATCCCTCAAGTCCTTATACCGGCGGCGCGATTCTGGGCGACCGCATCCGCATGCAGCAGCACCACTCAGATCCCGGAGTGTTCATCCGGTCGATGGCGACGCGGGGGGCATTGGGCGGGCTGGCGCGGGCGACAACGGATCTCGCCTTGCTGTTCGATGCCGCGGGACGCGATGTGGTGCTAATCGAGACGGTGGGAGTGGGGCAGGATGAAGTGGAGATCGCGCGGCTGGCGGATGTCACGCTGGTGGTGCTGGTGCCGGGCATGGGCGACGATGTGCAGGCGATCAAGGCGGGGATCATGGAGATCGCCGACGTTTTCGTGATCAACAAGAGCGATCAGCCCGGAGCGGATAAGCTGGAACGCGAGATCAAGGCTTACTTTTCGCTGTCGCACCGGCCGGACGGCTGGACGCCGCCGATTGTGAAGACGGTGGCGAGCGAGGGGCAGGGAATCGCGGAGGCGCTGGAGGCGGCAAGGCAGTATCAGGAGACGGGGCTGGCGCGGGAGCGGTCGGCGGAGCGGTGGAGCCTCCGGCTGCGGGAGATGCTGCGGGAACGGCTGATCGAGCGGCTGCCGGTGGCGGATTTCGCGGCGGCGGCGGCCGAAGTGGCGGAGCGGCGGCGCGATCCCTACGGAGTGGTGGAAGAATTTCTGGAGAGGATGACGCATGAGCGGGTTTGAGATCGACCATCTCGGGATCGCGGTGAAGTCCATCGAGCAGGCGCTGAAGTTCTACGAGGGGCAGTTGGGCTTGTCGACTTCGATGCGCGAAACGGTGCCGCAAGAGAAGGTGAATGTCGCGATGCTGCCGCTGAGCGGGCCGCGGATCGAGCTGCTGGAGGCGACGGAACCGGGTTCCACGATCGCGAAGTTCATTGAGAAGCGCGGCGAAGGACTGCATCACATCGCGGTGAAGGTGCCGGATCTGAATGCGGCGGTACAGCGTTTGAAAGAGAACGGCGCGCGCCTGTTGAACGAGCCGCGCGAGGGCGCGGGGGGGCACATCTACGTGTTTGTGCATCCGGCGTCGACCGGCGGCGTGCTGCTGGAATTGATTCAAGGACATTAAGGAGAGCGATTGAAGGCGGAAATTGGAATTATCGGCGGCTCGGGCCTGTACTCGATGCCCGGTTTTGAAGCGCAGGAGGAAGTTGCGGTGGAGACGCCCTGGGGATCGCCGAGCGAAGTGTATGTGGTGGGCAAGCTGGCGGGACGCGAGGTCGCGTTTCTGGCGCGGCACGGGCGGGGGCATCGCTATTCGCCCAGCGAGTTGAACTTCCGGGCGAACATCTTCGGGATGAAGAAGCTGGGCGTGCAGCGGATCGTGTCGCTGAGCGCGGTAGGGTCGCTGAAGGAAGAGCACAAGCCGGGCGACTTCGTGGTGATCGATCAGTTTATCGACCGGACGTTCGCGCGCGCGTCCACGTTCTTCGGCGAGGGTCTGGTGGCGCACGTGAGCTTCGCGCATCCGGTATGCGAGGATCTGGCGCACGTCGCTTATGACGCCTGCCGGAGCGCGGGCGTAACGGCGCGGCGGGGCGGAACGTACGTGTGCATGGAAGGCCCCGCGTTCTCCACGCTGGCGGAATCGAAGCTGTACCGGAGCTGGGGCGCGGACGTGATCGGCATGACCAACCTGCAGGAGGCCAAGCTCGCGCGCGAGGCGGAGATCTGCTACACGACGGTGGCGATGGTCACCGATTACGATTGCTGGCATCCGGATCACGACGCGGTGACCGTGGATCAGATTATCGCGGTGCTGACGAAGAACGCGGAGAACGCGGCGCGGGTGGTGGCGACCGCGGTGGCGGCGCTGCCGCGCGACGTGGAGTGCAAGTGTCACAGCGCGCTGGCGGCGGCGATCATCACGGATCGCACGCGTATTCCGGAGGGGACGAAGAAGAAGCTGGAGCCGATTGTTGGAAAGTATCTTTCCTAAGCTGCTGGAGCGCTGCCTCGCGTTAGAGGAAGCGCCAGAGGAGTGGATCGGCCGGGTGGTGGAAGAGGCGCGGACGCCGGAGGGCAGCCGCGCCTTTTTCGCGCAAGTGATCGAGCCGCTGGCAGACTCCTTCGATCCTGCTTTAGCGGGCGTTTATCAACGCTTCTTCGGGCGGGTGATCGCGCGGGTCGCGCCGGGGGCGGCGTTGCGCGCTCCATCGCCACCGCCGGAAGCGCCGGGCGACGTGCGGCGCGTGTTCGTGCTGTCGCGGGTGACCCTGGGCGCGGACGTGGCGATCACCAGCGTAATGCTGGACGGGGCGAAGAAGCGATTTCCGGAGGCGGAGATCTGCCTGGTGGGCGGCCGTAAGAGCGCCGAGTTGTTTGCGGCGGATCCGCGGATCCGCGCGGTGGAAGCCCCATATCAGCGGACGGGGTTGCTGGAGGACCGGCTGGCGGCATCGTTCCAGTTGCGTGGGATTGTGGATCAACGGGGGAGCATCGTGATCGATCCGGATTCGCGGCTGACGCAATTGGGGCTGGTGCCGGTGTGCGCGCCGGAGCGTTATTTCCATTTCGAGAGCCGGAGTGCGGGGGGATCGCAACCGCTGTCGCTTTTGGCTTCGGAGTGGTTCGCCGGGGTGTTCGGTGTTTCCGGGGCTCGAGCTTTCGTTGCGCCTGTAGCGTCCGAGGACCGGCCAGAAGTGACGGTGAGCCTGGGCGTGGGCGAGAATCCGGCGAAGGGGTTGGGGCCGGCGTTCGAGCGCGCCCTGCTGGAGCTGCTACGCGGGTACGATGTGCTGATCGACGAAGGCGCGGGAGGGGAAGAGGCGGATCGCGTGCGGCGGGCGATGCTTCCGGG
>CAYOQB010000180.1:0-10245 GCA_964406035.1 uncultured Solibacteraceae bacterium | reverse complement strand
GCCTGATTCAGTCGGTGGTGGAGTTTGGCGACAAGACGGTTCGGGAGGTGATGACCCCGCGGCCGCGCATTGTGGCCATCGACCAGGAAAGCTCGCTCGAGGATCTGCGCCAGCTTCTGATTCACGAACAGTACTCGCGAATCCCGGTTTACCAGGGCTCCATCGACAACATCACCGGATTCGTGCATGTCCGGGACATGTTCGAGCTGGACGAGCAGGACCGGGCGACGAAGAAGCTGCTGGATGTGAAGCGGCCCATCCGCCTGGTGCCGGAAACCAAGCCGGTGCATGACCTGATGCGCGAGATGCAGCAATCGGGCGCGCACATGGCGGTGGTGATCGACGAGTACGGCAACACGGCGGGCCTGGTGACGATGGAGGACATGGTGGAGGTGATTGTCGGCGAGATCCACGACGAGCACGAACCGGACCGCGATGTCCACGCGGAGCCCGATGGCAGCTTCGTGGTCGCGGGCAGCTTCGACGTGGACCGGTTGACGGAATTGCTGGATTTCCGGCCGCCGGAAGGCACCGAATCCACCACCATCGGCGGCCTGGTGGCGGAGTGGATGGGACATGTCCCGGCGGCCGGCGAGTCCACGGAACGGGACGGGCTGCGCTTCAAGGTGCTCGCCGGGAATGATCTGCGCGTAGACCTGGTGCAGATCTCGAAAGTTGAGGCCCATGCCTGAGGACAAGCATCGCTCCGGGTTCGTTTCGATCCTGGGGCGGCCGAACGCCGGCAAGTCGACGCTGCTGAACGCGCTGGTGGGGCAGAAGGTGGCCATCGTATCCAACAAGCCGCAGACCACCCGGACCGCGATTCAGGGCGTCGTTACGCTGGATCACGCGCAGGTCATTTTCATCGACACGCCGGGCATTCACAAAACCGATTCGCTGATGAACAAGCGAATGATGGAAGACGTGCGAACCGCGCTGGAGGATCGCGACGTGCTGCTGTTCGTCCACGACGCCTCGCACGGCTTCGGCGAGGCCGATGAGCAGGCGATTGCGCTGCTGAAGCGCGTGGACACGCCGGCCATCGCGGTGTTGAACAAGGCCGATCTGCTGAGCGACAAGGTGCTGATGCTGCCGCGCATCGAGAAACTGCAGAAGCTCCATGAATTCGCCGCGTTCGTTCCGATTTCTGCCTCGCGCGCCGACGGGCTGGACGCGCTGCTGGCGGAGATCGTGAAGCACCTGCCGGAGGGTCCGCAATACTTCCCAGCGGACCATGTGACCGATCAACCGGAGCGCTTCCTGGCGGCGGAGCTGATCCGCGAACAGGCGTTGCGCAAGACCCGTCAGGAAGTCCCGCATTCGGTTGCGGTGCTCATCGAGGGCTGGGAGGAAGAGCCGAAGATCACCCGCATCGCGGCCACGATTTACGTGGAGCGAACCGGCCAGAAGGCGATCCTGATTGGCGCCAAGGGCGCGATGCTGAAGGAGATCGGGACCGAGGCGCGGCAGGAGATCGAGAGCATGCTGGGCCAGAAGGTGTTCCTGAAGCTGTTTGTGAAGGTGAAGGAGAACTGGCGGGAGGACCCGCAGTTTCTGGCCGAATCCGACTGGCGCAGTCTTACGGGCGAGTGAGTCACGCCGCGATCGCGGCCGCATCCTGATTGCTTTCAGAGCTTTGTGTTCCCGGCGGCACCGCTTGCGGGAGGCGGGATGCTACATTCCGGGCGCGATGAAGAAGGACGAGATCGCCCAGAATCTTGCCGCTCAGACTGGAATTTCCAAGGGCGAAGCCGCGGATCAGGTGGACCGCCTCATCCACCGGATCGCGGCGCAGATGCGGGCGGGCAAGCCAGTGCGGATTCCCGGCCTGGGCAAGATCACGCCGAACCGGGCGGTGCGCAAGTGAAGGCGGAGTTGCAGGCGGGAAGGCTGCTGCGGCGCTACCTGGAAGCCGGCGAGCCGGTGGAAATCGAAGGCGTGGGCAGCATGCGGCTGTCGAGCGACGACCGCATCGTGTTCCGCCACGCGGCGGAGCCTCGCGTGTTCGTCGGATACGTGGAGGAGGATCTGGAGACCGTCCGCCGCCTTTGCGACGCGCTGCGGCGCGGCGGATTCGCCCCCTGGCTGGATAAAGAGCAACTGCTTCCGGGCCAGAACTGGCCTCGCGCGATCGAGCGGGCGCTGGATCTTTCGGATTTCTTCGTCGGATGCTTTTCCGCGAGATCGGTGATGAAGCGGGGACAGTTTCAGGCGGAGCTCCGGTGGGCCTTGGACTGCGCGTCGCGGATGCCGCTGGACGAGACCTTCGTCATTCCGGTGCGCCTGGAGAGCTGCGAGATCCCTGGGCCGATCCGGTCGAAGCTGCAGTACGTGGACTTGTTTCCCGATTTCGACCGGGGTGTGGCGCGTGTGGTGAAGGCGATTCGCAGAGCGATGGCTGCGCGGTGTCTGAAGCGGCTTCCGGCAGGGGCGTGAGGCTGGGGGTTGCATGTCGGCACAGTGCGGAAATCGGCGTAAATGGTTGCTCAGAAACGGCTTAATTACAAACGGGCGCTCGGATCGGTGCCAGGTGGTGCCTGGCACCGAACTGCTCGTGGAAATTGGGTAACGCCTTTGTATACAGCACATTAGGCGTCGGTAGGAGTGGTGCCGGTGATTTCGGCTAATTCACTTGCCGGTCAGGGTGGCGATCTTTTTTCGAATGTCGGCGGCGTTCCTGGCCTCGGGTGCGAGTTCGAGGTACTTGCGATAGGCGTCGCGGGCGGCGGTGAACTCCTTGCGGCGCTCCTCGGCTTCGCCCAGCTTCAGGAACGCTTCCGGCCAGGTGGGATTCCAGCGGGTGGCTTCCGCATATCGCAGGGCGGCGGCCTTGTAGCTGCCCTTCTTCATATAGAAGTTGCCCGCCGAGAACTCCTTCTGCGCCTGCAGCGGGTTGAATTCGTAGACCTTTTCCTTCAGCGCCTCATCCTCCTCCGGAGGCTCGACTTCCTGGGGTACGGGCTTGGCGGGAGGTTTCTCCTGGGGCATCGCCGCCGCTGAAACAAGCATCCAAAGTAGGAGGAACCGCGTCACGCTTTCATTATGACGCTCGCCGCCGGGCGCGTGTCACAATAAATCGAAACCCGCTCCGCACGCCCGATCCGCATGGACCTTCGCGAAAAAGCCGCTTCCCTACCGCTGTTGCCCGGCGTGTACCTGTACAAGGACGCGAATGGCGGGGTGTTGTATGTCGGCAAGGCGAAGAACCTGCGAAGCCGGGTGAGGAGCTACTTCAACGACGATCGCCTGGCGGACGCCAAGACCGGGTCGCTGATTCGCGAAGCGAGCGACATCGACTTCATTCAGGTGGACAACGAGAAGGAAGCGCTGGCGCTCGAGAACAACCTGATCAAGCAGTGGAAGCCGCGCTTCAACATCCTGCTGCGCGATGACAAGACCTATCCGTACATCAAAATGACCGGCGAGAAGTATCCTCGCGTGTACGTGACGCGGCGGCTGCGGAAAGACGGATCCAGCTACTACGGGCCGTATTTTCCGGGCAACCTGGCGCACCGTCTGGTGCACCTGATCCATCGCTACTTCCGGGTTCCTTCCTGCAAGATCGACTTCAACCGGAAGCATACGCATCCCTGCCTGGAGTTCCACATCCACCGCTGCTGGGGTCCCTGCGTCAGCGGCCTGACCACTGATGAGCAGTATGCAAAGGCGGTGGAGAATGTCCGGATGTTCCTGGAGGGGCGCACACGGGAGCTGATCCGGGACCTGCGGGCGCGCATGGAGGACGCGGCGGCGAACACCCGCTTCGAGGAAGCCGCATCCCTGCGGGACCTGATCGCGACAGTGGAGGAGCTGGATCAGAAGCAGAAGATGGCCGCGGCCGAGGACAACAACACGGACATCTTCGCCTACCACGCCGAACCTCCATTCGTGGCCGTGAACCTGTTTCACCTGCGGCGCGGGCATATCGTGGACCGGCGCGAATTCTTCTTCGAGGATCAGCAGGAATGGGATCCGCAGGAGTTCTTCTCCGCGCTGGTGAAGCAGGTGTACCTGGACGAGAAGTACATACCAGCGCTGATCCACGCGCCGGTGGATTTCGAGGATCGGGAGGCGCTGGAGGAACTGCTGAGCGAGCGGCGCGGCCGCAAGGTGGAGATCCACACGCCGCAGCGCGGGCAGAAGAAGGCGATGCTGGACCTGGTGCAGACCAACGCAAAGCACAGTTTCGAGCAGCGCTTCCGGGTGCTGAAACCGTCCTCCAAGGCGATTCAGGAAGCGCTGCGCGATGCGCTGAATCTGGAGAACGCGCCGAAGCGGATCGAATGCTTTGACATTTCGCACATTCAGGGCACCGACAAGGTAGCCAGCATGGTGGTGTGGGAAGACGGCCGGATGAAGAAAGCCGATTACCGCAAGTTCGTGATCCGCACGGTGGAGGGCAACGACGACTTCGCGTCGATGCGGGAAGTGATCACGCGGCGGTATGGGCGGCTGAAGGAAGAGGGATCACCGATGCCGGGGCTGGTGCTGGTGGACGGCGGGCTGGGACAATTGCATGCGGCCGCGGAGGCGCTGGAAGCGCTGGGGATCACCAACCAGCCGCTGGCATCCATTGCGAAGCGGGAGGAGTGGATCTACGTATACGGGCAGGAAGACGAGCCGGTGATCCTTGACAAGTTCTCGCCGGTGCTGCACCTGGCGCAGCAAGTACGCGATGAAGCGCATCGCTTCGCGGTGACGTTTCATCGCACCCGCCGCAACGCTTCACGGATGACCAGCGAACTGGCGGAGGTGCCGGGCGTGGGCGAGCGCTCCGTGCAGAAGCTGTTGAAGCATTTCGGCAGCCTGGAGCGGGTGAAAGGCGCCACGGAAAGCGAGCTGATCGAGGTTGCCGGGCGGGCGACGGCCCGGCGGATCCGCGACCACTTCGCCAAACCTTTGTTTCCCATTCTGGATTGAAGCGGCGCCATACCGCGTTCGCGGGACGCGGCGCTACGCTGGTTAGCCCTACGCTGGACCATGCGACTCGACCCGGTTACCCAGCAGTTTCTGAATGAGGTGGCGGCGAAGGGCGGACCGCCGCTCCACGAGCTGACGCCCGCACAGGCTCGCGATCTGTTGGAAAACGCGCAGCGCGACCGCGATCCGGAGGTCGAGGCAGAAACGGCCAAAGTACACGGCGGCCCGCACTTGAGGCTGGTGCGTCCGGCGGGCGACAGCTCGGCAACGCCGGTGGTGTTGTACTGCCACGGGGGCGGCTGGATGCTGGGCAGCTTCGGGACACACCAGCGGCTGGCCCGGACGCTGGCCGATGCCGCCGGCGCGACGGTGGTCTTCATCGAATACGATCGCACGCCGGAGAAGGGCTTCCCGCACCAGATCGAGCAAACGTATGAAGCCGCACTTTACGTGGCGGGGCACGCGGCGGAGTTGAAGGTGGATGGGACGCGAATGGCGATCGCCGGCGACAGCGCGGGAGGCAACATGGCCGCGGTGGTCGCGATGGTGGCGCGGCAGCGGGGCGGTCCGCGGCTGCTCAGCCAGGTGCTGTTCTACCCGGTGACGGACGCGGCGATGGACAGCGGGTCCTACCAGGAATTCGAGAACGGACCCTGGCTGACCCGCGCATCGATGCAGTGGTTCTGGGATGCCTACACGCCGCCGGGGAACCGCGACTCCTGGATGGTGAGCCCGCTGCGGGCCGATCCCGAGATGCTGCGCGGCTTGCCCCCGGCAACGGTGATCACGGCTGAGAACGACGTGTTGCGCGACGAAGGCGAAGCTTATGCCGAGCGGCTGAGCGACGCGGGCGTTCCGGTGGCGGCGGTCCGGTTTCTCGGGACGATGCACGATTTTGTCTTGTTGGACGCGCTTTGGAATACGCCGGCCGCGCGAGCGGCGATCGATGTGGCGGCGCGGGAGTTGCGCCGCGCGTTTTCGGGAGAATCACTTGCCTTCGAGGATGAAGGTGGGCGCGAGGCCCGTTACCGTCGAGAATCCGCCTGACGGCGCCGACAGCCACGTGGATGCCCCGTGCACCTTGCCCAGGAACGAGTGCGGGTGCACGTCGATTCCGAGTTCCTTGTACTCGAGGTGGCCCCACTGGTAGAGCGGGAACACGGCGCGGTGCGTCTCCACCATTTCCTGCACGACGTAAGGCGACCGCATGGCTTGCCGCAGCGCCCGTTCCCAGGCGGTATCGTCCATGTCGGGACCGCGGAACACGGGCAGTTCGCCGGTGTCGTCGTTGGGCTTCATCACCAGCTTCTCGCGATTCTTAAGAATGAAATCCGGGAGATCAATGGACTGGTCGCCGTGCGTCGTCTTGGCGGCGGTCACCAGGCGGGTCCAGGGAATGAACTCGCGGATGGCCTTCTTTTCCGCCGCGGGGAACTGCGCGGTCACGGCGGAATCGGTCAGCAGGTCGAACATGGCCTTCTTTTGCGCCAGCTCCGACCGGAAGCTGTTCACGATGCACACGGCGCGATCCTTGTAGGCGCGCACCAGGGCGTGGCTCAGGTCATAGCGGACCAGGAACTCCTGCACCTTGAGCTTGCGATAGATGAGGTCGATGGTGAAATCGCCGTGGCGGAGGACGCCGTTGCGATATTCCAGTTGGTCCGGCGAAACGATTTGCGTGGGACAGCCATTCTCGGTGAAAAACTTGGCCAGCGCGGCGAACTCGCTGGTATTGGCCTTCTGGAAGGGAGCGCGGAACTCCAGGATGGCGATGTGCGGCTTCTCCTTGGTATGGCCGAAGTCGCGGTAGGACTTGAGCATGGCCTGCAGCAGGTACTTCAAGCTGCCGAGCTTGCTGAGCTTATACTTCTTGCGGAACTCGCGAACCGGGGGTGCTTCGTAAAACAGGTCGGCGATGGCTTCTCCGTAGATCACGCCGGCGGGCGTTTCGGCGGTGTGCTCGACGAACCGCAAGGTCCCATTGTTCAGGTGCGTATCGAGCAGAGAGGTGACGAAGGGGTACGAATAGCCGGGATCCAGAGCCGCTAGCATCTTTTCGGCGGGCAGCAGTTGCATGCGGGTCATCAACTGCGGCGCCTGCAGCACCATCTTTTCCATGCGGCTGATGGCGGCATGCAATGACTCGGCGGCCTTCACCAGGTTGTCGTACTGGCGCCGCGAGAGGAAGTGCGGACGGAGCACGGGGGAGACCATGCGGCCGCCGCCGGTCAGGCTGGAACCCTTGATTTGGGACTCCAACTCGGCCGCCCAGGCGAGATCGCGATAGTCGCCGGATTCGATGAGCTTGTGGTAGCGGGCTACTGCCTCGCCCAACTGCGTCATTGCTTGATTGGTCTTTCTAAAGGCAGTATCGCACGCGGACCTAGAGAAGTGAAGTACAGCGTCCGCGTACACCAATCGTAAGTTATTGATAATAGGCTTGTTATTTCACTCAAAAAAGGCGTTTCCCGCGGCCCTCCAGGAAGTGGCATAATACGCCACCATGCGGATTTTGCGTCCCGGATGCGGGAGAGCCGCCGTGGAGCGGCAAACTGTACCACATCCGTGACCGGGATTCCATCGGGCGGGCGACGCTGTCGAACCCCCTGCGCCTCAGTTTGGACCGCAAACGGCGCACTTCAACACAAAAGGCTCGGGACCGGGGCGCGGCATGGGATAATTCAGTTTTACACCTCATGTCCGACCAGCAGCCTAGCAAGGCCGCGCCAAAGCCACCGGCTGTCATGGAATCACAGCCCTGGACGGGCGATCTCCCGGAGAACCTGAGAAAGCAGTTTCCCGAAGACGTTCTGGACACGTCTCTCTATTTGGGGCAGCCGTTCGTGACCTGCCGGGCGGAGGCGGCGGCCGCCGTGGTCCGCCACCTGAGAGATGCCGAGGCGTTCGATGCGCTGGTGGACATCACCGCCGTGGATTACCCTGCGCGGGAAGCGCGTTTCGAGCTGATCTACATCGTCTACAGCCACGCCCGGAACGAGCGGATCCGGGTGAAAACCAGGGCCCACGCTGCGTCCCGGGTACCCAGCTTGACGGCGGTCTTCACCGGCGCCAACTGGCTGGAGCGGGAGGTCTACGACATGTTCGGGATCGTGTTCGACGGCCATCCGGGGCTGCATCGCATCCTGCTGCCGGACGAGTGGACCGGATTCCCGCTGCGTAAGGATTCCTCGATTCTGGGCATGGATCAGGCATGGGTGAAGGACAACCTGGGGATTGAGAGCGGGCAGTAGAGCCGATGGCCGACACTTTCCTAGACGCGCAGGAACTGGTCCTGAACATGGGACCTCAGCATCCGTCTACGCACGGCGTGCTCCGGGTGATCCTGAAGCTGGACGGCGAAAAGGTGATGGGCACGGAGTGCGTGATCGGGTACCTGCATCGCGGCGTGGAGAAGATCGCGGAACACCGGACGTACGCGCAGTTCGCGCCGTATGTCGACCGCATGGATTACATTTCCGCCGTTTCGAACGGGCTGGGATATTGCCTGGCGGTGGAGAAACTGCTGAGCGCGGAGGCGCCGCCCCGGGCGCAGGCAGTCCGGGTAATCCTGACGGAGCTGAACCGGATTGCCAGCCATCTGTTGTGGCTGGGAACGCACGCGCTGGATATCGGCGCGATCACTCCGCTGTTCTACACGTTTCGGGAGCGGGAAGAGATCCTGACCATTTTCGAGAACTACTGCGGGGCTCGCCTGACTACGCACGCGTTCCGCATCGGCGGGTTGCAGTACGAAACGTACAGCGGGTTCGAAGAGCAGGTGAAGCGCTTCTGCGACACGTTTCCGGCGCACATAGACGAGTACGAGACGCTGTTGACGGGGAATCCGATCTGGCGGGACCGTCTGATCGGGGTCGGCGTGCTGACGGCGGAGCAGTGCAAGGATTACGGCGTGACGGGTCCGGTTCTGCGCGCGGCGGGCGTGGCTTGGGATTTGCGCAAGGCACAGCCCTACTCGGGCTACGAGCAGTACGAATTCGAGGTCCCGACACGGAGCGGCGGGGACACCTTCGACCGGTACCTGGTGCGCATCGAGGAAATGCGGCAGAGCGTGCGAATTATCCGTCAGGCGGTGGAGCGCATTCCGGAAGGCGCCATCATGGCCAAGGGCATGAAGGTGATCAAGCCTCCGGCGGGAGAGGCGTACGTTTCGATCGAAGCGCCGAAGGGTGAACTCGGCTATTTCATCGTCAGCGACGGCAGCATTCACCCGTATCGCGTGCGGGTGCGGCCGCCGTCATTCCTGAATCTGCAGGCGCTGGAAGTGATGGCCAAGGGCTCGCTGGTAGCGGACGTGGTGGCGATCATCGGAACCATAGACATCGTGCTGGGGGAGGTGGATCGCTGATGCCCCGATGGCTTCGCCGGTTCCTGCTGATCGACCTGATTCGGGGCATGCTGGTGACCTTCCGCACCCAGCATCCGAAGAACATCAATACCGAGCAGTATCCGGAGGACCGCCCCCGCGTGGCGGAGCGCTACCGCGGCGCGCCGCGGCTGAACATCAACCCGGAAAACGGCGAGACATTGTGCATCGCGTGCGACCTGTGCGCGATCGCCTGCCCGGAGAATCTGATCGTGGTGGGCAGCGTCCGCAATCCGGAGACGCGGCGGAAGGAGCTGACGACGTTCACCTACGATCTTTCGCGCTGCATGTTCTGCGGCATGTGCGAGGACGCCTGTCCGGTGGACGCGCTGGAATTGACGCAGGACTTCGAGCTGGCCAGCTTCACGCGCGAGGGTCAGATCTGGGACCGGCAGATGCTGGAGGAGGGGCCGCGGCCTTCGCCTTACCGCTGATGTTGGACACGTTCTTGTTTTATGCGTTCGCTCTGCTGACGGTTGCCGGAGCGCTGCTGGCGGTGACCATGCGCAGCGCGGTGCATTGCGCCGTATGGCTGATCTCCAGCCTGCTGGGGACCGCGGGCCTGTTTCTGATGCAACAGGCGGAATTTCTGTTCGCAGCGCAGATCGTGCTTTACGTGGGCGGGATCATGGTCCTGTTCCTGTTCGTGATCATGCTGGTGAATCTGGAAGCCGCCGCGCGGGAGCGCCAACTGCGCAAGCGCTGGCCAATTGCGCTCGCCGGGGTGTTGCTGCTAGCGGCGGGACTCGCGCGCAGCCTGGAGGAAGGCATCCGGCTGCCGGCGCCGCGCACCGCCGCCGAGACCGCCACCGGCAACGTGCAACAGATCGCGCAGTCGCTGTTCGGCGAGTATCTGCTGCCGTTCGAGATCGCCAGCGTGCTGCTGCTGGTGGCGATCGTCGGTGCGATCGTGATGGCGCAGCGGGAGGACGCACGCTGAT
>CAYOQB010000179.1:0-10260 GCA_964406035.1 uncultured Solibacteraceae bacterium | reverse complement strand
TCGCCGATGCGGTTGCCGTGGTAGTCGGTGACGTAGGCCAGCAGTTCGCCTTCGCTGACCTTCTGGTCCTTCTGCACGCGGGGATAGAAGATGCCCGTAGCCGGGCTCTCGATCACCTTGACAGGGTCCAGGTAGATCGGATTCCGGACGCGAAGAGGCGCGCCGTCCATCATCTTCAGGTGGCGCATGGTGGACTGCGCGCCGGCGACAATCGCCTCCACGCTCCTGGGATCGGAGAGGCCCATGAACCCGCTTTCCACAGTGAGCGCCGGCTTGCCGCGGGTGGTCGCGGTGGTGGAGCAGTACAGCGACTTTGCGGGATCGGTCGGCCGGTCGCGATCCAGCACGATGTGCTCGAGTCCGAACGCGAGCGCGAGTTCCGCCATGGCGTCGTCGAGCTTCTTGTTCCCGGTGACAGACTGATACACATACGGCCTGAGCGACTCGTTCCCATCGCCGCAGTGCAGGTCGAAGACGACGTCGCTCTTCTCGATCACTTCCTTGGTGATCGCGTGCGCGATCCGCTCGCTGACGGTTCCATTCGGGTTTCCGGGGTAAACGCGGTTCAGGTTCTTGTTGTCCACCGGCGAGAAGTAAATGGTGCGGCCAAGGAAAGACGGCATGTTGGCGATGTGCACCAGAATCACCGTGCCGCGGATGGCTTGTGGGTTCAGCAGGGGCTTCAACTGCTGCAGCGCGAGGATGGGCGTGTACTCATAGCCGTGATTGCCCGCGATCAGGGCCAGCACGGGTCCGGGCTGCGCGCCATGCACCACGGTGACCGGGACTTCGGTTCCGGCGTCCACACCCTTGGCGATGGGGATCATGCCGGAGGCGGACTTGCCGGGCGCGGCGACGACGGGACCGACACGAAAGTCGGCCCGCTGGGCAAAGATCAGCGAAGCAAAACCGAGCAGCCAGACAGCGTTTCGAATCATGGCCTCTCATCCTATCAGGATGTTCGTTTTGCTACCATTCCTGGGATCGTGAAACCGAAAGCTCCGGGCCAGGGGGTGCTGCTGGCCGCTGGCGGAATGTTCCTGCTTCCCGCCGCGGTGCTGTGGTTGGTCTCGGAACGGCCCAAGGCGGAGTGGAGTCCCCGGCCGCTGGCGATCGCCCGGCGGACGACGGTGAAGGTCCGGGCATCCAACCCGCATGGATTCCGCAGCGTACGGGCGTCATTGGAGCAGAACGGGCGGCGCACGGATCTGTACTCGATCCAGAATCCGGCAACGCGGTTCACGTTTCGCAAGGGCGATGGCCGCCCGCGCGAGGTCACGTTCATCGCCGGGCAGGACCTGCTGCCCGAACTGGCGGAAGGCAAGGCGCGGCTGATCGTGGAGGTCACCGCGAACGATTTCCGCGCCGCCACGGAGCGCCTGGAGGCCGATGTCGACGTGGTGTTCCGTCCGCCCTCCGTGATGGTGGTGAGCAGCAGGATACAAGTGGCGCAAGGCGGCAGCGGAGTCGCGGTGTTCACGCCAGTGGGTTCCTGGGCCGTGGCGGGAGTCCGCGTGGGGGACCGCGATTTTCCGAGCTACCCGCTGCCCGGCAGTAACACTTCGCGCTTCGCGCTGTTCGGGTTGCCGCACAACGCGGGGACGGAACTGCTGCCGGTGGTGTTCGCGCGCAACCGCGCGGGAATGGAAGCGACGGCGCCGCTGAACGTGAACCTGGTTCGGGTTTCGCGGCGCAAGCGCGATCTGAAGATCGACGACCGGTTCCTGCGCAAGGTGACGGCGGAGCTCGACCCGGAGGGCGGGGGCAGCCAGGAAGACCGCTACGCAAGGATGAATCGCGAATTGCGCGCACGGAACAACCGCGTGCTGGAATCCTTGACCGCGAAATCAGAGCCCAGGCTGCTGATCGCCGGAAGCCTGGAGCGCTGGCCCGGAGCTTCCGTGCAATCGCAGTTCGCGGATCTGCGGACTTACAATTACCGCGGCAGGAAGTTGGACGAGCAAGTGCATTTGGGGGTGGATCTCGCTTCCACCAGGCAGGCTCCGGTTACGGCCGCGGGCGATGGCAAGGTGGTGTTCGCCGAGCCGCTGGGAATTTACGGCAAGTGCGTTGTGGTCGACCACGGTTGCGGTCTGCAGTCCATTTACGCTCATCTCAGCTCGAGTCGCTCAAAGCCGGGCGATCTGGTGCGCAAGGGTCAGGAACTGGGGCTGAGCGGCGCGACCGGACTGGCGGACGGGGATCACCTGCACTTTTCCGTGCAGGTGGGCGGGCTGATGGTGAATCCATTCGAGTGGTGGAATCCGAAGTGGACGGAAAGGGCGATTTTTTCGCAACTGGCGGGGACGGCGCCCGCTTTGCCGGGAAAGCGTTAGCGGGCCAGGATGTCGCGCAGCGCCGAGCCCAGCTTCGCGATGTCCTCTTCGTTGTTGTAGAAATGCGGCGACACGCGCAGGTGACCCTTGCGGGCGGAGGTCAGGATCCCGCGGTCTTTCAGGGCGCGGGACAGCGCGGAGGGATCGTGCGCATCGAAACGCGCGCACACGATCTGAGATCCGGTCTCGGGCACGTGAGCGCCCAATTCGTGCAGCGTACGGCGGGTTAGCGAGGCCAGTTCCATGACGCGGCTCTCGATTGCTCCGGTGCCGATCCGCAGCATCAGGTCGAGCGACTGCTCCATGGCGTAGAGCACCTCGAAGGTGACCATCCCGCCTTCGTACTTTTCCGCCGTGGAGACGAACTCCGGAGTGCCGTGATGCAGGTGATCGACATTCCGCCAGTCTTTATGGCTCCGCCAGCCGATCACGGTGGCGGGCACGCGAGCCCGCAGCTCGGGTCTGACGTACGCAAATCCTGCTCCCGTGGGGGACAGCAGCCATTTGTAGCCGTGAACCGCGTAGCAGTCAACGGGGGTTCGCGTGAGGTCTACTTGCAGCGCGCCCAAACTTTGGGTGCCGTCGACGAACAGGATCACGCCGCGCTCCCGCAGGAACGAGGAGATCTCGGCGAGCGGGGGCCGGAATCCGCTGGAGTAATTCACTTCGCTGATCGCCACCAGCCGCGTGCGTTCGTCGATGGCATCAAAGAACCGCTCCCAGGAAGCTTCGACGAACTCGATGCTCTTGCTTGCGCCGTAGGCGGGCATGTACAGGTAGTTCGGAAACTCGCCGCCCAGTGTCACCACGCGATCTCCAGGCTGCCACTGCATCCCGTTTACGAGGTTGGCGAGAGCGTGCGAGGCGGTGGGCACGAACGCGATGTCGCCGGGTGAAGCGTGGATCATTTGCGCGCACTTGCCGCGAATGCGATCCATATCGTCGAACCACGACAGGAAGTCCGAGCAGGCGAGCTCGTCTCGGTGAGCGAAGTGCCGGGCGACAGCTTCGGTCCCCGCACGGGGAAGCTGTCCAAAGGTGGCGGAGTTCAGGTACGTCCAGTTCTCCAGCGCGCGGAACTGAGCGCGCACGCCTGCCCAGTCGATGCTCATTTACTTCCTCGCGGCAGCCGCCCGATCGCGCACCCAGGCTACGGCGTCATCGATCCCGATGTCCTGCGAGGCTCGCGACCGGCGCTCCACTACTTCCACAATGCCTTGCCCCAGCTTCTTGCCCACAGTGATGCGATAGGGAATGCCGACCAGATCGGCGTCCTTGAATTTCACGCCCGGCCGCTCATCGCGATCGTCGAGCAGGGCGTCCAGTCCGGCGGCCTTGGCCGCCTCGAACAACTTGTGCGACGCAGCTTTTTGTTGCTCGTCGGCATAGTTCACCGGCGTGATCACCACGGTGAAGGGAGCGATGCTGACCGGCAAAGCCATGCCGTCCTTGTCATGGAACAGCTCGATGGCGCAGGTCAGGATGCGCTCCACGCCGATTCCGTACGAGCCCATGATCGGCGTGATTTCCTTGCCGTGTTCATCCAGCACCCGCAGCCCCATGGACTCCGAGTACTTGTACCCCAGCTTGAAGATGTGTCCAATCTCCACCGTCTTGCGTACTTCGAGCGTAGCTTCCGTATCCTGCGGATCGCCGTCTCCGTCTTCCACCTGCCTCAGATCGAAGTACTCGGGCTGGAAGTCCTCGCCGGGGGTCACATTCTTCAGGTGATAGTCGTTGCGATTCGCGCCGCAGATCATGTTGTGGCGGCCCTCCAGGGCATGGTCGGCAATCAGTCGCAACTTGGGGGAGATGCCCACCGGACCCAGCGATCCGGCGTCCGCGCCCATCCAATCCACAATCTCGGCGGGGTGCGCGGGGCGCACGTCGGACGCTCCCATAGCTCCCGCGAACTTGGTTTCGCTCAACTGGTGATCGCCGCGCAGCAGCGCCAGCACGGGTTTGCCGTCGGCCACCATTACCAGGCTCTTCATCTGTGAGGTCGCCGGAAGTCCGGTGAACTTCACCAGGTCCTCGATGGTCTTTTGGCCGGGGGTGTGAAACTCTTCGGGCTGCGGATCGCCATCGGGATCGGGAGCGGCCGGCGGTTTCGCGCGGGATACCGCTTTCTCCAGATTGGCGCGATAGCCGCTCTTGCGGCCGATCGCCACGAAATCTTCGCCGGCGTCCGACACCACCATGAATTCGTGCGACTGGCTGCCGCCCATTGCGCCGGAGTGCGCCTCCACCGCGATGTAATCGAGCCCGCAGCGGTCGAAAATCCGGCAGTAGGCGTCATGATGCTTCTGGTAGGCGACGTCCAGCCCGTCTGGTGTCAGGTCGAAGGAGTAGGAGTCCTTCATGATGAACTGGCGCACCCGAAGCAGGCCGCTCTTCGGACGGGGCTCGTCGCGGAACTTGGTCTGAATCTGATACCAGATCTGCGGCAGTTGCTTGTAGCTGCGCAGCTCGCCGCGGGCGATGTCGGTCATCACCTCTTCATGCGTCATGCCCAGGCAAAGGTCGCGGCCAAAGCGATCCTTCAGGCGGAACATGTTGTCGCCCATCACGCTCCAGCGTCCGGATTCCTGCCACACCTCGGCCGGATTCAACGCGGGAAGGTACATCTCCTGCGCGCCGATGGCGTCCATCTCCTCGCGCACAATCTGCTGGATTTTCAGCAGGGATCGCTGGGCGAGAAACAGGTAGTTGTAAATGCCCGCGGCGAGCTGGCGCACGTAGCCGGCGCGCAGCAGGAGCTGATGGCTGACCACTTCAGCCTCGGCGGGATTTTCCCGCAGAGTGGGTATGAAAAGACGGCTCCAGTACATGTTGGGGAACTCCGAGTTTAGCAGATACAATCGGTTCAGAAGCTCAGTTCGGAGTTCCAGGCAAACTTGCGCGTAGTCCTTATCAGCACGTACGAGCTCGGCCGGCAGCCTTTCGGGCTCGCCTCCGCGGCTGCGTGGCTGGCTCGCGCGGGGTACGAAACCGTCACGCTCGACCTTGCGGTGGAGCCCGGCAGCGTCACGCGTTATCCGGATGCGGCGGTGTTCGGTTTCTACCTGCCGATGCACACCGCCACCCGCCTGGCGATTCCCGTGATTCGCAGAGTCCGGCGCGCGTATCCGGACGCGAGGATCTGCGCGTTCGGCCTGTACGCGCCGCTGAATCAGGACCTGCTGCGCGCATTGGGGGTCGAGGCGATTCTGGGCGGCGAGTTCGAGCCCGCGCTGGTGGCCTTCGCCGCGGGCCAGGCGCCCCCGAGCGGAAATCTCGAGAAGCTGCAGTTCACTTTACCCGAGCGCCGCACCCTGCCGGAGCCTGCCCGTTACGCCCAGCTTCACGTCCTCGGCGAGAAGCGGGCTGTCGCCTACACGGAGGCCTCTCGTGGATGCAAGCACCTGTGCCGCCATTGTCCGGTGGTGCCGGTCTATCAGGGCCAATTCCGCGTGGTGCAGGCGGACGTCGTGCTCGCCGACATTCGCCAGCAAATCGAGCGTGGCGCGGCGCACGTCACCTTCGGCGACCCGGATTTCTTCAACGGCCCGGCCCACGCGCGGCGGATCGTAGAGGAACTGCATCGCGAGTTCCCCGCGGTGACTTACGACGCCACCATCAAGATCGAACACCTGCTGCGGCATCGCGACCTGCTGCCCGTGCTGGCCGCGACCGGGTGCATCCTGATCACCACCGCGGTGGAGTCGCTGGAGGATGACGTGCTGGCGAAGCTGGAAAAAGGCCACACCCGAGCCGATTTCCTGCAGGCGGTCGCGCTGTGCCGGCAGCATGGACTCGCGCTGGCGCCGACGTTCATTCCGTTTACGCCCTGGACCACGCTCGGGTCGTATCAGGATCTGCTGCGCACCCTGGCGGACCTGAATCTGGTGGAAAACGTCGCGCCGGTGCAACTGGCGCTGCGGCTGTTGATCACGTCGCAAAGCCGCCTGCTGGAACTCCCGGAGATACGCGAGGTGGTGCGCGAGTTCGATGACGAAGCGCTGCTGTATCGCTGGAAGCACGCCGACCCGCGTATGGACGCGCTGGCTGGGATGCTGCTGAACCTGGTGGATCGCGAGCAAAAGGCCGGCAAGTCGCGCACGCAGATCTTTTCGTCGATATGGGAGCTCGCGTTCCGGGCGGAGATGCCGGAGAACTACGCGCTGATGCCGCGCGCCGCGGTCCCTTATCTGGACGAGCCCTGGTACTGTTGAGCGGAGCCCACCGAAGAGCAGTTGGCTCTTGTGTAAATCAGCATGGCCAAGATTCTTCTTGTCGCCGCGACCACCGGCTACCAAATCCGCTCCTTCGGCGATGCCGCGGCGAAGCTCGGCGTCGAGCTGACCCTCGCCACCGACCGCTGTCACGTCCTGGACGACCCCTGGGGCGACCACGCGATCCCGGTGAAGTTTGCGTCACCGGAAGCCGCCGCCGTCGAAGGATCGTTCGACGGAATCATCGCTGTGGGCGACCGCCCCGCGCAGTCCGCGGCTGCAATCGCCGAGCGGCTCGGTCTTCGCTTCCATTCGCCCGAGAGCGTCGAGCGCGCCCGCAACAAACACGCCGCGCGATGCGCGTTCCGCGACGCCGGACTGCCTACCCCCGAATTCTTCCGCATCCCGCTCGACGCGGAGCCCTACTATCGCGACTTCCCGTGCGTTCTGAAGCCCCTCGGTCTCAGCGCCAGCCGCGGCGTGATCCGCGCCTCGAATCCGGCGGAGTTCATTGCTGCGTTCGCCCGCATTCGCAAGCTGCTCGCCGAGCCCGACATCGTCCGCCAGTTGGACGAAGCCGACCGCTTCATTCAGGTGGAAGCGTTCATCCCCGGCCGCGAGTTCTCGATCGAAGGAATTCTGACGAACGGCGACTTGCGCCTCCTGGCCGTCTTCGACAAGCCCGATCCACTGGATGGCCCGTTTTTCGAGGAAACCATTTACGTGACGCCGTCCCGCGAAGACGCGGCGACGCAGGCCGCGATCGTGGAAGCCGTGCGGCGCGGCTGTGCGGCGCTGGGCTTGTCGCACGGCCCGATACACGCCGAAGTCCGAGTGAACGAAAACGGCGTCTGGCCGCTGGAGATCGCTCCGCGGCCGATCGGCGGACTCTGCTCCCAATCGCTTCGATTCGCGAAGGAAATCACCCTCGAGGAGCTGATCCTGCGGCACGCGCTGGGCGAGGACACTTCCGGCGTCGCGCGCGAACCCGACGCCAGCGGCGTGATGATGATTCCGATCCCTCGTCCCGGCGTATACCAGGACGTCTCCGGATTGGACGAAGCTCTGGCTACCTCGGGGATCACCAGCGGCATCATCACCGCCAAACCGGGCCAGGCGATCCGGCCGCTGCCGGAGGGCGCAACCTACCTAGGCTTCCTGTTCTCCCGCGCCGCCACCCCGCGACAGGCCGAGCAGGCGCTGCGCGACGCTCACGCATGTCTGCGGTTTCACATCGCGCCCATGCTCGACGTTGTACGATAAGAAATCGCATGAAAGTATCCATTCTGGGGACCGGATATGTTGGTCTCACCACCGGCGTCTGCCTCGCTTATCTGGGCCACGACGTCACCTGTATCGACTCCGATCCCGGCAAAGTCGCGCGCCTGAAGCAGGGCAAGGTCCCCATTTACGAGCCGCATCTCGACGAGTTGATGGCCCTGGCGTGCGAGCGGTTGAAGTTCACGACGGACTACCAGGAAGGCATACCGGACGCAAACGTCGTGTTCATCGCCGTGGGCACTCCGCCGAGCGCGAACGGCAGTCCCGACCTGCAATATCTGCGCGCCGCCGCCAAGGGCATCGGCGAAACATATCAAGGTGATTTCGTGGTGGTTGTGAATAAGTCCACCGTCCCCATCGGCAGCGGCAACTGGGTGGGCTCGATCGTCCGTGAGGCGTTTGAAGCACGTCACGGCAGGCCTTCGAACGGCCGCTTCGCGGTTGCCTCGAATCCCGAATTCCTGCGCGAGGGGACCGCCATCTTCGATACGCTGTATCCCGATCGCATCGTCACCGGAGGCGATCATCCGCGCGCCCTGGAAGTTCTTTACACGCTCTACCGCCCCATTCTCGATCAGACCTTTCCCGCGCCCACGTTTCTTCCGCGTCCTGAAACGATCGGCGCAGTTCCGCTGGTTGCGGCCGATCTCGCCTCGGCCGAGCTGATCAAGTACGCGGCCAACGCGTTTCTCGCGCTGAAGATTTCCTACATCAACGAGATCGGACAGCTTGCCGAGCGTGTCGGCGCCGACATCTCGCAAGTGGCCAAGGGCATTGGACTCGACGCCCGCATCGGGACGCGATTCCTGCAAGCCGGCATCGGCTGGGGCGGCTCCTGCTTCGGCAAGGACACCGCGGCGCTGGTCTCCACCGCCAGCGAATACAACCTGGAAATGCCGATCGTGAAGTCGGCGCGGGTGGTGAACGCCCGCCAGAGGGAGCGCGTCGTGGAAAAGCTCCTGGCCGAACTGAAGATTCTGAAGGGCCGCACCATCGGCCTGCTGGGCCTGGCGTTCAAGCCCAACACCGACGATCTGCGCGAAGCTCCGGCGCTCGACATCGCCCGCCAGTTGACGGAGCGCGGGGCGCGCGTGAAGGCTCACGACCCGGTGGCCATGGAGCGTTTCCGCGCCGAGAATCCGGACATGGAAATTTCGCTGTGCGATACCGCCGAGGAAGTCGCGCGCGACAGCGATGCCGTGGTCCTGGTGACCGAATGGCCGGAGTATCGCGAGCTCAACTGGGCCGCCATGATTTCCACCATGCGCAGCCCCGTGCTGCTGGATGGCCGCAACGTGCTGGACCGCGCGCGCCTCTCCGCGCTCGGCTACCGCTACGTCGGCATGTGCAATTAGCGATTGACGCGAGCCCGCGTTCTGGTCCAATCTGGACGGCATGCGACCCGCCGCCGCGATGCTTCTTGTTTCGATTCTGTTGCACGCGGCGGAGTTCCGAACGCCCGCCGGAACACGCCCCGCCAGCGCCAAGCTTCCCGATATCGTGCTGCCCGGCGGCCGCCTGCTCACGCCGCCCGGCGAGCTCCACTACACCGGTCCCGGCCCGTTCGGGCTCGCGCTCAGCCCGGACGGAAACACGCTGGTGTCCTCCGACGGCGGCCCCAACCGCTACTCGCTGACCATTCTCACCAAGTCCCCGGAAGGCTGGAAGTCGCGCCGCATCACCGCTCCGCGCAAGGGTGAGAAGGAAGCCGAGGAGGACGACTGGCGCAGCGTGTTCATGGGCCTCGCGTTCGAAAACAACCGCCTGCTGTACGCCTCGGAAGGGAACTCCGGCCGCGTTCGCCTGATCGATGTGACGTCTGGGAAGCGCATCGCCACCATCGATCTGAATAACGGAGGCTACCAGGACAGCTATACCGGGGACCTTGCGTTCGACGCCGCGCGCAACCTGCTGTTCGTTGTGGACCAGGCCAACTTCCGGGTTGCAGTTATCGACACGCGCCGTCGTGCCGTGATCTCTTCCCTCAAGGTCGGACGAATTCCGTTCGCGGTCGCGCTGGAAGGCTCGCGCGTGTGGGTCACGCACATCGGGATGTTCGAGTACCAGGCCCTACCGGGCGCCAGCAAAGCGAATGCACGCGAGACCGGTCTGCCGTTTCCCGCGTTCGGATTCCCGTCACCGGAAGCGGAGCGAGGCGTGGTCCGCAGCTCCGCCGCGGGTGCGGTTCAGGTGCCGGGCCTGGGGCCCGTGAACGCGCGTGAATCCAATTCGGTGGCCGTCGTCGATTTCACGGATCCGGCGCAGCCGAAAATCGAGACGTTCCTGCCGACGGGCAAACCGTATGGCAACGGTATTCACGGAGGAAGCAGCCCTTCCGGCATCGCGATCGGCGGCGGCCGCGCGTATGTATCCAATGCTCACAACGATTCCATTACTGTCATCGACCTCGCCGTGCGCCGTGTGGAGCG
>CAYOQB010000178.1:0-10297 GCA_964406035.1 uncultured Solibacteraceae bacterium | reverse complement strand
CGCCCGGCGCCAGTTTCGGCTCCGCCATCCCCCTGACCCAGAACCACAACGCGTCTTCCGCCACCCCGCGATCAGGGTAGGGCAGCGTCCCGCTCTGGTCGCCTTCCCCGTCGAAGTAGCTGAAGCGCGAAAAGCGGATCGAACGGGGATCGAACAGCAACTGGTGGTAGATGTTGCCGCACCATTCCTGGCTGGAGTACGAGATCTTGGTCAGCGAACCCGCCGGACGCCCGTTCACTCCGGCGAGCGCCAGAAAACTGGACGTCTGGTCGTTGTAATCGTAGACTCCGGTGCGGAAATCCTTCACGAGGTTCAGCTTGATCAACGGAAATTCGTCCTGCTTGGGATGCTTGCCCGGATCGGCCTTCACCCGCATCGAGTTGGAGAATGTCTCGGTGACGAAAATCGTCACCGCCGTGCCCGTGCGCGGCGCGCCGTAGTGGGTCTTTACCAGATCGTAGGACGAGATTTCCGCCTGGCCGTCTCCCCAGGTCTTCCAGAAGGTGGCGTCGGGCACGGCGGCGGACAGGAGAAAGCACGCGGCGAAAACAAGGCAGGCAGCACGCATGGCTGTCTTTATCGTAGTGGATCGCAAGCCGCGGCCGCCGCGCGCAAGCTACTCGATGGTGACCTTCACCGGCTGCTCCAGCAGCATGCCGTCCTTGGTCTGGATCATCACCGCCCAGCGCCCCGCCTTCACTGCTCCTGGAATCTTGAATCGCAGCGCGGTCGCCGTCTGTTCCACCACTTCGACTTTCAGATCGTTGCTGCCGTCGGTGAGGAACACCGCGGTCACCAGCGTGTTCGCCAGGCCCTCGCCGGAGGCTTTCACCACCTCGCCGGCTTTCGCGTTGGTGGGCTCGACGCCGGAAACGCGCGACGTTTCCGCGTACCCGGCTCCGGCGGCCAGAAGCGCCGCCGCCAGCAGGAGTCTAAAGGAACGCATCTTGCACCCCTTTCCAGAGTTACGAGAATACGCCCGATAGCCCGGGGATGCAAGGCCTCACTCCTGCTTCAGCGCGCCTACTTCCTCTTCCTTGCTTTCCACCAGCACGTACACCGGCTGCTCCAGCAGCTTCGGCTGCTTGCCCGCCATCAGCACCATCAACTGCATCCTTCCGGGCTTGACGAACGGAGGCACCCGGATCACCAGCGTCTTGTCTTTCTGTTCCAGAACCTTCACCTTCAGATCGAACTTGTGATCCGTCAGGTACACTTCTTCCACCATCTCCGGACCCAGATGAACGCCCGTCACCGATAACACCGTGCCGGGTTTGGCAGTCTTCGGTTCTACGGTCACCATCTGCGGCGTTTGTGCCGAGACAGCCGCCGCGCCCAGACTCATCGCGCCGAAAAGTAGGACCTTTCGCATGCCCAATACCTCCGTTTTCCAACCTAAAGGCTCAGGCGTCCACCATCAATAGAGCAATGGTTACACGGGAAAGCGGGAAAAGACCCTAGAACGGGCACCGGCGGTCCCCCTATGCCGCACTCAGGCGAAACCCTCGCGGACCTCCGCCTGCCGCGCCGGGCGAGCACCGGCGCTGCCAGAATAACGCCACTCGCCCTCGCCCGCCATACCGCGCGACGCCCCTGCGCCCCGGCTTTCATCCTGAGATCGCGCCGGAAAAACACCGGCGCGGCACGTTGCTATACTCAGCGTTCGGATGCTTCGGCGCCTTCTTCCCACCCTGATTCTGGCGGCGATCGCGGGATGCCAGCGCATGCCGGAGCCCTACGCCCCTCCGGCGCAACGGCAGCACGTGGAAAAACCCAGATCGCCCCGCGCGGCGCGTGTGCTCTCCATGTCCGAGCCCGGCGTGGAATCGTTCTTCGTATCCGGCATCGGCGCGCTCGAAGGCTCCTGGCGCTGGACGGGACGCACCCCCGGCGTTCGCGTTCATGTTTCCCGGCCCGAAAACCTCCGCTTTGTCGCCGACTTCGCCATCTCCGAAGTCACCTTCCAGGAAACCGGACCCATCACCATCGCCTTCCTGGTCAACGGCAAGCCGGTGGACCGGGTGCGCTATGACCAGCCCGGCCAGAAATTGTTCGAAAAGCCCGTGCCCGCCGATTGGATGCCGCCCGGCCAGGAGTCCGTCGTCTCCCTGGAACTCGACAAAGCATGGGTTTCGAAGAAAGACGGCGCGGAACTGGGCGTGATCCTAAGCCGCCTGGGGCTGCAGCCCTGATGCCCGGCGAACAAGCCTATCTTGCGCTGGCCGGGGCGATGTTCACGCTGGCCACGTCCATCGCCGCCGGACGGCTGCTGCTGCACCGACTTCATGTCAAGCTTGCGCGGAGCGAGACCCTGCCCTTCAGCCTGATCGCCGGCGCACCCCTGGTAAGCCTGTTCGTGTTCGCGACCCTGGCGGCGGGCCTCTGTTATCCCCCGCTGCTGTGGGCTGCGGGCGCCGCCACCTGCGCCGCCGCCTGGTTCCGCACCCGCGGCACGGCAGGCCCGGACACGCTCCCCCCGATTCCCCTGCCGGCGCGCATGGTGTTCCTCGCCGGGTATGCCGCCTTCACCTGCTGCTACTTCTTCAACGCCCTGGCCCCGGAGATCGGACCCGACGGCATCACGTATCACCTCGGCCTGGTGTCGCGCTACCTGCGCGCCCATTCCTTCGACAACATCCGCACCAGCATCTACGCCAACCTGAGCCAGGGGATGGAGATGCTGTGGGTCCCCGCGTATTCCATCGGCCGCCACTCGGCTGCGTCGCTGGTGCATTTCGCGTTCCTCGCGACCCTGCCGTGGCTGATGGTGAACGCGGCCCGGCGCGCCGGGCATCCGCTGGCGGGCGCGGCGGCCGCCTTGATCGTGTACGCCAGCCCGGTGTTCGGCGTCACCGGCGTCAGCGCCTACAACGACGCGGCGATCGCCGCCGTGGTGTTCGCCCTCTTTGCTCTCCTGCAGATCTGGGAACAGCAGCGCGACAACCGCGGGCTGCTGATCCTGCTGGGCTTGCTGGCCGGCTTCGCGTACGCCCTGAAGTACACCGCGTTTCTCGCCGTGCCGTTTGCGCTCGGATTCGTGTTCTGGAAAACGCGGCGCATGCGACCGCTGCTTCCCGTCGCCCTTGCCGCCGCGCTGCTGATCCTGCCCTGGATGGCGAAGAACTGGCTGATCGTGGACAACCCCGTCTCGCCGCTGCTGAACCGCTACTTCCCCAACCCGTACGTCAGCGTCCAGTTCGAGGAGGACTATCGCTTCAGCATGTCCAGCTACGGATTGCAAAGCAAGCTGCAAATCCCCTGGGAGGCGGCGGTGCGCGGCGTCGAGCTCGGAGGGCTGCTGGGCTGGATCTTCCTCGGCGCGCCCCTGGCTCTCCTGGCCCTCCGCGATCCATTCGGGTGGCGATTGCTGCTCGCGGCGGCCGTCTTTCTGCTGCCGTACCCGGCTAACATCGGCACCCGATTCCTGATGACGCCCGCGGTGTTCGTGGCTCTCGCCATGATGCTGCCCCTGCAGCGGATTCCGCTGCTGCCGCTGGCTTTGTCCGGCGTCTTCGCCATCACCTGCTGGCCTTCGCTGCTGCCGCGATTTACCCACCGCTACGCCTGGCGAATCAGCGAAATTCCCGTGAAGGCCGCGCTGCGCATCGAGTCCGAGGATGCCTTCCTGCGGCGGCGCACCGAGTTCTACGCCGCCGGCCGCCTCATCGAAGAGAACACCGAACCCGGCGCGCGCATTCTCGCCTTCAGCGGCACCGGCGAGTCCTTCACCACCCGCGATGTCCCGGTCAGCTTCCAGTCCACCTACGGCTCGCTGGCGAGCGACATCTTCTACTGCGGCGCGTTCCCGGAACTCCTGCCCCAACGCCACCTGACGCTGCGCGCACCGCTCAAGGCCCGGCGGGTGCGCGTGTACCAACTGGCCGCGGGCTCGCGGCACGAAGTGTGGGGCGTTGCGGAATTCCGCGTGTTCCGCGGCGATGCCGAACTGCCGCGGCTGCCGGCGTGGCGCATCACCTCCAACGTCAATCCCTGGCACGTGCAGCTCGCCTTCGACAATGACCCGGTAACGCGCTGGCGCGCCATGCACGCCATCGAACCCGGCCAGTTCCTGGAGATCGACTTCGCCGACGAGCAGGAGTTCGATGCCCTCCGGCTGGAGGTGGGACACGACCAGCCTTCGCTGAAATTGGAGCTGCGCGTGGAGCGTGGCGGACGCTGGGACACGGTCACCAGCACCGTCGAGTCCGCCGTCGTCCCCGCGCCCCTCGGGATGCAGGCCGCGGCTTCCCGCGCCCTGAAGGACTACGGAATCGATTACCTGCTGTTCCTGGCCCAGGACTTTGGCGCCTCCCACGTACGCGCCGACCCTGAAGCCTGGGACCTTACCCTCGTGGGCGAATCCGGGCGCACGCAACTGTACCGCATCGTGGCGAAACCGTCGCCCCAGCCGATCGTCAACGCCAGCAGGCCGGAGATCAGAACACCATGAAACTCTTCCTTGGCATCGACGGCGGGCAATCGAGCACCACCGCCCTGATCGGCGACGAAGCCGGACGCGTGGTGGGACACGGACGTTCGGGTCCATGCAACCATGTAGGCGCCGCCGAAGGCCGGGCCAAGTTCCTGTCCGCCGTGGGAGGCTCGCTCCGGCAGGCCCTGGAGCAGGTGGGCGTCGCGGAAGCCTCCTTCGAAGGCGCGTGCCTCGGTTTTTCCGGCGGTCCCGCCGACAAGGAAGCGCTGGTGGATGAATTGCTTACCGCGGCCCACCTGATCGTGACCCACGACGCCCGCATTGCGCTCGCCGGCGCCACCGCGGGCGAGCCCGGCATCATCGTCATCGCCGGAACCGGATCGATTGCCTTCGGCCGCAATGCGCGGCAGGAGATGGGCCGAGCCGGAGGCTGGGGATACGTGTTCGGCGATGAAGGCGGCGGCTTCGACATCACCCGCAAAGCACTCCGCTCGATTCTGAAGCACGAGGAGGGCTGGGGCGGGCCCACCAGCCTGCGCGACGTGTTCCTGCAGGAAGCCGGCGCGCGCAACGCCAACGACCTGATGCACCGCTTCTATACCTCCGAATGGCCCAGACCGCGTATCGCAGCGCTGGCGAAGCTGGTGGACGAAGCGGCTGTGGCCGGCGATTCGGTGGCCCATCAGGTGCTCCACCAAGCCGCTCTCGATCTGGCCGAAATCGCCGGAGCGGTGCGCGCCAAGCTCTTCGGTCCGGCCGAAATCGCCCACATCGCGCCGGTAGGCAGCGTATTCCGCAGCGCGATTCTGCAGCAGCACTTCAAGCGGCAGATCGACCGCAATCCCGCGAACTGGTTCACGCAACCCAAGCATGGTCCCGCGGCCGGAGCCCTGCTCGAGGCCTACCAGGCAGCCGGACTGCGCGTGCGCCTGACCGACCTGCCGGCTGAGAAATAAGCCGGCGCTTCGATACACTGGGGTCTCGCATGAAGTTCCTCACCTTGTTTCTGCTGGCCTCCGTGACCCTCTTCGCCGAACCGGACTGGCCGGCGATCGAGACCCGCGCGCTCGACCTGCTGCAGCGCTACATCCGCATCAAAAGCATCAACCCGCCCGCCGATTCCCGCGAAGCCGCGGCTCTGTTCAAAGCCGAGTTGGAGAAGGCGGGCCTCGAGCCCAAGCTGTACGCCAGCGGACCCGGCGGGCAGACGAATCTCCTGGTCCGGCTGAAGGGCCGCGATTCCAGCAAGAAACCGCTGCTGCTGCTGAATCACTTCGATGTGGTCCCGGTGGATCCGCAGCGCTGGCCCGTCGATCCGTTCGGCGGCGTGATCAAGGACGGCTGGATCTGGGGCCGCGGCACCCTGGACATGAAGGGCATCGGCGTCATGCACCTCACCGCCCTGATCACGCTGAAGCAGCAAGGCATCGTGCCTCCGCGCGACATCGTGATGCTGTCGACCCCGGATGAGGAAACCGGAGGCGAGCGCGGCATCCAATGGATGATCGCCAACCACTGGTCCGAGCTGAATCCGGAGTATGTCCTGGACGAAGGCGGGATGGGGACTCGCGACGTGCTGGCCCCCGGCAAGCTGGTGTTCGGCATCGCCGTGGGCGAAAAGCAGATGTTGTGGCTCAAGTTGACCGCTACCGGCACCGCCGGCCATGGATCGCAGCCGATTCCCGACAACGCCAACAATATCCTGATGGACGCGCTGCGCAGGGCTCTGGATCAGCCCGCCTCCGGCAAGCGGAACCCCGTCGTGGCGGAGATGTCGGCGACTCTGGGCGAGTTCTCGGCCAACAAGTTTACTTCCGCCATCCAGCGAAACACGATCTCGCTCACCACCCTGCGCTCCGGCGTCGGCGATCCGCCCAAAGCCAACGTGATCCCCAGCGTTGCCGAAGCGACCCTCGACTGCCGCCTGCTTCCCGGGGTGAACGCAGACGAGTTCGTCAGCGAGTTGAAGGCTCGCATCAACGATTCGCGGGTCAAGGTGGAGCGGCTCAGCTCACCCACCGACGCGGGCGAGTCCAACTCGCGCACGCCGCTGTTTGAAACCATCCGCCGCGTCATCGGACAGCACCATCCGGGAGCCGTGGTGACGCCGATGCTGGTGCCTTTCGGGACGGATTCGGTTCACTTGCGGAAGCGCGGGATTCCGGCCTACGGCTTCATTCCCATGCTGTTGAATTTGGAAACGATCGCTACCATGCACTCCGATGCGGAGCGGATTCCGGTGGATCAGTTCCACAAAGGAATCCGGATCTTCTACGACGTGCTTCGATCCGAATACTAGGCCACGGCTGTGGCGACGTTCACCTGCGCGAGGAAGACATACAGGCCGAACATCGGCGACGGGTCGCCGCGGCCCCAGCGTTTCATCTTCCAGCGCGCCTGCAGGTAGCGAATGTTCGTGTTCTTGGTCAGGTCGAGCACCATGGAGTAGGTGCCGCAGTAAAACTTCTGCGGGAAGGTGACCAGAGGCTGAAGCCCCCAGTTCTCTCCATCCGCCGAGCCCCAGATGCTGAGATCCAGGCTCTCCTGTTCCAGGACGCGGATGATGCCCAAAGTTGCCAACAGAGTCTTGCCAGCGCCATCGCCCAGCGGGATCGCCGGACCCAGGCCGTCCTGGCGGGATACGGTTTCAGGCAGAAGAAAGGCAGGCAGCATATCTTCCTCCTACTGCTCCTCAGATTTTCTGAAGTCGCTCCTCGGCAGCTTTCAGCGTCTCATACTTTTTGCAGAAACAAAAGCGTACCAACTGCGATCCGCCGGAGGAGTGTTCAAAAAAAGACGAACCCGGAACCACCGCCACCCCCACCGTCTCCACCAGGTGCCTGGCGAACTCGCGATCGCCGGGAAAACCGAAGCCGGAGATGTCCGCCATCACGTAATAAGCGCCTGACGGACGGAACGGGCGGAAGCCGGTGCGCTCGAGCATGGCGAGTATGTGATCGCGCTTGGCGGCGTAGGTCGCGGCGAGCTCCTCGTAATAGGCATCGGGCATCGACAACGCCACCACTCCGGCGTGCTGCAGGGGCGCCGCCGCGCCCACCGTCAGAAAGTCATGTACCTTACGGATTGAATCGGTCAGGTCCGGGCTCGCCAGCACCCAGCCGACTCGCCAGCCCGTCACCGAATACGTCTTGCTCATGCTGTTCACAACGATGGTGCGGTCCCGCATCCCTTCCAGCTCGATCATGGACACGTGACGCATCCCGTCGAAGATGATGTGCTCGTAGATCTCGTCCGTAATGGCCAGAACATCGAACTCACGGCAGAGCGAGGCAATCACTTCCAGTTCCTCACGGGAGAACACGCGCCCGGTCGGATTGTTGGGCGAATTCAGGATAATCGCCTTGGTTTGGGAACTGAAGGCGCGGCGCAACTCGTCCGGATCGAAGGTCCAATCGGGCGCGTGCAGCGGGACCAGCCGGCGCTCCGCCCCGCATAACAGCGCGTCCGGCTGGTAGTTCTCGTAGTACGGCTCGAACACGATGATCTCTTCGCCCGGGTTGGTCACTGCCAGCAGTGACGCGATCATTCCCTCGGTGGAGCCGCAGCACACGGTGATCTCCCGTTCGGGGTCGAACTCCAGGCCGTAGGTGCGCTTGTACTTGGCGGCGATCGCGTCGCGGAAAGGCTTGGCGCCCCAGGTGATCGCGTACTGGTTGAACTCCGCGTCGATGGCGTCCTTGGCGGCCTGCTTCAGGATGTCCGGGGCGGGGAAGTCGGGGAATCCCTGCGCCAGGTTGACGGCTCCATGCCGCACGGCAAGCCGCGTCATTTCCCGGATCACCGATTCGGTGAAGCCGGAGGTGCGCCTGCTGCGGAAGCGATCTCTCGCCGCGAAGGGAGTAGCCATAGCCATGAAACCTACTTTAGCTACTTCGGCGCGAGCTCCGTCGCCGGCCAGCGGACGCGGTAGGCAGGCTCGCCCTGTTCCGGAATCAGTTCATAGACACCGCCCAGGCTCGGCCGCCCGCTTTGCCCGCCCAGGAACTCGACGCTGCGGGCGGAGACCCGGCCTTGCTGCTTGTTGCCGCTGCGGGTCCACACGTACGTTCCGGATTCGAGTTGTGTCGGAACCCCGGTACGGAAGCGCAGGGTCAGCGCCAGTTCCCCGTCCGCGCCGCCGAATTCGGCCGCCGCATGCACCACTTCGCCGTCGCGTACTCCGCTGATTCTCTTCAGCGAATAGTCCTCCGCCGGCGGAGCCCCGCCGAGACTCTCGATGCGCGTCGCCGGGCCGCGGGAGCACCCCAAGGCGAGCAGGGAAATCAGAAACAGAGATCGTGTCACTCGATACATCCTATAATTGGGGCATGGCTCGAGGTTGGGAAAGCAAGTCCGTGGAGAACCAACAGGAACTCCGCGAGGCCGCTCGCGAGGAAGCCGCGGCGGCAAAGCTGCAGAACCACGAGGACGCCGAGCGCCGCCGCAAGCGGGAAAGCCTGGAGTCGAGCCGCAAGCGCGTGCTTCACGACATCGAAAATGCAAAGAATCCCCGATATAAGCTGGTTCTGGATGCCGCCCTCGCGCATCTGGACCAGCAGTTGTCGGAGTTGAATGCCGGAAGCTCTTGATTTTCTGATCCGCCACGGTTACGCGTGGCTGTTTGTCGTGATCTTCGCCGAGCAGCTTGGCCTGCCGCTGCCGGCCGCGCCCGTTCTTCTGGGAATTGGCGCCCTGCTCGGGCAGGGCAACCTGACCTTCCTGGGCGCGCTGCTGGTCGCAGCCTCCGCCGCTGGGCTCGCGGATCACGCCTGGTTCCAGTTGGGACGCCGCAAAGGCGGCGCAGCCCTCCGCTTCCTGTGCAAAGTGTCCCTCGAGCCTGATTCCTGCGTTTCGAACTCGCGCGCCTGGTTTCAGCGGCTCGGGCCCGCGGCGCTGCTGATCGCTAAGTTCGTCCCCGGCCTGAACGCCGTCGCCGTTCCCGTTGCCGGAACCAGCCACATGCCTCTGGCGCGTTTCGCCGCCTATCAACTCGCGGGTACCTTCATTTGGGCCTCCACGCTCATCGGGCTTGGATTCGCGTTCCGGCGGCAGTTGAGCCGCCTGGCGGAGCTCGCGTTTCAGGTGTCGAGCTCCGTTGCGGTCGTCCTCGGCGTTCCGCTAGCTCTCTACCTCCTGGTGAAGTACCTGCAGCGCCGCCGCTTTCTGTCCCGACTTCGCGGATCCCGCATCCTTCCCGAGGATTTGAAGGAGCGGATGGATGGGGGCGAGGCCTTCTTCATCCTGGATCTGCGCCAGGAGCATGAAGTGCTCGAATTGGGCCTGCGCATCCCGGGTGCAGTATGGTTCCCGCGCCGCGACATCGAGACCAAGCCCCACCTGATTCCCCGGGACCGTGACATAGTGGTTTACTGTGCTTGACCAAACGAAGCCACCAGCGCCCGGGCGGCGCTGATCCTTCAGAAATCCGGGATCCGGCGGGCGCGTCCGCTCGAAGGCGGGATCGATACCTGGCGCGACCTCGGCTATCCCCTGGAACCGGTGGCGTGAGCCCTACGGCCGCACGCCCTCGATATTCAGCCTCATGCGGTACAGCGCTCCACGAGCGCAGAGGTAGAGGGTCTTGCCGTCGTCACCCCAGGCGAAGTTGTGCGGATGCTTCGGCGGCATGATGGTGCCCAGGTGCTTGCCCTGGGGCGACAGGATCCACAATCCGCCCGGTCCGGACACGTACACGTTACCCTGCTTATCCACTTTCACGCCGTCGATCGCGTCCTCGCCCGGAGCGGATGTCATGTCGAAGAACAGCTTGCCGTTGCGGATCGAGCCGTCGGCCAGCACCTCATAGCGCATCACGACCTTCTTCTTCTCGTCCCAGTTCCCGACGTACAGGAACTTCTCGTCCGG
>CAYOQB010000177.1:0-10363 GCA_964406035.1 uncultured Solibacteraceae bacterium | reverse complement strand
CAGGATCAACACGCCTTCGGCTATGTAATCCTGCCGCCCGTACGGCCGCCTCCCGCCAGGATCGTGGTCGCCGGATTCTGATAGCGCGTGTACACCGGCGCGATCACCGCGTCCAGTTCGGATTCGCCCATGCCCGTCACCCGGTAAAAACGCGTCCGCAGCACCTGCGCCGGCAGCCGCGCCGCGAACCGCGGCACGCACAACCCGGTGAACATGGGATTCAGCTCACGCGGCGGTCCCGGCAGCAGCAGGATCATGCGGTCCATGAAGTCGATCCACTGCCCCACGGCGGTCCCCCGCGGGTTTTCCAGCACCTCCGCCCCCTCCACCAGATATGCCTGGCGGCGGTTGTTCTCCGTCATCTTGCGGCCGAACTTGCGGAATTTGTTCTCGATCTCGTCCAGCAGGTCCTGCCGGAACACTAGCGGCCGGTCCAGCGCGATCGCCACCGCGTCCCGCGTTACATCGTCCTCGGTGGGCCCCAGGCCGCCCGTCAGCAGGATGATGCACGCCCGGCTCAGCGCATTGCGCACCGTGCTCGCCAGCAGCTCGCGCTCATCGCCGACGATGCTCTTGCGCACCACCGCGATCCCCAGCGCGTTCAAATGGTCTGTCAGGAAAAGGGAATTGGTGTCGATCTTGCCCGGCGTGAGCAGTTCCGAGCCGACGGCGACAATCTCGGCGTCCGCCATCGGCTAGAACAGCGGCCTTCCCGAGACTCCGGCATCCACCCGGAACAAGGCGTTGTTGGTGGTCACCATCAGCGAGCGATTCGGAGTGAACGCCATGCCCACAACGCCCGGACCCGAAAGGAACAGCTCCGCCTTGCGCGCCGCGTCGATGCGCACCACGCCGCGCCGCCCGCCCAGCGATGCCGCCACATACAAGCGGCCCTCGGCGTCAAACGCGATCCCCTGCGGCCGCCCCAGCCCGCGATAGAAAATCTCCACTTCCCCGTTGCGCGCGATGCGGTGTATGGTGTCGAAACTTGAAGTGGTCGGCCCGCTCACATAAAGGTAATCGTCCGGACCGAAGGCCAGGTGGTACGCCGCGATGGACGGCTCCAGCGTGGCATACACATAAATCTGCCGCGAGGGGCTGATCTTGAACACCGTCCCGCTGCGATCCCCCACGTACAGGTTGCCTTCCTGATCGAAGGCGATGCCCGTGGCCACGCCCATGCCTTCCACGTACGTGCTCAGCGTTCCCGCCGGGTCGGCCTGGTACACGATGCCGTCATAGCGGCTGGAGATGTAGAGCATCCCCTCGCGGTCGAAGGCCAGCGCGGTGGCGTTCATCAGATCATTGATGAACGGCTTCAGCCGGTAGTTGTTGTCGATCTTGTACACGGCCACCGGGGTCTTCTGGCCGCGCGATCCGCTGAACGTCGTGAATACGTTCCCGTGCGCGTCCACCGCCGGATTGGTGACCGGATGCAGGTTGTCGGCGATCTGAAATCCGATCTCGCAGGTGTAGGCCGGCGACTGCTCTCCGCGGTTCTCAACGATCAGTTCTCCCACGGCGGCGCCTTCCGGCACCTTCACCACCATGAAGGAATCCGAGCCAATCACAATCGGCGCGGCAACTTCCCCGATGGTCACGCGCGGTTGTTCACTGCTGGTCAGGCCGCTGCCGCGGATCTGAAACTCGCCTCCCGGAATCGCCGCAACCGGCGAAACTTCCGTTATCTGAGGCTTGCCATTGTTCTTGCGGAGTGTCGCCATGTCTTAATAAAGATTGAACCATCCCGCCGCGCGCAAGACAAGCGCCGCGTAGATCCCGGCCACCACATCATCCGCCATCACGCCCATGCCCGCCGGCAATTTCTCGGCCTGCCGCGCCGGCCACGGCTTCACGATGTCGAACAAGCGGAACAGCGCGAACGCCAGAATCCATGAAACCGGGGTCAGCGCCGCCGCGCCCACCAGCGTGATCCATTGCCCCGCCACTTCATCGATGACGATGATCTGCGAATCCTTCTGCCCGGTCTCGCGATTCACCACGCCCGCCGCCCAAATTCCCGCGATCAGCGCGGGAATCCCCAGCAGCCCGATCGCCGGCGCGCTCCACGCATCGTAGCGATGCAGCAGGTACGCCATCCCCAGCGCCGCCAGCGATCCCACCGTTCCCGGTCCCCACGGAAAATAACCGCACCCGAACCACGTAGCCAGCGCGCGCGCCAGTTGGATCAATCCTCTTCCTCCTCTTCCACCGTCTGCGTGGTTGGGCTCGAGATCACGTACTTTTCGCTGGCCCAGTTGCCCAGATCGATCAGGCGGCAGCGCTCGCTGCAGAAAGGCGCTTCCGGATCGCGCAGCGTCACGGGCTTCTTGCAAATCGGGCACTGCATGATAAGCCTCAATACGCCTTGAGCTTAGCGCGAAAGCGGTCCGATCTGCGGGCGCTCCAGCGGCAGGATCTGGAACAGCGGTGCAGCCGGGCGCTCCGCTTCCACCGGCGGCGAATCGATCAGCTCGCCCACCAGGTCATAGTCGTGCGCTTCGGTGATCCGCATCCTCCGGAATTGACCCACCCGCGGCGCGGTCTCCCCCGGATCGCTGATGTAACAAACGCCGTCGATTTCCGGCGCCTGCGTCGGCATCCGCGCTTCCCAAAGCAGCTCGCTTTCCTTGGAGGGTCCTTCCACCAGCACCGTCACTTCCTGCCCGATCATCGCCCGGTTGCGCGCCTTTGAGATCTTCCTCTGAATCGACATCAGCCGCCGCTGCCGGTTGTAAATCGTCCGCGCGTCCACTTTGCCGTCCAGGTGGTAGCTCTCGCTGGTGTCCTCGTCCGAGTAGCGGAACACGCCCAGGCGGTCGAACTTCGCGGCTTTGACGAAATCGCAGAGGATCTCAAAGTCCTCATCGGTTTCTCCCGGGAAGCCCGCGATCATCGAGGTCCGGATCGCCACGCCGGGGATGGTCGCGCGAATCTGCTCCAGCAGCTTCAGGAAGAAATCGCCGTGCGAGCCGCGCTTCATCCGCTTCAGCACATTGCGCGAGGCGTGCTGCAGCGGCATGTCGATGTACTTCACCAGCGCCTCATGCTCCGCGATCGTGTCCAGCAGCTTCTGCGTCACGCGGTTGGGATAGCAGTACAGAAAACGAACCCACTTGGGATGCGGCGTTTCGATGGAGGCAAGGCGCGCCATCAGCGACGCCAACCCGTCCTTCAGCCCCAGATCCTCACCGTAGGAAGTCGTGTCCTGCCCGATCAGGTTGATCTCGCGCACGCCCTGCTCGAACAACCGCGTGGCTTCGTTCACCACGCTTTCGAAACGGCGGCTGCGGAAGTTGCCCCGGTACTGCGGGATCACGCAGAACGTGCAGGGATGATCGCAGCCCTCCGCGATCTTGATGTAAGCATGGTGCCGGGGCGTCGAGAACACCCGCGGCGACAGGTCGTGATACAGGAACGGCTGAGCCGCCCCGCGCGCGGGATCCACACCCTCGCACAACGCGTTGATCTGGTCCAGCTCATTGGTCCCCAGCACCGCGTCCACTTCCGGAATCTGCTTCTGGATGTCCTTGCGGTAGCGCTCCACCAGGCACCCCGCCACGATCAGCCGCTGCGCCTTGCCCGTCTTCTTGAACTCCGCCATCTCCAGGATCGTGTCCACCGATTCCTGCTTGGCGGGGTCGATGAAGCTGCACGTGTTCACCACGATGACGTCCGCCTCTTCCGGCGCATTGGTCAGTTCATGACCGCCGGAGACCAGCGAACCCATCATCACCTCGCTATCGACGAGGTTCTTGGGACAACCCAGGCTGACAAATCCAATTTTCACGGGAGCATTTCCGGGAGGCGTTTACTGCTTCAGGATACCATCCCGCCGCAGCTCCACGATCCGTCGCCGCTTCATGTCTGGAAGCGGTTGGCAGTTGGTGAGTTCCAAATCGCGGCAAAAACGCAGCTTCCAGTGCAGTTTGTTGTCCATTTTGGCCTCGTTAATGCGTCCGCGGCGCCGTTCTACGGTCATCGTGATGTCGAACTCCTCGCAGCCCCAAATCACCACGAAGCCGTTGCCCTGTTTCCGTATCAGTTGGAAATTGTTGGGTTTACCGCAAACCGGCTCGATCATCCAGGGGCGTCGCATCTCCAGCGGCCGGTCGTCCGGCTGGGAAAAGGTTGACTGGATGACGGCATAATCCTTGACAACGTCAACCAATTTGGAGCGGAGCTTCGTACGGCTCTGACCCAGAAGGGTTTCGACGCCGTCCGCCCACTCCCCGAGCATCGGCTCCGGGGGTGCGAACTCGTCGCCCTTCTTGCGTAGCCGGTCGATGCCCCCGTCCGGGCGCAGCACCAGGTAGAAGGTGTGCAGGTCCGTCACCATGCCCGTAAGTGCAACATTATCCTTGGGGATCGCCAGCGGCATCTCCGCCCTTGGGTCCAGCGACAGCGTCTGGACGAAGCTCTCTCCAGCCCAGCGAACCACTTCCACGAAATGCTTGCCGCGTTTTTCGGTGCGGTGTTCGGAGGTCGCCGTTTCTTCGCGCGCTTCGCCTTCGAAGCGCGCACGCATCTGATAATGCTCGACTTCGCCGTCTTTGTAGCGTCGTTGGTAGCGGAAATCGCCGGCCGCGAACAGGCTGACGCCCAACAAGACCGGCAGGACGAACCTCATGTCAATACTATAATTCGCGATTGGGCTAACCGGCGTAAGCTGTTGCAGTCTAAAGGGGCGGATGGAAGAAAACGACGCGGGCCTGGTAGCCCAGGTCTTAGGCGGCGAAGGCGATGCGTACCGCATTCTGGTGGAACGCCACAGCCGCAGTGTCTTCCGTCTGGCGTTTCGAATGACCGGCAACGAACAGGACGCCGAGGACGTGGTGCAGGAAACTTTTCTGCGCGCGTACAAGCAGCTTTCGCGCTACGAATCGCGAGCGAGTTTTGGAACGTGGCTGTACCGGATCGCTGCGAACTACTCGCTCGATCTGCTGCGAAGCCGCAAGCATCGCGCGGTGGTGAAGCGGGAGACGGACGAAGAAACCGGCGATGTAATGATGAACGTCGCCACGGGAGATCCGGGTCCGGACCGGCTGTTGTTCAGCGGGCAGGTGCAGCGCAAGATCGAGCAGGCGTTGAACGATTTGAGCCAGCAGGAGCGGACGGCGTTCATTCTGCGGCATTACGAAGGGCAGTCGATCGAGGAGATCGGCAGTGTGCTGGGGTTGGGAGCGAACGCGACCAAGCACAGCATTTTCCGGGCGGTACAGAAAGTCCGGCGGGCATTGGAACCGGTGGTGAGTCCGGCCTCATGAAACACATAGAAGAAGAGCAGCTTGTTTTGCATTACTACGGTGAACATCCCGATGGGAAGGATTTGGAGGCGCACCTGATGGACTGCGCCGAGTGCAGGGCCGAATTTCAAGCGATTCAGCGGGTTTTGAACACGCTCGATTCCGCTCCAGTGCCGGAGCGGGGGGCGGAGTACGGGGCGCAGGTGTGGTCGCGGATCGAATCGCGGCTGGGGAGCCGGCGGCGGATGGCGTGGTTCGGCTGGCTGGACACGCGGCAGATGATGTTCGCGGCGTCGATCGCGGTGCTGGTGCTGATGGCGTTCCTGGTGGGACGCTACACCTCGCCGGTGGCGCAGCCGGATGCTGCGCAGACGGCGCAGACCAAGACCGAGGTGCGGGAGCGGGTGCTGCTGGTGGCGGTGGGCAATCACCTGGAGCGATCGCAGATGATGCTGATCGAGCTGGCGAATGCCGATCCGGGGTCGGGCAAGCTGGACCTGACCTGGGAGCAGTCCGCTGCCGAAGATCTGTTGAACGCGAATCGAATTTACCGCCAGACGGCGGCGAGCGCCGGCGACACGAGCACGGCAACGCTGCTGGAAGATCTGGAGCGCGCGCTGATTGAGATCGCGCGGAGTCCGTCCACGGTGTCGCGGGCGCAGTTCGATGAATTGCGCAAGAGCATTGAGGACCGGGGAATCCTGTTCAAGGTAAAAGTTTTCGGAACGCAGGTGCGCGAGCGCGCCGCGTCGCCCGCGGCCGAAGGAATGCTGTAAGAACAAAAACGAAAGAGAAGACCGATCCATGAAGACTCTGTTGAAGACGATTGCAATGACGGGAATGACGGCCGCGGTGTGCGCCGGGCAGGAAGCGCCGCTGGCGCCGCTTGCTCCGCTGCCGCCGGATCCGCCGGTGATGTTTCTGTTGCAGACTCCGCCAGCGCCGCCCGCGCGTCCGGCGCAACCCGTGCCGCCTCGGGGCATGAGCTCCGAGGAGCGGGAACGCTGGCAGGAGGCTCGCGAACGCGAGCGGGAAGCAGCGGAACGGGCAAGGGAAGCGGTGGAGCGCGTGCGCGAGCGCGCCGACTCCGCGCGCGAATCCTATCGCGAAGGGCAGGAGGCGCTGGAGGAGCGCAAGTACGACCGCGCCATCCGCTATTTCGATCGCGCCCTGGAGCGGAACACCGACCGGCCGGACGGGGCGATGTACTGGAAGTCGTATGCGTTGTACAAGCTGGGGCGGCGGGACGATGCGCTGAAGACGCTGGCGGAGATGCAGAAAGCGCATCCGCAGAGCCGCTGGCTGAGCGATGCGAAGGCGCTGGAGGTGGAGGTGCGATCGTCCACGGGCCAGGTGTCGCCGGAGAGCGTGACGGATGAAGATCTGAAGCTGCTGGCGATCAACGCGCTGATCCACACCGAACCGGAGCGGGCGATTCCGCTGCTTGAGAAGGTGTTGAACGACGGCAAGGCGTCGCCGCGGTTGAAGCAGCGCGCGTTGTTCGTGCTGGCGCAGTCGGGCGATGGCCGGGCTCGGGACATCATCGGGCGCTACGCGCGGGGCACGGGCGCGAATCCGGATCTGCAACTGCGGGCGGTGGAGTATCTGGGGGCGTTCGGACGCCGGGAAGGCGCTCCGGAAGTGCTGAGCGAGGTATACCGGAACTCGAACGATACGGCGGTGAAGCGCGCGGTGCTGCGGGCGTACATGGTTTCGCGCGAGCCGCAGAAGCTGTTCGACATCGCCAAGGCGGAATCGAACGAGGATGTGAAGCGGTATGCGATCCAGATGCTGGGCGCGCTGCGAGCGTCGGGTGAGCTGAGCCAGCTTTACGGTTCGGAGTCGAACGTGGAGCTGCGCGAATCGATTCTGTCGGCGCTGTTGAGCAGCGGCGATTCGGCGAAGCTGCTGGAGATCGCGCGCAGCGAGAAGGACCCGCGGGTCCGCCGGGTGGCGATCAGCCGGCTGGGCTCGATGCGGGCGACGACGTCGGGAGACGCGCTGGCGGCGATGTACGCCACGGAAACGGATGCGGAGATGAAGAACGAGATCATCACGGCGCTGTACCGGCAGGGCGCGGCGAAGCAGTTGGTGGATCTGGCGCGCAAGGAGACGGATCTGGACCGCAAGGGCTACATCGTGAAGCGGCTGGCGAACATGAAGTCCAAGGACGCGACGGATTATCTGACGGAGCTGTTGAGCAAATGAGAACGGCGGGGCTGGTGATGATGTTTGCTGCGGGGCTGGCTGCACAGCAGCCCCGCATGCAGAACGCGAAGGTGGAAACGCGGGCGGGATCGGAGGCTGCGGTGCGGCAGGCGATCGCGGCGCAGACGCCGCCGGGCTGGATCGGCTGGGCGGCTCCGGTGACGAGGGCGGACCGGCAGATGTGCTGCTACTCGAACTGGAACGATGTGCACGACTACGGCTGCTGGATCGAGACGCGGATGTCGAGCGCGGACACGATCCGGGTTCCGCCGCCGGAGGCGGTGCGGCTGGAAGGGAACACGCATTTCTTCGTGCTGCTGCGGGTGGAGAACGGGGTGGTGCAGAAGGTGCGCACGTTTTCGCAGGACTGTCCGCTGGATGCGGGGTCGCTGCCGGTGATCTGGTTTACGAATATGGATCCGGCGGCGAGCGTGAGTTTTCTGGCGAGCCTGGTGAAGCCGGACGGGGCGAGCGAAGTGCGGAAGATGTCGCAGACGGCGATGAATGCGATCGCGCTGCACAAGCATCCGGCGGCGGAGCGGGCGTTGGAGAGGTGGATGAAGTAGGGTTGGTTGTTTCGGAGCGAGGATGCGGCGCGGGCTGTTGAGGGAGCCAACTTCATGCCGACAAGAAACTCGACTCCTTGAGCTACTCTTCCTTGTTTCTCCTAGTTTCTCGAAATCTCAGGCGTGGCCGCGGGCTCCTTCCGAGTCGATCAATCCAGCCGAACGCACGCACGCCTCATCCCCCGCCGCACAGGCCGCCTATAAAAGTGCCCCTCAGCACCTCCTTGCACGTCTTTTCGTTTGTCTGCACGCAGTAGCGTTGACCGGTAAGCGGATTTGTTAACAGACAGGCCCCAGCGACCACTCCTCCCGCGCCAGAGGCTGCAACTGCCGTTCTCCTCAGCTCTGTGAAATAAGCGGACAGGGATACCTTTTGGGGGGCATCCTTGCCATTCTTTTTCACGGGCTTCTTCACTACTTTCTTGCGCGTCTTCGGGGGCGCCGCTTTCTTAGGCATGTGTTCTCCTTACGATGATAAGTTATACCCAACCCCTATATTGATACTGTAGAAATTTCTCCGGAATCCTGGTGGAGCGTTCCGCACGTAGTCGTCAAGGCCGGTGACCGAAAAGCTGAAGCCTTTCCGTAACGGAATCGAGACATTAGTCATTGCGCGAAACTGCCAAGAGTGTCTTTCAGCAATCGGCAGAGTAAAAAAGAGACTTTCGGTTAAGGTCAGGAGGCCCAGCTTTTGCTGCAATCGCTCTCCCAGGACGGCTGCTGCAAAAATCTGCCGCCGTTGCCTATAAAACTGCTGGTTGAGGTAACGGAGCTCCGCCGTTAGCACCAGCGAGTGCGTGCTGACCGACACGGGCGAATCCGGACAACTACATCCAGGAACTACCGCCGGAACTTGAGTGCTGCTTCGTGACGAAATTTGCATCGAGAACCCCGCCCCATATCCTTGCTGGAGTTTCATTCCCAGTGCGTTGTTATGATAAAGCTCCAGCCGCGCAAAACCGGCTCGGGTTCCAGTCGGGTTCAGGTTCACCATTTCCTCGACTAAAACCGTGTGGCGTCGCAGAATCGTCAGCGGCCTGGTCTCCGACCTCGCGCGGTCGTATTGCGTTGACAGGTCGACGAGGGTACGTGTTCTGCGTAGCCCGCCCGGGACGAACGCAGCGGTAATCGAGGGAGTCAGCCGAACCTGACGCTGAAGGGCTGATTGCAGCATGCCTTCGAACTTGACTCCGGCATTGAACCCCGGTGAGAACTGTGCAACTGCTGCCGGCGGGAGGACCAGCAGCCCGATCGAAGATACTAACCCGAACGAAATCTTCATGGATGTGCGCTTCTTCCTGCTTCTCCTAGCGTCATCCAGCCGGCAAAAGGGACAGTAGCAAGCGAATGCCCCGCAGGCATTTTTCGCCACCCAGGCAAGGGCTACATCGTGAAGCGGCTGGCGAACATGAAGTCCAAGGACGCGACGGATTATCTGACGGAGCTGTTGAGCAAATGAGAACGGCGGGGCTGGTGATGATGTTTGCTGCGGGGCTGGCTGCACAGCAGCCCCGCATGCAGAACGCGAAGGTGGAAACGCGGGCGGGATCGGAGGCTGCGGTGCGGCAGGCGATCGCGGCGCAGACGCCGCCGGGCTGGATCGGCTGGGCGGCTCCGGTGACGAGGGCGGACCGGCAGATGTGCTGCTACTCGAACTGGAACGATGTGCACGACTACGGCTGCTGGATCGAGACGCGGATGTCGAGCGCGGACACGATCCGGGTTCCGCCGCCGGAGGCGGTGCGGCTGGAAGGGAACACGCATTTCTTCGTGCTGCTGCGGGTGGAGAACGGGGTGGTGCAGAAGGTGCGCACGTTTTCGCAGGACTGTCCGCTGGATGCGGGGTCGCTGCCGGTGATCTGGTTTACGAATATGGATCCGGCGGCGAGCGTGAGTTTTCTGGCGAGCCTGGTGAAGCCGGACGGGGCGAGCGAAGTGCGGAAGATGTCGCAGACGGCGATGAATGCGATCGCGCTGCACAAGCATCCGGCGGCGGAGCGGGCGTTGGAGAGGTGGATGAAGTAGGGTTGGTTGTTTCGGAGCGAGGATGCCGCGCGGGCTGTTGAGGATCGCGCGGTTTTGAGGTTTGTGCGCGCCTGGACGGCACGCGCCGCGTAAACGCGGCACTACTACGGTGTGACGAGGGCAGGGAGCGGTTGCGAACGTTTGCCGCTCGCTCACGCTCGCGGCTCCCAGCGTGGTGCTGGTGTAGCTTTTGTGAATCTCGCACCGGGGAGGACGGGTGAGGCGCGCGCCGCGTAGACGCGGCACTACTACGGTGTGACGAGGGCAGGGAGCGGTTGCCAACGTTTGCCGCTCGCTCACGCTCGCGGCTCCCAGTGT
>CAYOQB010000176.1:0-10481 GCA_964406035.1 uncultured Solibacteraceae bacterium | reverse complement strand
CTGGTTCTACGCCCGCGCCGATCTCGCCTTCCCTGGCTCGCCCCGCAGCCGCTCCCACTCCCCCCGCGTGGCCAGGCGGTATTCCAGCTTCATGCTGGTGAATTGCCGCAGCGCCTCGGTCAGCTCATCGGGCGGTGGTTCGCAAACAGCCAGGATCAATCCGCCGTCGCGAATCTCCAACGGGAACACGCTCCACCGCTCCATCACCCACCCTGGCAAGCAACGCCCCGCGCGGGCGCCGCGCTCGCGAGCCGAAAACCGCACCAGCCCGTTCTGCCGCGCCACTGCCTCGGCGAGCTCCTCCTCGGTCAGCAAGCCCGCTCGCAACAGGTAATCGCCGGGCGCGAGATCCGCGGGCTTCGATTCCAGCGCCTGCCGCAGTTGCCGGACGCTCAGGAGTCCTTCGGCGGCCAGCACTTCGGAGATGCTCCGCTGGTGCGCCGCCAGTGCGCCGCGAGTGGGATAAACGTGCGCGGTCTTCCGCCACGCCAGCTCCGTCCCATGCCAGCGCGCGCGCGCGAAATCGCGGACGGCCAGCACCACCGCGCAGCAGTTGATCACGTTCGCCGCCACCTGCCGCAGCGGCGTCAGAAGCGCGAACCGCCAGCCGTAAATGCGCCCGCTGAAATACCCCCGGATCGCCGTTCTCCAGATCTGCAGCGCCAGCGTCGCCTGCAACAGCAACCCGAGCCTGCCTACGCTCTCGCCCAGCATCCAGGGCTGCCCCGACAGCCGCGAAAGGCCCAGGGTCAGGATGCCGTAGACGAAGAGCAGGTTCGCCAGGATGCTGAGCGGGTTTCCAATCAGGCCCTTGCGGTCGCGCCAGAACCAGTAGCGCTCCATCCAGGTGCGACCCCAACCGTACCGCTGCCAGCTCTGCAGCGCGATTCCGCTCACCCAGCGGGTCCGCTGCCGCACCGCGCAGCGGAAGCCGCGGGGAAAGTACTCCCGCGTTGCCACCGGCGCGCCGAGCACGGGAAGCGCGATCTGCGACGCGCCCAGCCGGTGCAGCCGGAGCCCGTTGACGTAGTCCTCCGTCAACGCCGACGGCTCGAAGATGCGACCCTCCTCCCCGGCCGCCAGCTTCTCCAGCGCCTCCCTGCGATACCCGGTCCCCACCCCAGTCGACGGCAGAAACGCGTCCATGCGGGTGCGCACCAGCATGTCCCGGGTCTGGTACTCGGCGAACTCGTCGCAGTAAACGCCGTGCGCCAGCTCCCACGGCGGGGTCGGCAGAGCCAGGACAGGCACCTGAACCATGTCGTGGCGATCGCTATACGCATTGATCCAGGAGAGCGCGTCCGGATGGATCAGATCCTCGGCGTCATGCGTCACCAGGAGCTCAAAGCGGAGTTGATGTACTCGTTCGTAAAGAATCAGGAACTGATAGATCCAGTTTAGGTTGTCGGATTTCGAGGTAGGCCCGTCGTGGGGCAGGACGCAGACGTGCAGGCGGGCGTGGCGGCGCTCCAGCTCGCGCAAGGCGTCGATTGTATCCCGGTCGTTCGGATACGCACCGGCGAAGATTTCGAAGTTCCGGTAGCGGTTCGCCGCCAGGTTGTGATCGAGCATCCGCCCAATCACGTCGGCTTCCCGCCACAACGGCAGCAGAATCGCGATTCGCTTCTCGGGAATTTCGGACGCCGGCGGCGGGACCGACCTGGGACAGCCGAAGAACCACACCAGGTCGATCCACAGGTCATCCAAACCGCTCAAGAGAATGTAGATCGCCAGCGGCGCGAGCAATTGGGCGGCGATCGCATCGGCGGAGGACCACACAACTAAGGTGCGGGCGGCGGGGAAAAAGTCTCAACCCAGCCGGGTGATCCGCTCGATCGAAATGGCCTTGCCGGTGGCTTCGTCCACTTCCACCAGCGCCCCGTGCAGCTCCGGCAGCCCCTTGGCGGCTTCCATTTTTACTGGAAGACTAGTCAGGAACTTACTTAAAATAGGGGCTTTCTCCACGCCGATCACGGAGTCGAACGGCCCCGTCATGCCGGTGTCGGTCTGGTATGCGGTCCCGCCCGGAAGAATGCGCTCGTCGGCCGTGGGAATGTGCGTATGGGTGCCGATTACGGCCGAAACGCGGCCGTTCAGGTACCATCCGAGCGCCATTTTCTCGCTGGTTACCTCGGCATGGAAATCCACGAAGCGGACGGGCACCTCGCTTAGCTGTTCCAGGATGTGATCCGCCTTACGGAACGGGCAGTCGATGTTCGGCAGGTACACCCGTCCCTGAAGGTTGATCACCGCCACGGTGACGCCATTGCGCGCCTTGGCCAGAAACAAGCCCGATCCGGGAAGCCCGGCGGGGTAATTGTGGGGGCGCAGGAGCCTGGGCTCGCGATCCAGGAAGTCGTAGATCTCGCGCTTATCCCAGATGTGATTGCCGGAGGTGAGAACGTCGGCGCCGTAGGCCAGCAACTCCTGGGCGATGGCCGGAGTGACGCCGAAACCGCCCGCGGAGTTTTCCGCGTTGACGATGGTGAGGTCCACGTTGCGGGTGCGGACCAGGTCGCTGAGGTGGCGGGCGATCAGGCCGCGGCCGGCGGCGCCGAAAACGTCGCCAATGAACAGGATACGCATGAAAAGTGAAAGGAGCGCACCACCCGGACCGTCGTCGCCTCCGTCATTGACCCCGGTGAAACCAAGGGCGGAATCCCCCGAGCGCCTTCAGGCTTCTCCATGGCTTGAGGCCGGAGCTTGCACACCAGCGCGAAATGACGAGTCGGACTCCATGACATTGACTGTTGGATCAATATATGGAGGCTTCTAACCTGTCGGGCAGGAACGCTCCCGCACCCAGAATAACAGACAAGCGCCAAAAAGCATCGCACATTCCGAGGGTTTGTCCATCCTGGTACGAAACCGGCCGCGGCGCCGGAAACAGGAAGGCCCCCCGAAGCCTCTATGCGTTCGCGTACCATGCAGGCGGCAATCGGATTCGTTTGGGGCAGGATGGTCCGGGGGCGGTACGCCCTGACGATGCTGCTGCTGTTGCTGGCGGTCGCCGGCCTGCAATTCAGTTCCGCGGCTTACAGAGGGGGTTTCGGATCCCAGCCGGATGAGGCCGCGCATTACGTAACGGCGCTGATGGTTCGCGATTATCTCGCCGACGGCTTCCCCCAGGATCCCCTCAGTTTCGCCAAGCAGTACTACCTGCATTACCCGCGCGTGGCGTTCGGCTTATGGCCTCCGCTGTTTCATCTGCTGAGCGGCGTGTGGATGCTGCTGTTTGGGGTGGATCGAACGACGGTGCTGATGCTGCAGGCGGCGATCACGGCATTGTGGGGGATGCTGTTCTTTCACTTCGCCCAGCGCAACATCGGGTTCCGGCAGGCGGCGGTGTCGGCTGTGATTCTGGTAACGCTGCCGGCTTCGCAGCGCAGCACCATGTCGGTGATGCTGGACGTCCCCCTGGCGGTGCTGATGCTGCTGGCGATGATGTCGTACACGCGTTACTTGCGCACGGCGGCGATGGGCGACGCGGTCCGGTTCGGCCTGCTGGCGGCCGCGGCCATTCTGATGAAGTACAACGGCATGGCGCTGGCCTTGCTGCCTCTTTTCTCGATTGTGTTGCTGCGGCGGTTCGAGCTGGTGAAAACGCGCGCCTTCTGGGCGCCCGCGATCCTGGTGGCGGCGATCGCCGGCCCGTGGTATTTCGCGGTGCGCCGCTTTGTCGCCTACGCCGCCGAACCCGGCGAACCGTTCCGGAGATTCTTTTCGGCCATGGCCAATGTGTCGGAGGTGATCGCGCTGGCCGGTCCCATCGTTTTCATTCTGGCGGCGGGCGGGGCGGTGTGGCTGCTATTCCGCCAGGACGCGGAACTGGCGCCGGAGGGCGAAGACGCCGGGATTCACCGGGTTTCCCTGGCCATGGCACTGTCGGTGTGGAGCTTCCACAGCCTGATCTATCCCATCGTGGAGGACCGCTATCTGCTGCCTCTGGCGCCGTGCCTGATTTTGCTGGCATGGATTCCGCTTCGCGCGGGAGCGTTTTATCTGCTGAACATGGAATGGAGGATGCTGCACCGGCGTGTGCCGGCGCTGCGGATCTTCGCGGTAGTGGCGCTCATCAGCCCCTACGCGGCGTTCACTTTCCGGGTGCCGCGGAAGGAGACGGGGTCGTACGTGGAGATGGCGAGCGCCATCGCGCGGCACAACCTGCCGCGGGGCAGCGCGATCCTGGTGAGTTCCGACGCGGGCGCGGAGGGCATGCTGATCGCGGAATTGGCGATGCGGGAGATCCGCCGCCCGGGGCACATCGTTCTGCGCGCCAGCAAGATACTCGCCGATCGCCGCATGATGAGCGGGTACCGCCTGCTGTACCAGAACCCGGGCGAGGTGATGCAGGTCCTGGACTCCATTCCGGTGGCGCTGGCGGTGGTGGAGAATTGCGAGCGCAACGGCTGCGGCGAACATGCGCGGGTTCTTGAGGATGCGATCGCCACCATGCCCTCGCGCTGGAAGCTGTTGCACAGCGTGCAGCGGGAGAGCGGCACGAGCATCCGCCTTTTCCGGATCGCCGGCAACGAAGGCAAGCCGGTCCGCGACGTGCGGATCGACATGCGCCACACGCTGGGGTCGGTGATCGAAAAGGCGAAGTGACGGCTTCGCCTGCATAACCGCACCTCAGCCGAGCCCGCGACGTTCTCAATGGAGTAAGATTGAGCCCGAAGGCCGTGCGCGGCGATTCCGCCGGCGAAAACGAGGTATGCTGCCGCGCGAGTTCATCGTATCTTCAGAGATGACGAGCATTTTGCGCGATTGCACTCCGTAACGGTTTTTGAGCACCACTGGCCTTCGTAGTTCCCTGGAGGACGAGAAACACATGCCGAAGCTCTCGATTCGAGACCTGGACCTGAGTCAGAAGACAGTCTTCATTCGCGTGGACTTCAACGTGCCGCTGGCGCCGGGGGGGCAGGAGATCACCTCCGACAAGCGGATCCGGGCATCCGTGCCGACCATCCAATATGCCCTGGAAAAGGGCGCGGCGGTGATTCTCGCCAGCCACCTGGGACGGCCGAAGGGCAAGCCGAACGCGGAGATGAGTCTGCGGCCCTGTGCCGCGCGCCTGTCGGAGATCCTGAAGCAGCCCGTAGGAATGGCGCCGGATTGCATTGGTCCGGAGGTGGAGGCGATGAAGCCCGCGCCGGGGCAGGTGCTGCTGCTGGAGAATCTGCGATTTCATCCGGAGGAAGAGAAGAATGACCCCGAGTTCTCGCGGAAGCTGGCCGGGTTGTGCGACTTGTACGTCAACGACGCGTTCGGCTCGGCGCACCGCGCCCATGCATCGACGGTGGGGATGATTGCTTATGTTCGGCAGGCCGCCGCAGGGCTGCTGATGGACAAGGAACTCGAGTTCCTGAACAAAGCCACCCGCAATCCGGAGCATCCCTGCATCGCGATTCTGGGCGGCGCGAAAGTTTCCGACAAAATCGAAGTGATTCAGAATCTGCTGAAGTTCGCCGACAGTGTTTTTATCGGCGGCGCCATGGCGTACACATTCTTGAAGGCAAAGGGCGAGCCGGTGGGAAGGTCGCTGGTGGAGGACGACAAACTGGAGCTTGCCTCCGCGCTGATGCGCGACTCCGGCGGCAAGCTAATGCTGCCGGTGGATCACGTCCAGGCCGAGAAAATGGAAAAGGGCGCGGACCACCAGGTGGTGAGCCGGATCAGCGACGGCGCGATGGGGTTGGACATCGGTCCGGAAACGGTGCGGAATTATTCCGCTGCGATCCGCGGCGCGCGGACCATCATTTGGAACGGCCCGATGGGCGTGTTCGAGATGCCGCCCTTCGACGCGGGCACGGTGGCGGTGGCGAAAGCGGTGGCGGATTCGGGCGCCCTGAGCGTGGTGGGCGGCGGCGATTCCGAAAAAGCGGTGAAGTCGGCCGGCGTCGCGGACAAGATCACGCACATTTCCACGGGAGGCGGCGCATCGCTGGAGTTCCTGGCCGGGATGGAACTGCCGGGCGTCGCGGCTTTGACCGAGAAGTGATCGGGATTAGCGGACCGCCATCGTTACTCCGGGCTGGCTTTCGACGCCGCCTATGGTGACCACCACCGGGACGGCGCTCCCGGGCTGGACATTGTTGGGAACGACCACGTTGACCTGAAGCAGGCCGGGGACAGAGCCGGGTGGCGCCTGCGCGCCGGCGACAGTGGCCGCCTGGCCGCCGAGGGTGACCGTCAGTCCGGCGGAGGGCGTCACGGCGGGCGAGGCGGGGATCAACTGGTTGGAGATCGCCGAGGACATGGCTCCCGCGCCGGTCATGTACAAGACTACGGTGGAGCCGCGCGCGGCGGGGCTGGACTGCCCGTTGATGGAGTAATCGTTGGTGGCGGCGTTGTAATTCAAGATGGCGCCCTGCCCCGCCCCGGACGCCGAAATCGTATAGATGCCGGGGTTCGTCGGCGCGACGGCGACGGTCACCGGCGGCGAGGAGAGCGTCCCGTAGGAGACCACGATCTGCGCGGTGGGTCCGCTGATGCCGTAGGGAACGATCACCGCGGCCTGAGTGGCGCTGGTGTAGAGCACGGGCGCCGTAGCGGGCAGCGCGACCGGGATGGGCGGCATGGTGGGATCGAAGATCGACAGAGTCGCGGGACCCAGGCCGAGCCCGAAAATGGTGATGATTTCGCCGGGCGAAACGCTGCCCTGTCGGAAGCTGGCCGAGTTCACGATGGCGGTGACCTGCGGGCCGGGTCCAAAGACTGAGAGGTGAGCCTCATTCGAGGTTCCGCCTCCGGGCGCCGGCGTCGTGACTCCGAGGCGAAGAATGCCTTCCGTCGCCAGCATGGGAGCGGGCACGGTCACCAGCATTGCCTGATCGCTGACCACGGTAGCTGCCAGCGGACCGGTCATCCCTTCGGCGGCGGGCGTGCCGCCCAGCGAGCCGGCCCCGGTGAGCGTCATCCCGGCGGGGAGCGCGGAGGCCGACCAGGAGGGCGGTCCGGTAACTCCCGCCGCCGATAGCGCGATGGGTCCGTACGCGGAAGCGGCCGCGCCGGTGGGCAGCGGTGCGGCGACCACCGTGATCCGCAGGTTCGAGGCGCCGGCCGGATAGACGGTCATGCGCATGGGCAGGTAGGCGAACAAAGGCGACGGCGTGGAGGAGTCGCTGACCATCAGCAGGAACGAGTACGTACCCGCGGTGCCGGGTGTGCCGGTGATGTTGCTGCCGCTGATTGCGAGCCCGGGCGGCAGCGTTCCGCCCGCGCTGAAGGTGTAAGGCGGGGTCCCGCCCGCCGCGGAAAGGGGCTGGGAGTAGGCCGCGCCCGCGTTGCCTGCCGGAAGGGGGCTGGCCATGGTGAACCGCAAGTGCGTGGCGATGACGGGGTACACCGGGATCCACAGCGTTTCGGTGGCGGTCGCCGCCCCGGAGGTCACGGTCACGGTGGCCGCTTGCGTGAAGCCCGTGGCCGCCACTGTCGAGTTGCTGAAGAAACCCTGTCCGGTCAAGGTGACCACGGTTGGCGCCGAGCCTTGGATGGCGCCGCCGGGCCAGACCCCGGTCACCATGGGCGGCGCGGCGGCGACGGTGAGATTTACGCCGATCGTCAGAGTGCGGTTCGCCGCCTGCGGCGCGGTAACGCGGATGGTGGCGTTATAGGCGCGCGGCGCCAGTCCGGTGGGATCCACGGTCACACTCAGGGTATTCAGCAGCCCGATCACGGAGATGTTGCCGGTAGGCGTCACCTTCAGCCAGGTAGCTCCCTGCACGGCGATGGTGGCCTGCAACGCGGCGCCGCTGCTGGAGAGCAGCAAGGGAGCCGTCAGCGACGGGGCGTTCACGGGTTGCCCGGTGGTGTAGTTGAAGTTCAGGGTGACGGGCGAGGCGGTCAGGGTAGGAGCTGCCGCCGAGACCTGGAGCGTCACCGCGATGGTCGCCGACGGCGGAGGCGATCCCGTGGTCCCGGTGATGGTCACCGTTCCGGCGAAACTGCCGGCCGCCAAACCCGTGGGGTTCACCTGTACCCGCAAGCTCAGCGGCGTCTTGCCCGTCGAGGACGAAACCAGCAGCCACGCCGCATTGAAGGGCGATCCGGAGACGGCAACCGTGAAGTTCTGGCCGGCGGGAACGCTGGCGATCTGCACGGTCTGCGCGGCAGGCAGCGCCGCCGTGCCCAGTTGATAGCTGAAGGTGAGCGCGGCCGGGTTCGCGGTGATGACCGGAGCCGTCTGCGCCGGTAACAAATTCGCCAGGGTCAGGAGCAGAACGCCAGTTCGCATCTGCCCTTTCCATCGTTGCTTGCGCTCTGCCACTGCATATCTCGTCTAGTTTGAATGGAGTAGTCCGTGGGGTACGAAATCACACAGTGGGTCGGTAAAGTGGATTCGCGATTGCTTTCCGATGCGGGATGGCCACTACACAGGATCTCAACGACCAACTCGACCAGCTCGCCCTCTTCGAGCCTTGCAATCTGCCGGTGATCAGCCTGTATCTGAACACGCAGCCGGATCAGCATGGGAGGGCGAACTTCGACTCCTTCGTGCGCAAGGAGTTCGCGGCGCGCGCCAACAGTTATCCCAAGCGATCCGAAGAGCGGGAGAGCTTCGAGCGCGACGCCGAACGGATTCAGGAATGGCTGAAGACGGAGCTGCGGCCGTCGGCGAACGGGGTGGCGATTTTCGCCTGTTCGGCCAAGGATGGCTTTTTCCAGGCGATGCAACTGGACGCTCCGATCGAGGAGCATCAACTGTACGTGTACCATCAGCCGCACCTGTACACGCTGGCGCGGCTGTTCGATCAGTATCCGCGCTACATCGCGGTGGTGGCGGACACCAACGCGGCGCGGATTTTCGTGTTCGGACTGCGCAGCGAAGAAGGGCAGGGCGAGATCAAGAACGAGAAAACCAGCCGGACGCAGGTCGGCGGCTGGAGCCAGGCTCGCTACCAGAGGCACGTGCAGAACTACCACCAGCAGCATGTAAAGGAGCTGGTGGACACGCTGGAGAAGGTGGTGCGGAGCGAGAAGATCGACAAGATTCTGTTCGCCGGCGATGAGGTGGTATTGCCGCTGATCGAACAGGAGCTCACGCCGATGTTGAAGGAGCGCGTAGTGGACCGGCTGAGGCTGGACATTAACACGCCGGAGCATCAGATTTTGCAGGCATCGGTCGAGGCTGTGCGGAGGACGGACACGGAAACGGATCAGGAGAAGGTGGACCGGATGCTGAACCAGTGGCGATCCGGAGGGTTGGGCGCGGCGGGCCGGGACGAAGTCCTGAAGGCGCTGGCGAACGGCCAGGTGGACGAGCTGCTGATCAGCGCGAAATTCGAGCAGCTCAACCAGGAGCCGGCGGAGGTCAGCGCGGCGCTGACGCCGCATCTGGAGCCGCTGGACGGGCAGGTGGCGGCGGAAGTGAAGCGTCCGGTGCTACTGGCGGACGAGCTGGTAACGATGGCGCGGCAGACCAGCAGCAAGGTCACCTTCATTGAGGATCACACCCTGCTGGAGGGGGTGGGCGGCATCGGCGCGATTCTTCGTTATCGGATCTGAGCCAGCAAGCCTTTGACCGCGCCGATGAACACGCAGACGAAGATCATCACCATGAAGCCGTAGTGCAGCCAGTTCCGGGTGTAGCGGATCACCAGGAAGAAGTCGCGGCGGAGGTTGAAGGGGGGCTCGGGCGGATCGGCGGGCCAGTCGATCACTTCCTGGGTTGCCGGGCGGTTCTCGGGTTCCGCGTTCACATCCAGTAGGTTGCCGGAGCGGAGGCGGGGACAGAATAGGAAATTGCGGGCGATTGGATCAGGACTGGCGGGGTTACGTACTGTAACCATCGCGTACGGCAACCAGGGGAGAAGAGAAGCCGATGCGGTCCCCCGGAACTGCTACCCTGTCCGATATGACGCGGACCTGTTTACTGATTCTTTGTGCGGTTTCCACCCTTGCGGCCCAGGAAGGCAGAATCACCACTTCGGGAGCGCCCAACTCGGCGGGCGTATTCATTGACGGCAAGTATGCGGGTCCGGCGGCCCGCTATTCGGTGCACCGGAGCTACCCGGTGACGGCGGGCGAGCATGAAGTGATCATCCGCGAGCCCCGCTACGAGGAATATCGCACCAAAGTGACGGTCCGGCCGGGCAAAACCGAGAAGGTCAAGTACACGCTGAAGAAGCTGGCGGAACCCACGGGGCAGCTCGGCGAGCTGAAACTCGGCGGCGGCTCCTATGGCATGCGCATCGACAGCGATCGCGGCGCGGTGTATCTGAACGGCCAGTTTATGGGCCACGTGGACGAGTTCAATCATCCCGGAGCGGGGCTGATGGTGCCGGCGGGCGCCTATGAGCTGAAAGTAGTCAGCGAGGAGTTCGGCGAAATCAACCGCCGCGTGACCATCGAGCCGGGCAAGACGACGGTCATCAACATGAAGTCGAAGTAGATGGGTCCGCTGGCAGGCATCCGCGTGCTGGATCTCTCCAGCTTCCTGGCCGGTCCCTTCGCGGCGATGATCCTGGGCGACATGGGGG
>CAYOQB010000175.1:0-10522 GCA_964406035.1 uncultured Solibacteraceae bacterium | reverse complement strand
CTCGATCTTGCGGATGCGCCGGCCCTCGGCATCGTACTCATAGCGAGCCCGCTCAGTGCCGCCGACACGGAACGTCAACACCCGGCCCTCCGCGTCGTATGTGAAGCTCTCCGGCCCCAGCGGGCCCGGCCGCGATTCCATGTTCCCCGCCAGATCGTATGCTATCGCGTCCCCAGACAGATGTGTCGCCCAGCGTTCGTAGTCTCGCGGCGGATATCGCCGTTGAGCTTCCACGAATCGAGTAGGTCTTCCTAAATCAGAACTCGGTGTACGAGAGAGAAGGGCAACGCCCGCAGTCGGTTGACCTTGCCGGGATTCCTATGCGAGAGTCCGAGGGCGGGAACGAGGTGACGTCCCCGAATCCTCAGGGAATGCCCTCCCCCCGGGTCCGGTTCTCCGCCGCACCGCTGTGTTCCCCCTACTGCGTTTGCTCGCATGTGGAAACCGCAGTGACCCAGTTACTCCCGAACACGGTCAGTTCGTACGCCCGATCCGGCTCGTCGGCCGTGTAATCAAGCACCATGCCGTTCGCGCCGTCCTGGCTCATGAGCAGGAGAGAATCCCCATCCAGAGCGAGAAGTTGCCTAGCGCTCAGCAAGGCCGATCGCTGCTTGACGAGAACCGCGCCGCAGAACTCACTGAATTTCGTAAGAAGCACCACATCTACGTCGGCCAGAATGCCCGCCATGCAGGTGAGCAAAGCGTAGGCGCTAACCTCCGACCCCATAGGAAACCTGCGAATGAATGCGCCAGAGGGTGACTTTATCGCGGACTGATAGCGCTGTGCGAAAACACGCGTGGCTTCGTCTGTCAGTCCAAGATCAAGTAAGGAGTCTGTTCCTACGAGCTTTCCAAGGGCCTGACCCAAGTCGTGCAGATACTGTGGGATCTGCGTTCGGCCCTTCTCTTGGCGCGACAACAGACCAATGCGCTCCATGCGGTCCCGGCTATCTGTCATCGTTCACGCACCTCAATTTTGGAACGGTGGCAGTTCCACCTGCTCCAGATATTCCGGACTAAGGAGGAATACCGCATTCGGCATATCGCGCCACGCAATTGCATCTATTTACAACACCCCAGCCTCGAGACTCCGGCGATTCATACCCTCCCGTGGGCTAAGACGCCGGAATACCCTGAACTGGCACCCAAGCCCGTGGTCATCCGATATAACGACTAATCGGCATCACAGATCGCCCATTCTTTAGGTCGTCGGCAAGACGGGCTAAGATTTCCATCCCTTGCTCACCACAGTAGTGTCCTCGGTCAACAGGCGGATCGAGCTCGGGCAACTTGGCGCAAAGAAGACGCACTGCATCGAGTTCAGGGTCACTCAAACGAAGTGAGATGAACTCGTCCCATTGCCCTTCTCCGGACTGCCCAGCAAGGAACGCCGCTATCTCATTCGCAACGTCTACCTTCGTCATTGCGTTTCTCACCGCTCCCACTCGAAAACGTGCTAATGGATGTTCTGACCAAGGATGGTTCTCTTGCTGAGGATAACCATTCGGAAGACGTCTGATCCGGTTCGGGGCGAACGGTGCCAGCTCTCCCTGCTCACTTACTGGACCGTGCCAGTTCCACCTGCTCCGCCTGACCCACCCCTCACCCAAACACCTGCCCAAACAACTTCTGCTGCCGCCCATGCAACTCCCCAAACGCATCCCGGAACTCCGGCCGCGGATGCACCGTCCCCCGCCTCGGCGATTCCAGTTCGCTGATCTTCCCCACCGCCCCGATCCGCTCCAGCGCCAGCAGCGCCGCCCCCCGGCTCGATGCTTCCTTCACGCCGCTTAACGTCACCGGCGTATCCAGCGCATCCGCCATCATCTGCACCCACGCCGGCGAGTGCCGCAGCGCCGCCCCCGACGCGATCACTTCGCTCGGGCGGGGCAGCACCCCTTCCAGCAATTGAAAGATCTCGCGAAACCGCAGCGACACCGATTCCAGTGCCGCCTGCATCAGATCCATCGGCTCCGTCGACAGCCCGAGCCCCGCCACCACGCCCCGCAGATCCGCCCGCCAGTACGGCGACCGCTCCCCCGCAAAAAACGGCAGCAGCGTCAATCCATGCGATCCCGGCGCGCGCCGCGCCAGCTCCGCTTCAATCTCTTCCGGCGGAGGCAGCGCCAGCATCCGCCGCATCCACGCATAGACCTCGCCGCCGTTCGACAGCGCACCGCCGCTGATGAATCGCTTGCGATCCACGCGGTACAGCCACAAACCCGGCGGCGGCGTGGTATGCCGGTCGCACACCACTCGCATCGCGCCGCTGGTGCCCACCATCAGCGCCCAGCAATCCGGCGACACGCAAGCCGTCCCCATGTTGTTGCACGCCCCGTCGCCCAGCGCCGGGAACCAGGGAATCCCATGCAGCCGCGGCCAGCGCGCGCGAAACTCCGCGTTCAACTCCGGGATGGGTTCGTCCAGCTCCTCTTCCGGCGCCAGTTGATCCCGGTCGATGGGAAGCGCCGCCAGCACTCCCTCGTGATACCGGCAATGAAGCTGGTCCCACAGCCCGGAGCCTGAAACCATCGACACCGAGCTCCGTTCCCGACCTGCGATCTTGCCGAACAGAAACTCGCCAAACGATACCCAGCGCTTCACGCGGCGAAACTCCTCCGGCCAGCTCCGCGACAGCCACAGCAGCTTCGCCGGCCAGTAGCTGGCGTGCAGCATGCACCCGGTTTCCTGATGGATCAGTCCGGCGTTGAGGGTCTTCTTCAGTTCCTCGGCCTGCGGGGCGGCGCGGGTGTCGAAGAGGTGGTAGATGGGCGTGGCCGCCCGCCCCTCCGCATCCACTCCCATCACGCTGTGCCAGAACGCGCTGATGCCCACCGCCTGGGGACTCAGCGCGGCGCGCTGCAGCCGCTGGTGCAGGTGATCGACAACCTGGAAGCAGATCCCGGCCAGCGCGTCGGCGTCGATCTCCACACCGCCGTCGTCTGTGAATCGCGGCGAATGCGCCACTTGCAGCCCGAAACCCTCCAGGTCCTCGCCGCGGTCATTGAACAGGCGCGACCGCACCGACGAACTGCCGACATCCACCGCCACGGCGAGCGAAGCCATGCGACATAGTAACCCGCCGATGCGATCTAATGGACCCATGCTCGATGCCGTCGAGCGTTACATCCATTGCTTCCGCATGTTCGCTCCCGGCCAGCGCGTGGGCGTGGCGGTGAGCGGCGGCGCCGATTCGGTCGCCCTGCTTCACGTTCTCTTCGAACTGCGGGAGCGGCTCGGCATCAGCCTGTCGGTTGTTCACGTCAACCACCGCCTGCGCGGCGTCGACTCGGAAGCGGACGAGGTCTTTGTGGCGAACCTGGCGCGCGAGCTCCAGCTCGAGTTTCGCCGCGCCGAAGGTGATCCGCGCCCTGCGGGCGGCAACCTGGAAGAGGAAGCACGCGAGCTCCGCCGCGCGTTCTTTCGATCCCTGCTCGAAGCCGGGGCAGTCGATCGCGTCGCCCTGGGGCATCATCGCGGCGATCAGGCCGAGACCGTGCTGTTCCGGCTCATCCGCGGCGCCGGTCTCGCCGGCCTGGCCGCGATGTCGCCCGTCTCCCCGGAAGGTTTTGTCCGGCCCCTGCTGGAGCGCGATCGCGCGGAAATCGAGGCCTGGCTCCGCGGCCGCGGGCTTTGCTGGCGCGAGGATTCCTCCAACGCCGACCTCCGCTTCAGCCGCAACCGCATCCGGCACCGCCATCTGCCAGCCTTGCGGCAGGAGAACCCGCGTCTGGACGAGGCGCTGGCGCACCTTGCCCTGCTGGCGCGGGAGGACGAGGATTACTGGGCCCCGCTGATTTCGCCGCTCGCCTGCAACCCGTTGAACGTGCTCAGTTTACAAGCGATGCCGCAGGCCCTGGCGCGGCGCGTGATCCGCCTATGCTGCCGCCGCGCCAAGGGCAATCTTCGCGGCGTTTCCTTCGATCACCTCGACCGCATCCTGCAGCTCGCGCAGGACGCCCGCGGCGCCGGCCAGGTCCGCCTCCCCGGTCTGCGGGTGATCCGCTCCTTTGATTGGATGCTGTTTTCGCCCGGCGCTACAGTCTTTGCGGAGCCTCAGATTCGCCTACAAGTAATTGAAAGAAAAGACCACAGTTGCGATTCGGGCAGGTATGTTACAGTGAAGTCAGAAAAATTTTCAGACCTCCGGCCCGAGCTCGCGGATAGCCCTTTGGTCCTCCGCGGCTGGCGGCTCGGCGATCGCTACCGCCCCGCGGGCCATGCTCACGATCTCAAACTCAAAGTATTGTTCCACCGCGCCCGCGTCCCATCATGGGAACGGGCCCGCTGGCCGATTCTTACACTTAGCGATAGAATCGTGTGGGCTAAACAGTTTGGGGCGGCCGAGGAGTTCGCCGCTCGCCCCGATGACGTCCGGGTTCTGCGGGTTTTCGCCGATTTGCCCCCTTCGAGTGAATCGGCGTCAGGTCTGCTAACGTCTACATAGAGGAACGGCAGTAAGTCTTAAGTGGAGCAAGCATGAATTCAAATGTCCGAACAGCGGTTGTCTGGCTGGTGATCGCCCTCCTGATCGCAGTCGTTTGGGCGGTCGTCAAGAACGGCAAGTCGCCCGGTTTCCAGCAGCCGAACTTCTCGGATCTGGTCAAGGAAGTGGAGGCCGGCAAGGTTGAGTCGGTCACGGTCAACGCCTCCACCGGCGAGGTCCATGGCAAATACAAGAACGGAACCGAGTTCCGCTCCACCGCTCCGCCCAACTATCCGGAATTCACCACGCTGCTTCTCGAAAAGGGCGTCTCCTACACCTCGCAAAAGGACAGCGGCTCCAACTGGATCTCCATCGTCATCAACGCCATCCCGTTCGTGCTTTTGCTCGCGTTCTGGATCTTCATGATGCGGCAGATGCAGTCCGGCGGCAATAAGGCCCTCAGCTTCGGCAAGAGCCGCGCCCGCATGCATTCCTCGCAGCAGAAGAAGGTCACATTTAAGGACGTCGCCGGCGTCGAGGAGGCCAAGGAAGAGCTGCAGGAGATCATCGAGTTCCTGCGCGAGCCCCAGAAGTTCCAGAAGCTCGGCGGCCGCATCCCCAAGGGCGTCCTGCTCATCGGACCTCCCGGCACCGGTAAAACCCTGCTCGCCCGCGCCATCGCCGGCGAAGCCAACGTGCCCTTCTTCTCCATCTCCGGTTCGGACTTCGTCGAGATGTTCGTCGGCGTCGGCGCCAGCCGCGTTCGCGACCTCTTCGAACAGGGCAAGAAGAACGCCCCCTGCATCATCTTCATCGACGAAATCGACGCCGTCGGCCGCCATCGCGGCGCGGGACTGGGCGGCGGTCACGATGAGCGCGAGCAAACCCTGAACCAGCTCCTAGTGGAAATGGACGGCTTTGAATCGAACGAGGGTGTGATCCTCGTCGCCGCCACCAACCGGCCCGATGTGCTCGACCCCGCCCTGCTTCGCCCCGGCCGCTTTGACCGCCGCGTCGTCGTCGACCTGCCCGATGTCCGCGGACGCGAGCAGATCCTGAAGGTCCACACCAAGAAAATCCCGCTCGGCGACGACGTCGACCTGATGGTCATCGCCCGCGGCACGCCCCGCTTCGCCGGAGCCGACCTCGCCAACCTCGTCAACGAAGCCGCGCTCATCGCCGCCCGCCAGAACCGCAAGGTCGTCACCATGTACGACTTCGAAATGGCCAAGGACAAGGTCCTGATGGGCGTCGAACGCAAGAGCCGCCTCATCTCCGAGGACGAAAAGAAACACACCGCCTACCACGAGGCCGGACACGCCCTCGTCGCCGCCATGATTCCCGAAGCGATGCCCCTGCACAAGGTCACCATCATCCCCCGCGGCATGGCCCTCGGCGTCACCACCTTCCTTCCCGAAGCCGACCAGGTCGACTTCTCCAAGGAGGAGGCCGAAGCCCAGATCGCCGTCTCCATGGGCGGCCGGATCGCCGACGAGATCTTCTGCAAGACCAAGACCGCCGGCGCCTCCAGCGACATCGAGAAAGCCACCGACCTCGCCCGCAAGATGGTCTGCGAGTGGGGCATGAGCGAGCTCGGACCGATGAGCTTCGGCAAGAAGGAAGAGCAGATCTTCCTGGGCCGCGAGATCGCCCAGCACCGCGATTACAGCGAGGACACCGCCATCAAGATCGATGAGCAGGTCCGCCGCATCGTCACCATGGGCTACGGCCGGGCCCGCCGCATCATCGAGGAGCATCGCGAGGCCATGGAGCGCATCACGCTCGCCCTGCTCGAGCGCGAAGTCCTCGACGCCAGCGAAGTGAAGGCCCTCATCGAGGGCTCCAAGCTGCCCAAGGTCCAGATCACCTCCGAGCCGCCCGACAGCGGCACCACGCAGGAGGTCCTGCGCCCCGAAACCGGACGCCGCGCCCCCGGCATGCTGGAAGGCGGAGCGCAGCCGGCGTAAGTGCCCCGCTTCGCTCTCTACATCTTCGACGTCGACGGCACCCTCGTCGATTCCGCGGCCGACATCTGCGGAGCCATTCAGGAAGTGCTCCGCAATGCCGGCCGCGACAACGTCTCCGACGATTTCCTCCGCGGCTACATCGGCCGCCACCTCATCGACACCTTCAGCGACCTCGGCTTCGAGCAGTGCGACGACCTCATCGCCGAGTACCGCCGCATTTACCCTCTCCGCGATCACGCCTCCACCCGTCTCTACGACGGCGTCGCCGAAGCCCTGGAAGCGCTGCCCGGCCTGAAGTCCACCGCCACTACCAAGAGCACCGCAACCACCCGCATCGTGCTCGAAAAATTCGGCCTCATCCGCCACTTCCACCACGTCCAGGGCACCGACGGCTTCCCCCATAAGCCCGCCCCCGATGTCCTGTTGAAGTCCATCGACAAGTTCGGCGTCGCGCCCTCCGATTGCCTGTTCGTCGGCGACGCCGCCGCCGACATGGAAGCCGGACGCCGCGCCGGCGTCGCCACCTGCGCTGTCCAATACGGCTACGGCCTCCGCCAGGATCTCGCCCGCTTCCAGCCGGACTACTGGATCGACGACCTCCGCCAGTTGAACGAGCTGTAATCCCTCCGGCCGCGATTCCCGTCTGAGAGAACGGAGACCCATCCATGTATCGAAACCTGATCCGAATCGTGACCCTCTCGCTCACCCTGGCTCCGATCTTTGCGCAGGATGCACAAGACAAGCCTCGGGAGCATCGCCGCGGCGGTGGTATGCACCGCGCCCTGGAAAACCTGAACCTCACCGAAGACCAGAAGCAGAAGCTGCAGCCGGTGCTCGAGGAGCAGCGCAAGCAGATGATGGCGCTACGCGACGACACCAGTCTCACCCCGGAGGATCGCCGCCGCCGCATGCGCGAGATCCAATCCGGCTTCCAGGCCAAGCTCCAGCCCATCCTCACCGAGGAGCAGCGGAAGAAGCTGGAAGAGACCCGCGGCAAACGCGGCGTCCGCAAGCCTGGACGCTAACCGCGCCGCTGTACTAAGATCGGCGGGGATGACCAGACGCAATCTCATCGCCGCCGGTCTCGGCGCCGCCGCCGCGACCCTGAAAGCCGCGGATCCGCGATTCAAAGTTTCACTCGCGCAGTGGTCGCTCCACCGCGCCATCCAAAGCCGCCTTCTCTCCAACCTCGACTTCCCCCGCGTCGCCCGCGAGCAGTTCGGCATCGAGGGCCTGGAATTCGTGAACCAGCTCTGGGCCGCGCCCACACGCGACTACGTCAAAGCTCTCAAGAAGAACGTCGCTTCCACCGGCACACAGGCCGTCCTCATCATGATCGACGGCGAAGGCGAGCTCGCCCATTCCCAGCGCATCGAGCGCCTGAAAGCCGCCGAGAATCACTTCCGCTGGTGCGACATCGCCGCCGAGCTCGGCTGTCACGCCATCCGCGTCAACATGTATACGGATGCCGCTCCGAAAACGCCCGCCGAAATGGATTCCTTCTACGGGTGGGCACAGGAAGGCTTCGGCCGCCTCTGCGAGTTCGCCGCCGGGCGCAAGCTCAATGTGCTGATCGAAAACCACGGCGGCATCTCCGGCAACGCCGACATCCTCACCGGCTTCGCCAAAAAGGCTAAGCTCCAGAACCTCGGCCTGCTCCCCGACTTCGGCAACTTCGACAAAGGCGTCGACAAGTACGAGTCGATTCGCAAGATGATGCCTTACGCGCGCGCCGTGAGCTTCAAGTGCTTTGAGTTCGGACCCAACCTGTCGCATCCCGCCATCGATCTGGACCGCATGATGAAGCTGGTGGCCGATTCCAAATACTCCGGCTGGATCGGCATCGAATTCGAAGGCGAGAAGCAGGCCGAGTTCGAGGGGATCGCCGCCGCGAAGCGCTACCTCGAGAAGTGGATCCGCTAGCGCGGCGGCGGCACGTAATACAGCAGCACGCCCTTGCCGACGCGCTCATTCGGTTTGGCCCGTTCCGGCCACAGCACGATCTCCCGATGCTCGTGAAACAGGCCGAAGCGCGCCACCTTCCACACCGTCAGGCTCACCGCGTTCCAGCCCGGCGACGGCTGCAGCGGGTCGGTCTCCTGGATCTTCGGGAAGCCGTGCGCCGCCTCCAGATAAGCTCGCGTGAAGGGGTTGAAGGTTACCTGCTCGGCGCCCAGTTCCCGCAGCCGTTTGCTTAACCGCTTCATGTCCTGACCCCAGTCCAGATCCGAGTCCACCGCGATCCGCTCCGGCTCGTCTCCCGCCAGGAAGTTGAAGTACGGCAGGTAATCCGGATGCGAGACGCCCACGCTCAGCACCAGCCACGCGAGCAGCGCCGCCGCGGACCAGCGCCGTGCCCGGTCCCGCCGCAGCCATTCCGCCGCCGCGACACCGGCCACCAGCGCGAATCCGATGTAAGCCGGCATCACGTGCCGCAGCCCGATATTGATCCGGCTGGGCATCGACACCGCCACGATCGCCAGCGCGGCCGCCAACGGCAGCAGCGCCCGCGGCTGCCGCCACGCGATCGCCGCCCCGATCGCCAGCAGCATCAGAAGCGCCACCGGCGTCTTGAACAGGATCAGCACCGGGAAGAAATACCACCAGCCCTTGCGTCCCCACTCGCCCAGAAGGTACGCCGGGTGGCCTTCGTCATTGTGCTTCACCAGGTCGTGAATGCCCTGCCATAACGCGGGCGCGGGCAGGTTCTGGTTCTCCAGGAACGCCACCGGGCCGGTCGAAAATCCGTATCCCGCCCACACCGCCAGCAGCCCCACCGGGATCGCCACCGCCAGCGGCAACAGCATGGATCGCAGAAACGCACCCACCGGCGGCTTCGACCGCCAGATCCACGCCGCCAGGATCGCCGCCAGCGCCGCCGGAACGAACAGCAGGGAGGAGAACTTCGACAGCAGCGCCAGCGCGCTCATCACTCCCGCCACCGCGCCCCGCGCCGCTCCCGGCTTGCGCGCGCACCAGATCCACGAGAGCACGCACGCGCCCGTGAACGCCGTCCCTGCCGTATCGTTGGTCGCGAGCCCGGAGTGCGCCAGCACCAGCGGAGTTGTGGTGAAGATCAGCAGCGCCAGCAGCGCCGGCAGCCGTCCCAGGTACAGCCCTCCCAGGAACACCACCGCGCAGGCAATCCAGAAGAACGGCAGCACTCCCGTCCGTGCATGCGCCAGCGTCCGGTCATACTGCGCTCCGTCATACAGGATCAACACGCCTTCGGCTATGTAATCCTGCCGCCCGTACGGCCGCCTCCCGTCCAGGAACGGCCACAGGGCCACCGCCAGGCGCCCCAGCGGCGGATGATGGGGTTCCAGCGTGTATTGATTCTTAGCCAGGTACTCGATGCCGGAGGCGACGTGCGCCGGCTCGTCCACGGTGTGGTTGAAAATGTCGTAGGTGGCGACGATTCGGAAGGTGGCTACGGCTACCAGGATCAGCGCCAGCCAGGGTGAGTGTTTCTCGACAAAAGGAATCCAGTCCAGCTTGCGTGCTGGTTCGGCTGCGGCCTCGCGCTGCTGCCGCTCCTTCTTCTTTCGCATTTACCCTAACCTGAGCCGCAGCAAATTTAGGACGGCTTGCGCTCCCCACGTCCGCACCCGTTCCCGGTCCCCCGGAAACTTCACCTGCTGAGCTTCCGATCCAAACGGTCCCGCGATCCCGATCCACAGCGTCCCCACATCCGCCCCGCTCGACGATTCCGGACCCGCCTCTCCCGTCACCGACACTGCCCACGTCGCGCCCGTGCGCTCGCGTGCGCCTTCGGCCATCGCCCTTGCCACCGGCTCGCTCACCGCCGTGTGTTCCGCGATCAGCTTCTCCGGCACCCCCAACTGCGCCGTCTTCATCGCGTTGTTGTACGTCAGAAAGCCGCCCACGAAGTAGTCCGAGCTGCCGGCGATGGACGTGATCCGCGCCGCCACCAGCCCTCCCGTGCAACTCTCCGCCACCGCCAGCGTGGCTTTCGCCTCCCGCAGCCGCTTGCCGATCACCGTTTCCAGCGCGTCGCCGTCGGTCGAGTACACGCGGTTGCCCAGCAGCCGCAGAATCGGATCGCCCACTTCCGCCAGCAACCCCTCGGCTTCCTCGGCCGAAGCGCATCGTGCACGCAAATGAATGG